>CAZZZA010000005.1:0-57076 GCA_964658455.1 uncultured Lichenihabitans sp.
GCCTGCCCAACACCTTCGTGCCGGGCCGCAACCTGCTGTTCCTGACCTTCGCCGCCGCGCTGGCGATGCGTCGCGGGCTGCGCCACATCGTCGCCGGCATGTGCGAAACCGACTATTCCGGCTATCCGGACTGCCGCGACGACACCATCAAGGCGCTGCAGGTGGCGCTCAATCTGGGCATGCGCAGCCGGTTCGTGCTGCACACGCCGCTGATGTGGCGCGACAAGGCGGAGACCTGGCACCTGGCCGAGCAGCTGGGCGGGGCCGATCTGGTCGGGCTGATCCGCGATGAGAGCCATAGCTGCTATCTCGGCGATCGCAGCCACGCGCATGAGTGGGGCATGGGCTGCGGCGACTGTCCGGCCTGCGAGCTGCGCCGCCGCGGCTGGGCGCAGTATCGCAACCCGTCGCCGCCGCATGCTTGAGCTGCGCTTCACCCGCCGCTTCTCGATGGGCCACCGGCTGATCGCCGGCGCCTCGGAAGCCTGCGCGCTGCCGCACGGCCATAACGAGTGCGTCACCGTGCATCTGGCGCTGACGGAGCCGATGCCGCTCGACGGGCTCGCCAACATGCCGGTCTCGTTCGAGCAGGCCAAGGGCCGCTGGCACCGCTTCGTCGATACCAGGCTCGACCACGCGCTGCAGCTGGCGGACGGCGACCCGCTGCTGGGCTGGTTCCGCGCGCACGAGCCGGCGCGGGCGGCGCGTATCGTGGTGACGCCGGGCGATCCGACCACCGAGCTGATGGCCGGGCTGCTGCTGGCCAAACTCTCGGCGATGCTGGCCGACGATGGCGGGCTGCTGCGCTGCGTGTCGCTGACCCTGCAGGAGACGCCGACCAACGCCGTCAGCCTGACTGCCGATGCGCTGTCGCTGCTGCCGTCGCGGCCCGACGGCTGGTGGCGGCGCGCCGACATGAGCATCGCGTGACAGGAGCAGGCGCATGAGCGAACCAGGACCGGGCGATTTGCCGGGCGGGCTGACCCAGCTCGGCCGCCAGACCGCGGCGCCGGCGAGCCCGGAGCAGGCGGTCCTGGAGCGTGTGCCGTCGCCGCATCCCGGGCGGCGCTACCTGGTCCGGTTCACCGCGCCGGAATTCACCTCGCTGTGCCCGGTGACGGGGCAGCCGGATTTCGCGCATCTGGTGATCGACTACGTGCCGGCGGCATGGATCGTCGAGAGCAAGTCGCTGAAGCTGTTCCTGACCAGCTTTCGCAACCATGGCGCCTTCCATGAGGCCTGTTCGATCCAGGTGGCGACGGCGCTGACCGACCTGCTCGCACCGGTCTGGCTGCGGATCGGCGCCTACTGGTATCCGCGCGGCGGCATGCCGATCGACGTGTTCTGGCAGACCGGCACGCCGCCGGACGGCGTCTGGATCCCCGACCAGGACGTGCCGGGCTATCGCGGCCGCGGCTAGCGGGCGGGTCCGCGCCTACCAGCCGGCACTTCCAGCACCGCCCTTGAACGGGCCGCGCACCCAGCTGGTGATCCAGCCGCCATAGAAACCGCCCGGCTGCGGCGTGGCGATCTCGTCGCCGACATGGCACGCATCCATCGGCGCGGCATAGACCGCGACATGGTCGCGCAGCGCCGCGAACGCGGCGGTCGGGTCGGGATAGCTCCAGCCGGCGCGTTCGGCGAGCCGGCCGCCGGCGGCGACCGTCCAGTAGCGGGCGACGCCTTTCCATTCGCAGAAGCTGCCGCCGCCGGCAGGGCGCAGCACGCCCGGCGCGAACGCGTCCGGTGGCAGGTAGTAGACCGGCGGATGGCTGGTCTCCAGCACCCGCAGCGCGGCGTCGGTGCTGGCGATCTCCTGGCCAGCGAAAATGATCCGCACCGGCAGGCCCACCGGCTGCAGCGCCGGCGGCCGCGGATAATCCCAGACATTCTCGACAGGATGCGTCATCGTCTGGCAGCGTCCGGAAAGGCCGGCGGTTGCGCCGCCTTGGACGCTGGCGCGCGTTTGCAACCAGGCGAGGCGGACCGGCGGCGATGCGCGGCACGACATCTCCCGGCCGGCAGCTCGTCGCGGTGGCGATCGGCAACGCGCTCGAGTTCTACGATTTCGTCACCTACGCCTTCTTCGCGGTGCAGATCGGCCGCACCTTCTTCCCGTCGCTGTCGCAGCAGGCCAGCCTGCTGGCGGCGCTGGCGACGTTCGGCGCCGGCTTCCTGACCCGGCCGCTCGGCGCCTGGGTGATCGGGCGGATCGGCGATCGCCGCGGCCGCAGACCGGCGATGGTGCTGTCCTGCGCGCTGATCGGCCTGGCCACGGCCGGCCTGGCGCTGACCCCGTCCTTCGCCCGCATCGGCATCGCCGCGCCGATCCTGGCGGTGTCGTTCCGCATGCTGCAGGGCTTCGCGGTCGGCGGCGAGGTCGGGCCCAGCACCGCGTTGCTGATCGAGAGCGCGCCCCGGCTGCGGCGCGGGCTGCATGCCGCGATCCAGCCGATGACCGCCGACCTGTCGGTGCTGGCCGCCGGCCTGGTCGGGCTGCTGCTGTCGAGCCTGCTCGACGACGCCGCGCTGCGGGACTGGGGCTGGCGGCTGGCCCTGCTGCCGGGCATCGCGATCGTGCCGTTCGGGCTGCTGCTGCGGCGCCGGCTCGCCGAGACGCTGCACCAGCCCGACGCCATCGCGCCGGCGGCCGGACCGGACGGCGCGGCCGGGGTCACGCGGATCGCCCTGCTCGGCATCGCCCTGCTGGCCAGCGCCACCATCAGCAACTACACGCTGACCTATCTCACCACCTACGCGGTCACCACGCTGGCGATGCCGAGCCGGCTGGCATTCGGCGCGACCATCGTGGTCGGGCTCGCAGGCGTGGTCTGCGACCCGCTGGGCGGCTGGCTGTCGGACCGGCTCGGCCGCAAGCCTTTGCTGATCGTGCCGGCCTGCGTGCTGCTGCTGCTGGTGGTGCCGTGCTTCGAGCTGCTGGCGCGGTTCAGGTCGCCGGCGGCGCTCTACGCCGCCGCCGCGATCCTGGGCTGCTGCTCGACCCTGTCGACGGTCTCGACCATGGTGGTGATTGTCGAGGCGCTGCCGAAGGCGATCCGCTCCGGCGGCCTGTCGCTGATCTATGCCGCCTCGATCGCGCTGTTCGGCGGCTCGGCGCAGTTCGTGATGTCGTGGCTGATCGTCGCCACCGGCGACCCGGTCGCGCCGGCCTGGTACATGGCCGCAGCACTGCTGGTCGGCCTTGCCGCGATGGCCGGTCTGCGCGAGACCGCTCCGGCCAGGATCGTCCACCGGAGCCCGCATGTCCCAGTCACCGCCGCAGGACGGCCTGCCGCAACCGCAACGCGCGCTGGCGATGCTGTCGATCGCGATCGGCATCACCATGGCGGTGCTGGATAGCTCGGTCGCCAACATCGCCCTGCCCGCGATCGCCCGGCAGCTGCACGCGGCCCCGGCCGCCTCGGTCTGGGTGGTCAATGCCTACCAGCTCGCCGTGGTCGTCAGCCTGCTGCCGCTGGCCTCGCTCGGCGAGATCATCGGCTATCGCCGCGTCTATGCGGCCGGCCTGGCGCTGTTCACCGCCGGCTCGCTGGCCTGCGCGCTGTCGCACAGCCTGCCGGCGCTGGTGGCGGCAAGGATCTTCCAGGGGCTGGGCGCGGCCGGGATCATGAGCGTCAACGGCGCGCTGGTGCGCCACATCTACCCGCTGGCCAGGCTCGGGCGCGGGGTCGGGCTGAACGCGCTGGTGGTGTCGATCGCCGGCGCGCTCGGGCCCAGCATCGCCGCCGCGATCCTGGCCGCCGGGCGCTGGGAATGGCTGTTCGCGGTCAACGTGCCGTTCGGCTTGGTGAACATGGTGCTGGCCTCCCGCTCGCTGCCGGCCTCGGAGCGGTCGCGCGCCGCGTTCGACTGGACCAGTGCGGCGCTGAACATGCTGGTGTTCGGGCTGTTCTTCATCGGCGTGGACTGGCTCACCACCGCCGGCGGCGAGAGGCTGGCCGGCGCCGCCGCGATGCTGGCCGCGGCGCTGGCCGGCATCGTGCTGCTCCGGCGCGCCAGGACCGCGACCCGGCCGCTGATCCCGGTCGATCTGCTGCGCATCAGGCGGTTCGCGCTCTCGGTCGCCGGCTCGGTCTGCGCCTTCGCCGCGTTCTCGATGGCGTTCCTGGTGCTGCCGTTCCATTTCGAGAACGCGCTGCACCGCGACCAGGTGCAGACCGGGCTGCTGATGACGCCGTGGCCGGTCGCGGTCGGTCTGCTGGGGCCGCTGGCCGGGCGGCTGTCGGACCGGCTCTCGCCGGCGCTGCTGGGCGGCGCCGGGATGGCGATCCTGGCCGTGGGGCTGACGCTGATGGCGACGCTGCCGGACCAGCCCTCGGTCGCCGACATCGTCTGGCGCATGGCGGTCTGCGGCGCCGGTTTCGGGCTGTTCCAGTCGCCGAACAACCGGCTGATGCTGAGCACCGCGCCGCGCGAGCGGGCCGGCGCCGCCGGCGGCATGCTGGCGACGGCACGGCTGACCGGCACCACGGTGGGCGCCAGCCTGGCGGCGATCAGCTTCAGGCTGCTGCCGGCGCACACCCAGACCACCGACCTGCTGGCCGGCGCCGGCCTCGCCGCCCTGGCCGCCTGCCTCAGCCTGGCGCGCGTCGCACGCTAGGGGCGCCGGCGGCGGTCTTTTCTTTCCAGCCGCCGCCGAGCGCGCGATACAGCGTCACCAGGTTCTGCAACTGCGTCTCGCGCACGCCGACCAGGCTCTGCCGGGCGCTGTAGAGCGTGCGCTGCGCGTCCAGCGTGGTCAGGAACGGGTCCACCCCGGCATCGAACCGCATCTTGGCCAGCCGGTAGTAGTCCGCGGATTCGTCGACATTGGCCTGCTGCGCGCGCACCTGCTCGACATAGGTGGCGCGGGCGGCGAGCGCGTCGGCGACCTCCTGGAACGCGGTCTGGATGGTCTTCTCGTAGGCGGCGACGTCGAGATCCTTCTGGATCTTGGAGAGGTCGAGCGTGGCGCGGTTCTTGCCCCAGGTGAAGATCGGCACCGTGATCTGCGGCGAGAAGGTCCAGGTGGTGGCGCCGGCGGTGAACAGCTGCGAGAGCTTGAAGCTCTGCAACCCGTCGGTGGCGGTCAGGGTGATCTGCGGAAAGAACGCCGCCCGCGCCGCGCCGATATCGGCGTAGGCGCTGCGCAGCGTATGCTCCGCCTTGAGGATGTCCGGCCGGCGCGTCAGCAGGTCGGACGGCAGGCCGGCCGGCAGATCGACATCCAGCGTCTGGGCGCCGAGCGGCGCCGCCGGCGGCAGGTCGTCGGGCAGCGGCGCGCCGATCGCCAGCTGCAAGGCATCCTGGTCGGTGACGAGCTGGCGCTGGTACTGGGCGAGGTTGGCCTCGGCGGTGGCGACCGAGGTCTGCGCCTGCCGCAGCGTCAGCAGGGTGGTGGCGCCGTGATCGAATTCCGCCTGCGTCAGCCGCACCGTGTCGCGTTGCGCCCGCAGCGTCTCCTGCGTCACCGCGAGCAGCGCCTGGTCCGACAGCACCGCGATGTAGTCGCTCGCCACCGTCGAGATCACGGTGAGCTGCTCGGCGCGCCGGTTCTCCGCCTGCGCCAGATAGGCCTCGAAGGTCTCCCTGGTCAGCGAGCGCAGGCGGCCGAACAGGTCGAGTTCGTAGGAGGAGAAGCCGACACCGGCGGTGAAATAGCGGAAGGTGCCGCCGCTCAGCCCCGATGCGGTGACCGAACTGGCGCTGCCGGTGCCGGTGGCGCCGGCGCTCGTGGTGGTGGTGGTGCCGGTGCTCGCGGTCGAACCGGTGGTGGCGCTGGAGCCGGTCGAGACGCCGCTGGTGCCGCCGGTGCTGACCAGGCCGCTGTTGCTCAGCCCCTCGTAGGTGCCCGATCCGGTCAGGCTGATGCTCGGGAACAGATCGGCGCGCTGCACCCTGAACTGCGCCTGCGATTGCGCGACGTCGAGGATGGCGGTGCGCAGGTCGCGATTCTCGCGCAGCGACAGCGCGATCAGCCGCTGCAGGCGCGGATCGACGAAGAAGTCGCGCCAGCCGAGCGCATCGGCGGAGACCGGGAACGACGACCCGCCGGCGCCGACCGGATAGGCGGCCGCTACCGGCAGCGCGGGTTGCCGATAAGGCGGCGCCAGGGTGCAGGCGGACAGGCTGCCGGCTGCCAGCAGCGCGGCGATCGGCGCGCGCGAACGGTTCATGCCCGGCCCTCCGATGCCAGCTGGCCGGGTTCGTCGCGCACCTCGCCGGGACGGCCGGGCTTGACCCTGAACAGCGACAGCACCAGCACGAAGAACAGCGGCACGAAGAAGATCGCCAGGAAGGTGGCCGACAGCATGCCGCCGACCACGGCGGTGCCGATCGCATTCTGCGAGCCGGAACCGGCACCGGTGGAGAGCGCCAGCGGCAGCACGCCGAGGATGAAGGCGAGCGACGTCATCAGGATCGGCCGCAGCCGCTGCCGCGCCGCATCGGTGGCGGCCTGTGCTAGCCCCTGCCCGGCATCGAAGTTCGCCTTGGCGAATTCGACGATCAGGATCGCGTTCTTGGCGGCGAGGCCGATCGTGGTCAGCAGCCCGACCTGGAAATAGACATCGTTCGACAGGCCGCGCAGGGTGGTGGCCAGCACCACGCCGAGAATGCCGAGCGGCACCACCAGGATCACCGCGGTCGGGATCGACCAGCTTTCGTAGAGTGCCGCCAGGCACAGGAACACCACGATCAGCGACAGCGCGTAGAGCTGCGTCGTCTGCGAGCCTGCCGCCTGCTCCTCGTAGGACAGGCCGGTCCATTCGTAGCCGATGCCGGCCGGCAGCCTGGCCGCGAGCTTCTCCATCTCCATCATCGCCACGCCGCTGCTCTGCCCGGCCGCCGGGCTGCCGAGCAGTTCGACCGAGGAGACGCCGTTGTAGCGTTCGAGCTTCGGCGACCCGTAGATCCAGTCGCCCTTCGAGAAGCTCGTGAACGGCACCATCTGCGACTGCGTGCCGACGGTGGTGCTGGTGCCCGACGACGAGGACGAGGAGGAGACGCCGTTGCGCACATACCATTTGTCGAAATCGCTCGGCAGCATGCGCGCCTCGTCGATGCCCTGGATGTAGACGCGCTTGATGCGGCCGTCGGCGATGAAGTCGTTGACGTAGGACGAGCCCCAGGCAGAGCCGAGCTGGGTGTTGATGTCGGACAGGGTGATGCCCAGCGCCGCCGCCTTCTCGCGATCGATCGTGATGCGGTATTGCGGCTCGTCGTTCAGGCCGTTCGGGCGCACCCCGGTCAGCATCGGATCCTGCGCCGCCATGCCGAGCAGCTGGTTGCGCGCCGCCATCAGCGCCGCATGGCCGAGATTGGCGTTGTCCTTGAGTTCGAAGTCGAAACCGGTCGCGTTGCCGAGTTCCAGCACCGCGGGCGGGATGAAGGCGAACACCTGCGCGTCGCGGATCGCGGCGAAATGGCGCATCGACCGCCCGGCCAGCGCCTGCACGGTGCCGTTCGCGCCAGGACGCGTGTCCCAGGGCTTGAGATTGACGAAGGCGAGCGCAGAGGTCTGGCCGCGCCCGGCGAAACCGAACCCGTTGACCTCGAACACGCCGTTCACCACCGCATGCTCGTCGGTCAGCAGATAGTGCGTGACGTCGTCGAGCACCTGCTGGGTGCGGTTCGCGGTGGCCCCGGGCGGCGTGGTGATCTGCACGAACATCACGCCCTGGTCCTCGTCCGGCAGGAAGCCGCCCGGAATGCTCAGGAACAGCAGCGCCATCACCGCGACGATGCCGGCAAAGCCCAGCATGGCGATCCAGCGCAGCCGGATCAGCAGGCCGACGCCACGGATGTAGAAGCGCGCGCCGCGCTCGAAGCCGCGGTTGAACCAGCCGTAGAAACCGCGCTTGCGCGCGTTCGGGTCCGGCCGGCGCAGGATGGTCGCGCACAGGGCGGGCGTGAGGATCAGCGCGGTGGCGACCGAGAGCACCATCGAGGAGACGATGGTGATGGAGAACTGGCGGTAGATGACGCCGGTGGAGCCGCCGAAGAACGACATCGGCAGGAACACCGCCGACAGCACCAGCGCGATGCCGATCAGCGCGCCGGTGATCTGGTCCATCGAGACGCGGGCGGCCTGTCTGGGCGTCAGGCTCTCATCCTCCTCCATCACCCGCTCGACATTCTCGACCACGACGATCGCGTCATCGACCAGCAGGCCGATCGCCAGCACCATGCCGAACATGGTCAGGGTGTTGATCGAGTAGCCGGCCAGGCCGAGCACGGCGCAGGTGCCCATCAGCACCACCGGCACGGCGATGGTCGGGATCAGGGTGGCGCGGAAGTTCTGCAGGAAGATGAACATGATGATGAAGACGAGGCCGATCGCGATCAGCAGCGTCTCGACCACGTCATGGATCGACAGCCTGACGAACGGCGAGGTGTCGTACGGATAGACCACGTCGAGGCCGGGCGGAAAGGTCGGCCGCAACCGCTCGATGGTCTGCTTGACCGCCGTCACGGTATCGAGCGCGTTGGCGCCGCTGGCCAGCTTGACCGCGATGCCGGAGGCCGGCTTGTCGTTGTAGCGGGTGACGATCGACAGCTGCTCGGCGCCGAGCGCCACGTGACCGAGATCGCTGATCCTGACCCGCGCGCCCGACTGCGTCACCCGGACCAGGATCTTGCCGAACTCCTCCGCGGTGCTGAGGTAGGACGGGCCGATGATGGTGGCGTTGAGCTGCTGGTCTGAGACCGACGGCAGACCGCCGAGTTCGCCGGCCGCGACCTGCACGTTCTGCGCCTCGATCGCGGTGGTGACGTCCTGGGTGGTCAGCGCGTAGGCATTCAGCTTGGCGGGATCGAGCCAGATCCGCATCGCGTATTCGGTGCCGAACAGCTGGAAGTCGCCGACGCCGGCAGTGCGGCTGAGCGGATCCTGGACCTTGGAGGCGACGAAGTTGGAGATGTCGGACGTGTCCATGCTGCCGTCGGTGGACACGAAGCCGGCGATCAGCAGGAAGTTCTTGGTGGCCTTGGCGACGCGTATGCCCTGCTGCTGCACCACCGTCGGCAGTCTCGGCTCGGCGAGCTGCAGCTTGTTCTGCACCTGCACCTGCGCGATGTCCGGGTTGGTGCCCTGGGCGAAATACAGGGTGATGGTGACCGAGCCGTCCTTGTCGCTCTCGGAACTGAAATAGAGCAGATGGTCGATGCCGGAGAGCTGCTGCTCGATGACCTGGACCACCGTCGATTGCACCGTCTCCGCGGAGGCGCCGGGATAGGTCACGGTCATCGACACCGCGGGCGGCGCGATCGAGGGATATTGCGCGATCGGCAGCGTGGAGACCGAGATGGCGCCGCCGATCATCATGATGATCGCCAGCACCCAGGCGAACACCGGGCGGTCGATGAAGAAACGCGACATCGGACCGGACCCCTAATGCGCCGGCGCGGCGGCTGCCGGCTGCGCGGAGCCGGGCGCCACCGGCTCGACCCTGGTCGCGTCGACCACCACCTCGCGCGGCTGCACCGTGTCGCCCGGATGCACGTTCTGCAGCCCGCCGACCAGCACCTTGTCGCCGGCACCCAGCCCCTTGGCGATCAGCCAGTCGGTGCCGATCGCGCGGTCGGTCGCCACCACCCGGATCGAAACCTTGTTGTCGGCGCCGAGCACCATCGCGGTGGCGTCGCCATGCTGGTTGTGGGTGATGCCACGCTGCGGCACCAGGATGGCGTTCTGGCGCACCCCTTCCTCGATGGTTTCGCGCACGAACATGCCCGGCAGCAGCAACCCGTCCGGATTCGGGAACAGGGCGCGCAGCGTGACCGAGCCGGTGGTCTGGTCCACGCTCACCTCGGAGAACAGCAGCTGCCCGGTCTGCGCATAATCGCTGCCGTCGTCGAGCGCGAGCTTGACCTCAGCGCCGCCGTTGCCGGCGCGTTTCAGGGTGCCGGCGGCGAACTCGCGCTTCAGGCGCAGGACCGTGTTGCTGTCCTCGGTCGCATCGACATAGATCGGGTCGAGTTCGGTGATGGTCACCAGCGACTCGGTCTGGTTCTGCGTCACCAGCGCGCCTTCGGTCACCGAGGAGCGGCCGGTGCGGCCGGAGATCGGCGCATACATGCGCGTGTAGCTCAGATTGATCGACGCGGTCTGCACCGAGGCCTCGCCGCTGGCCACGTCGGCCTGGTCCTGTCCGAGCGTGGCGACCGCATTGTCGAGATCGAGCCTGCTGACCGCGAACGCCCGCGCCAGCGGCCGGTAGCGGTTGACCGTGTTCTGCGCGGAGACGACCGCCGCCCTGGCCTTCGCCAGGGTCGCCTTGGCGCTCGCCAGGCTGGCTTCGTAGGGCCTGGGGTCGATCTGGTAGAGCTGCTGCCCGGCATGGACCATGTCGCCCTCGGTGAACAGGCGCTTGAGGATCACCCCGTTGACCTGCGGCCGCATGTCGGCGATCCGATGCGCGGTAAGCCGGGCCGGCAGCGTGGTGGACAGCGTCACCGGCGCCGCGCGCAAGGTGACGTAGTCGACCTGCGCCGGGCCCTGGGCCGGCTTCTGCTCCTGCTTCTTGCCGCAGCCGGCCAGAGGCAGGGCGAGCAGCATCGCCGCCAACAGGGGGGCGCGGTGGCTGGCGATCATCGGGCGCGGTCTTTCATGAGAAAACTGCTCGGTTTCCGATATGGAAACTATTGGGTTTCCGTACCACCGTCAACCGGGCTATAGCCGACGGCGGGCGGCGTGCCGTCCGAGGCCGAAAGCAGATCGAGTGGCAGAGATTTGCGCCCAACCCTTGCCACCAGGTGATCGCCCATGCCGCGCCATGCCTGCCTGTCCGATACCGAGCGGCAACGCCGCCTGCTCGACGCGGCGGCCCGGATCTTCCTCGCCAACGGCTATGCCGCGGCGACGATGGACACGATCGCGCTCGAAGCCGGCATGTCGAAGAAGACGCTCTACCAGATCTACCCGTCGAAGCTGGCGCTGTTCGACGGGCTGCTGGGCGAGCGGATCTTCGACATCCCGATCCCGGAGATCCCGTCCGGCCTGCCGCAGCACGAGCGTCTGACGCGTCTGCTGCTGACGCTGGGCCGGGCGTTGCTGCAGCCGGAGCGGATCGGGCTGATCAGGCTGGTCGTCATCGGACAGGGCGACGCCAGCGTGATCGCCAGCAGCTTCGAGCGGATCCGCACCGAGCGCGACATCTACGCGCTGGAGCAATGGTTCGCCGACGAGGCCGCATCCGGCAGGTTGCCGCGCGGCGATCACGAGGCGCGGGCGCGACTGGTGTTCGGGCTGACCATCGCCGAACCGATGCTCTCGGCGCTGACCGGCAAGCGGCCCCGTGGCGGCGACGACGAACCGCAGTTCGAGGCGCATCTGCGTCGCGGCGTGACGCTGTTCCTGGCCGGGCTCGACGCCGCGGAGAACTGCTGACCAGCGACCGGGAGCCGCCCGCCTGCCGGCTAGCCGGCGTCGGCGGTCTCGATCCAGGCGCGTGCCGATTGCAGCCGGTCGAGCAGCGGCTCCAGCGCCGGCACGTCGGCCTTGTCGGCGGCCTCGTAGGCCTGTTCGGCCTCTTGCAGCCGGGTCTCGCCCTCGGCGCGCGACAATTCGCCGACCGGCACCGCGCTGTCGGCCAGGATGGTGCAGCGCTCGGCGGTGATCTCCGCGAAGCCGCCGGCGACGAAGAAGCAGTCGGTCACCCGGCCGCCCTCATGCAGCGACACCACCCCGCCACGCAGCAGCACGATCATCGGCGCGTGGTCGGGCATCGCGGCGAGATCGCCCTCCGAGCCGGGCATCACCACCATGTCGACGGCGCGCGACAACAGGCGCTTCTCCGGGCTGACGATCTCGACGTCGACGGGCATGGGACTAGCCCTTTTCTTTCATCTTCTTGGCCTTCTCGATCGCCTCGTCGATCGAGCCGACCATGTAGAAGGCGCCTTCCGGCAGATCGTCATGCTGGCCGGCGACGATCTCCTTGAACGACCGCACCGTGTCCTCGATCGAGACCAGCTTGCCGGGCGCGCCGGTGAACACCTCGGCGACGTGGAACGGCTGGCTCAGGAAGCGCTGGATGCGACGCGCGCGGGCCACGGTCTGCTTATCGTCCTCGGACAGCTCGTCCATGCCGAGGATGGCGATGATGTCCTGCAGCGACTTGTAGCTCTGCAGGATGCGCTGCACGTCGCGCGCGACCTGGTAGTGCTCCTCGCCGACGATCTTCGGGTCGAGCGAGCGCGAGGTGCTGTCCAGCGGATCGACCGCCGGATAGATGCCGAGTTCGGCGATCGAGCGGTTCAGCACCGTGGTCGCGTCCAGATGCGCGAACGAGGTCGCGGGCGCCGGATCGGTCAGGTCGTCGGCGGGGACGTAGATCGCCTGCACCGAGGTGATCGACCCCTTCTTGGTCGAGGTGATCCGCTCCTGCAGCGCGCCCATGTCGGTGGCCAGCGTCGGCTGGTAGCCCACAGCCGACGGGATGCGCCCGAGCAGCGCCGACACTTCGGAGCCGGCCTGGGTGAAGCGGAAGATATTGTCGACGAAGAACAGCACGTCCTGGCCTTCCTCGTCGCGGAAATACTCCGCCAGCGACAGGCCCGACAGCGCGACGCGGGCGCGCGCGCCCGGCGGCTCGTTCATCTGGCCGTAGACCAGCGCCACCTTGGAGCCTTCTGTGGTGTCGTCGCCGAGCTTGATCACGCCGGCATCGATCATCTCGTAATAGAGGTCGTTGCCCTCGCGGGTGCGTTCGCCGACGCCGGCGAACACCGACACGCCGCCATGCGCCTTGGCGATGTTGTTGATCAGCTCCTGGATCAGCACCGTCTTGCCGACGCCGGCGCCGCCGAACAGGCCGATCTTGCCGCCCTTGAGATACGGGCACAGCAGATCGACGACCTTGATGCCGGTGACGAGGATCTCCGACGAGGCGGCCTGGTCCTCGAACGAGGGCGCGTCGCGGTGGATCGGGTAGTATTTGGTCGCCTGCACCGGGCCGCGCTCGTCGATCGGCTCGCCGATCACGTTGAGGATGCGGCCGAGCGTGCCGGGGCCGACCGGCACCGTGATCGGCGCGCCGGTGTCGCGCACCTCGGTGCCGCGCACCAGCCCGTCGGTGGTGTCCATGGCGATGCAGCGCACCTCGCGCTCGCCGATCTCCTGGGCGACTTCCAGCACCAGCGTCATGTCGCCGATGCGGCAGGTCAGCGCGCTCTGGATGAACGGCAGCTCGCCCTCGAACTGCACGTCGACCACCGGACCCTTAACCTGGGTGACGCGGCCGACGATGTTACGGCCCTGGTTCGCGGCAGGAGCCTCAAGCGTGGTGGACATGGTTACAGCTCCTGCGAAACGGGATCAGACGGCTTCGGCGCCGGAAATGATCTCGATCAGTTCCTTGGTGATGTTGGCCTGACGGGTGCGGTTGTATTTCTGCGTCAGCTGGTCGATCGCCTTGCCGGCGTTGCGGGTGGCGCTGTCCATCGCCGTCATGCGCGCCCCCTGCTCGCCGGCGGCGCTCTCGAGCATCGCGCGGTAGATCTGGATCTGCAGGTTGCGCGGCAGCAGCCGGGCCAGGATGGTCTCCTCGTCCGGCTCGAACTCGTAGCTCGCATCGCCGATCGCGGCGTTGCGGTCCTCGTTGTCGTTGCCGGGCAACGCCAGCGGCACCAGCTGGATCTCGGTCGGGGTCTGCGACATCACGTTGTTGAAGCGGTTGAACACCAGCGTCACCACGTCGACCTCACCGCGCTCCACCATCTCGGTGATCCTGGCGCCGATCGCCTCTGCGGCGGAGAACGCCACGTCCTTGCCGGCCGAGCCGGGGAGACGCTCGACGATGGAATCGCGATATTCCCGCGCCAGGTAGTCCGCGCCCTTGCGGCCGATCGGCAGCAGCCGGACGGTCTTGCCCTCGCCGCGCAGCCGCTCGACCAGACGGCGGGTGGCGCGGCCGATATTGGCGTTGAAGCCGCCGGCCAGGCCGCGATCGCTGGTGACGGAGAGGATCAGATGGGTCTGGTCGCGGCCGGTGCCGGCGAGCAGCTTCGGCGCCCCGGCGCGGCCGGCCATGCTGCTGGCCAGCGCCGCCAGCATGCGCTGCATCGCCTCGGCATAGGGCCGCGCCGCCTCGGCCCGGGTCTGCGCCCGGCGCAGCTTGGCGGCGGCGACCATCTTCATCGCGCTGGTGATCTTGCGCGTCGACTTCACGCTGGTCAGGCGCGCCTTGAGGTCCTTCAGCGAGGGCATGAAGCGGTCAGGCCTGGAAGCGGCGGCTGAAGTCGGTCAGGAAGCCGGTCAGCTGCTCCTCGGTCTCCTTCTTGATCTCGCGCTGGTCGCGGATCGAGTCGAGGATGGCGCTGCCGCCAGCGCGCAGCTCGGACAGCAGCTGGCGCTCGTAGGCGGTGACCTTCTCCACCGGCACGCCGTCGAGGAAGCCGCGGGTGCCGGCGAACAGCACCACCACCTGCTCCTGCACCGGGTACGGCGTGTTCTGCGGCTGCTTCAGCAGCTCGGTCAGGCGCGCGCCGCGGGCCAGCTGCTTCTGGGTGGCGGCGTCGAGATCCGACGCGAACTGCGAGAACGCCGCCATCTCGCGATACTGCGCCAGCTCCAGCTTGATCTTGCCGGCGACCTGCTTCATCGCCTTGATCTGCGCCGCCGAGCCGACCCGCGAGACCGAGCCGCCGACATTGACCGCCGGGCGGATGCCTTTGAAGAACAGTTCGGTCTCGAGGAAGATCTGCCCGTCGGTGATCGAGATCACGTTGGTCGGGATATAGGCCGACACGTCGCCGGCCTGGGTCTCGATCACCGGCAGCGCCGTCAGCGAACCGGCCCCGAACGCATCGGACATCTTCGCCGCCCGCTCCAGCAGGCGGGAATGCAGGTAGAACACGTCGCCGGGATAGGCCTCGCGGGCCGGCGGGCGGCGCAGCAGCAGCGACATCTGGCGATAGGCCACCGCCTGCTTGGACAGGTCGTCATAGGCGATCAGCGCGTGCATGCCGTTGTCGCGGAAATACTCGCCCATCGCGGCGCCGGTATAGGGCGCCAGATACTGCATCGGCGCCGGATCGGACGCGGTCGCGGCGACGACGATGGAATACTCCATCGCGCCGTTCTCCTCGAGCGTGCGCACGATCTGCGCCACCGTCGAGCGCTTCTGCCCGATCGCGACATAGATGCAGTACATCGACTTCTTGTCGTCGCCCAGCGCGTTCACCGGCTTCTGGGCGATGAAGCTGTCCAGGATGATCGCGGTCTTGCCGGTCTGGCGGTCGCCGATGATCAGCTCGCGCTGGCCGCGTCCGATCGGCACCAGGCTGTCGATCGACTTGATGCCGGTCTGCATCGGCTCGGACACCGACTGCCGCGGCATGATGCCGGGCGCCTTGACCTCGGCGCGCCGGCGCTCGACGTCGGCCAGCGGGCCCTTGCCGTCGATCGGGTTGCCGAGCCCGTCCACCACGCGCCCGAGCAGGCCGCGGCCGACCGGCACGTCGACCACGGTGCCGGTGCGGCTGACGGTGTCGCCCTCGCGGATCGCCCGGTCGTCGCCGAAGATGACGATGCCGACATTGTCGCTCTCGAGATTGAGCGCCATGCCGCGCACGCCGGCGGACGGGAACGTCACCATCTCGCCGTACATGACGTTCTGCAGGCCGTAGGCGCGGGCGATGCCGTCGCCGACCGAGAGCACGGTGCCGGTCTCGGCGATGTCGCTCTCGCTGTCGAACGACGCGATCTGCTGCTTGAGGATATCCGAAATCTCGGCGGGACGGATTTCCATCACGCGGCTCCCTTCATGGCGTACTGCAGGCGTGCGAGGCGTGATGTGAGGCTGGCGTCGTAGAGCCTGGCGCCGACGCGCACCACCAGGCCGCCGAGCAGGGCGGGATCTACCCGCTCCTGGATCGCCACCCGGCCATAGCCGGCGTCGGCGAGGCGGGCCTGCAGCTGGGCGCGCTGCAGGTCGGTCAGCGGGTGCGCGCTCGACACCTCAGCGGCGATGACGCCGCGACGGCCGGCGACCAGGCTGGCGAAGCCGGCCAGGATGGCGCGCAGCCGCGACAGGCGGCGGTTGGCGACGATCACGCCGACGAAATGGCGGATCAGCGTCCCGAACCCCTGCTGTTGCAGCAGCGCATCGAGCGCCCGGCGGCCATCGGCGACGCTGAGCAGCGGGTCGGCGAGCAGCGCCCGCAGCGGCTGGCTCTCGTCGATCAGGCGCGACAGGGCGGCGGCCTGGTCGACGGTCTCGTCGAGCGCGCGGCGCTCGTCGGCCAGTTCGTAGAGCGCGGTCGCGTAGCGGGCGGCAACACCGGTCGGCGCCTGCATGCTCGGAGACGCTATGGCGGTGCCCGGACTCACTCTTGCGCGTTCCTTCGCTTCGTGCGGATTTATCGCCCGCCTGATCGTTGCCGGGCGTCTACCATGGGGCAAATAGCCACGCAACACGCACAGCCGCCAGCAAAACCTGCCGCCGCGCGCCATGCGCCGCTGATCCTGACCCTGACGCTGGCGGAGCCGGCGCAAGGTCTGTTCCAGCATCTCAGGGATCGGCATTTCCCGCCCGAGCGCAACCTGGTGCCGGCGCACGTCTCGCTGTTCCACGCCCTGCCCGGCGACGCCAGGGCCGACATCGTCGATCGCCTGGAGGCGCTCCGCGACCAGGGCCTGGCCGAGCGCCCCCCGGTCCGGGTGTCGGGGCCGTTCCCGCTCGGACGCGGGGTCGCGTTCCGGTTGCAGGCGCCGGCGCTAGAGACGCTGCGCGACGCCCTGGCGCGCGACTTCTCGGACTGGCTGACGCCGCAGGACCGGCAGCGCTACCGGCCCCACGTCACGGTGCAGAACAAGGTGGAGCCGGCGCTGGCGAAAGCATTGCTGTCCAACCTGGCGCGCGGCTTCGTGCCGTTCGACACCGAGGGGGTGGCGCTGCGGCTCTGGCGCTACATGGACGGCCCCTGGGAGGCGCTGCACCGTCTGCCGCTGGATCCTGCCGGGCCGGACCAGCCGCCCGGTGGACGGGCGGGCCGGCCCTAGCCCTTCACGTCCAGCCGGTCGATCTTCATCAGCCCCATCCGGTCGAGCACCGCCTCCCGGTTCGGCAGATGCGGGCCGTCCTGTTCCAGCTTGGCGGCGGCGAACGCCAGCGACAGGCGGGCGACGTGCTCCGGCTCGGCATTCTCCGCCAGCGCCGCCACCAGCCCGGCCACCAGCGCGTCGCCGGCGCCGACCGTGACATCGGCGGAGATTACCGGCGCCAGCCCCAGCAGTACCGCGCGCTCGCTGACATAGAGCGCGCCCTCGGCGCCGCGCGAGACCACCACCAGACCGACGCCGCGCCGGCAGATCGCCCGCGCCGCCCTGATCATGTGGTTGATGTCGCTGAAGCTCTCGCCGGAGACCTCTTCCAGTTCCTCCTGGTTCGGCTTGATCGCCCAGGGCAGCGCCTCGGCGGGACCGGCCAGCGCCTCGCGCAGCGGCGGACCGGCGGTGTCCAGGATCACCCTGGCGCCGGCCTTCTTCAGCGAGGCCAGCAGCTCGACATAGCCGTCGCCGGCCACGCCGGGCGGCAGGCTGCCGGAGAGCACGACGATCGCCCCCGGCACCGTCTCGCTCGCCACCACCGCGCGCAGCTGCGCCATGTGCACCGGCAGCGGGGTGAGGCCCGGCAGGTTGATGTCGGTGGTGTCGAGCGTCGATTCGTCGAGCAGCTTGATGTTGTTGCGAGTGTGGCCGGGGATGCGCACGAACCGGTCGACGATCGACTTCGAGGCCAGGAACTCCTCGAAGGTGGCGGCATTGCTGCCGCCCAGCAGGCCGGTGGCGACGATCGGCGCCTCGCCGGCCTTGCGCCAGTCTGACAGGCAGCCAGCGACGTTCACGCCCTTGCCGCCGGCTTGGCGCACCGAACTGCGCGCCCGGTGCACGGTGCCCGGCACCAGCTCGGTCAGGCGGATGGTATGGTCGATCGCGGGGTTCAGGGTCACCGTGACGATGGCTGGACCGTTCGTGGACGCGGTCATCGCGAAAATCCTTCCCGGAATTTCACCCAGCCTCGCAGTCTCCGGCCAGGACGGGAAGAGGCCAGCCGGAAAACATCTCCATCCGCACCCGCCGCTCGCCGGGCGCGGCGCGGTGCAGCAGCACCAGCAGCCGGTCGCCATGCTCGGCCAGCACCCGGTAGAGATGGGTCCAGCTCTCGCCCTCCTCGTCGTGATGCACCGCCAGATGCCAGCCGCACGGCCGCCAGCGCCCGAGGTGGCGCACCCGGCCGAGGCAGAGGAACAGCGTGCTGTCGCGCGGGCCGGTGGCGATCGGGGCGCTGAGCAGCGCCTCGGTGGCGTGACACGAATCCGGGAAGGCCAGCACGTCGAACACGATGGAACGGCTCCGTCTGAGAGCGGTTCGACCCTTGCCGGAAATGGAGGCGCGGCGTGATCCCGTTGGTTGCCGGAAACGGCCGCATCTCCCGTCGCGGGACGCCACCTTGCCCGGGGAGGCAGGTTGGCGTTGGGGGTCAACCCAACTCCTGATGCAGGATGCGTCCTACTAAAGTCGCGCCGCGCCGGCAAGGCCCCGGCGCCGGCGCTCTTGACCCGCCCAGCCGCCCGGCCTGCTATCGGCGTCGCTTGTGAAGGATCATCTCGAATGCTGTCCCGGCTCTGGTCGCGCGCCGCCTTCTCCCTCGCCCTCCTGGCCGGCACGGCGCTGGCGCTGCCCGACGCCCGGGCCGCCGCGCCGACCCTGATGCGCTATCCCAACACCCATGCCGGCAGCATCGTGTTCGTCGCCGACGGCAATCTCTGGACCGTGCCGGTGGCCGGCGGCACCGCCACCAGGCTGACCGCCGATACCGGCCAGGACCTGATGCCGCGCTATTCGCCGGACGGGAAATGGATCGCCTACACCGCCTCCGACCAGGGCAACCAGGATGTCTACGTGATCCCGGCGCAGGGCGGCGAGGCCAGGCGGCTGACCTTCCATTCCGACGTGGTGGCGAAGGCGCCGACCCGCTGGGGTCCGGACAACATGGTCGTCACCTGGACCCCGGATTCGCGCAACATCGTGTTCCTGTCCCGCAGCGCCAGCTGGAACCCCTCGGTGCAGCGGCTGTTCCAGGTGCCGGTCGCCGGCGGCCTGCCCACCCTGCTGCCGCTCGATCGCGGCGGCTTCATGACCTACGGTCCGGACGGACACAGCATCGCCTATACCCGCATCTTCCGCGATTTCCGCACCTGGAAACGCTACGATGGCGGCCGGGCGGCGGACGTCTACACCTACGACTTCACCAGCAAGGCGCTGACCAGGATCACCGACTGGAAGGGCACCGACACCTCGCCGATGTGGGTCGGGCGCAAGATCTATTTCCTGTCCGACCGCGACAAGAACCGGCGCGCCAACATCTGGGCCTACGACCTCGACAGCAAGCAGTTCACGGCGATCACCCACTTCAGCGATTTCGACGTCGATTTCCCCTCCTACGGCGACAACGTCATCAGCTTCCAGCAGGGCGGCAAGCTCTGGACGCTCGATCTCGCCACGCAGCGCCTGACCCCGGTAAGGGTCGACGTGCCGGATGACGGCACCAGGGTCCAGCCGCGCTGGGTGAAGGTGGCGGCGGCGATCCGCGCCGAGGACACCGCGCAGGACACCGACTACGCGCTGTCGCCGAACGGCGCGCGGGCGGCGTTCTCGGCGCGTGGCGACATCTTCACGGTGCCGGCCGAACATGGCGCGATCCGCAACCTGACCCGCAGCAGCAACGCCGACGACGACCATCCTGCCTGGTCGCCGGACGGCACCATGCTCGCCTACACCACCGACGGCCATGGCGGGCAGCAGGTGGCGATCCGCCCGGCGCTGGGCGGACCGGAGAAGCTGCTCACCCGCTTTCCGACCGGCTTCTACTACACCCCGGTCTGGTCGCCGGACGGGCGCATGCTGGCGGTGGCGGACGCCAACCACGGGCTGTGGCTGGTGATGACCGATGGCAGCGAGCCGCGACGCATCGCCCAGGACCCGGAGCACGAGATCCACGACGCGGCGTTCTCGCCGGACAGCAAATGGCTCGCCTACAGCACGGTGCGCGACCACCAGCAGCGCCAGATCCATCTGCACGAGATCGCCGCCGGGCAGGACAGCATCGTCAGCCCGCCGACCGCGAGCGACCACGACCCCGCCTTCTCCCCCGACGGCAAATATCTTTATTTCATCTCCGAGCGTCACGAGCTGCCGCAATTCTCCGACAGCGAATTCAACATCGCGACGGTGAAATCCGACGGCATCTATGTCGCCACCCTCGATGCCAACGCCGCCTCGCCGTTCGCGCCGCGCTCCGACGAGGGCGCGCCGGCGCCGCACCCGGATACGACACCGGCCGCGCCGCCGGCCGCCACGCATCCCAGGAAGCCCTCCGCCCCGGTGGCTGCCGCCGGCACCGCCGCCAAGCCGGGCGTGGTCCACATCGATCTCGACGGGTTGATGCAGCGCGCGGTGCCGCTGCCGATCGATCCGGCCAGCATCGCGGCGATGGATGCGCGCGACGGGCGCGTATTCTACCTGACGCAGCCGAGCCGGCTGATCGAGGGCGCGGTGCCGGGCGAGAAATCGGCGCTGCACGTGTTCGATCTCGACCGGCGCAAGGACGAGATCGTGGTCGAGGGGCTCGATGGCTACGCGCTGTCGGCGGACGGCAAGCGCGTGCTCTACGGGCTGCACAAGAGCTGGCACATCGCCGACGCCAAGCCGGGCCACGGCGACGACGACACGCTGAAGCTCGACGAGATGCGCGCCCGGGTCGAGCCGCGCCTGGAATGGGCAGAGATGTTCGACAATGCCTGGCGCCTGGAACGCGACCTGTTCTTCAACCCGGCGATGAACGGCGACGACTGGCAGGCGATCCATGACAGATACGCCGCCCTGCTGCCGCTGGTCGGCTCGCGCGCCGACCTCACCTGGCTGATCGGCGAGATCCAGGGCGAACTCGGCAACTCGCACACCTATTCCAACAACGGCGACGATGCCGACCGCACGCCGGCGGTGCCGACGCCGCTGCTGGGCGCCGACTACGCGCTCGACGCCGCCACCGGCCGCTACCGGTTCGCCAGGATCTATCGCGGCGACGACAGCCGCGCCGACTATCGCGGACCGCTTTCGGCGCCGGGGGTCGCGGTGCACGAGGGCGACTATCTGCTGGCGGTCGACGGCGTCGAACTCAAGGCGCCGACCGACCCCTACAGCCTGTTCGTCGGCCTGTCCGGACCGGTCACGCTCACGGTGTCGAATTCCACCACCGGCGCCAGGCGCGACGTCACCGTCGAGCCGGTGGCCAACGAGCTGGCGCTGCGCGAGCAGTACTGGATCAGCCACAACCGCGAGAAGGTGGACCAGCTCTCCGGCGGCAAGGTCGGCTACATCTACCTGTCCGACATGGAGAGCCTGGGGATGGAGCAGTTCATCCGCCAGTACTATGCCCAGCTGGGCAAGCAGGCGCTGGTGATCGATGATCGCTGGAACAATGGCGGCTTCATCGACCAGATCGTGCTCGAACGCCTGCGCCGCGTGCTCGTCGGCATGGGCACCAACCGCGAGCGCGCCGCGCAGCAGACCCCGCAGGAAATGCTCGACGGGCCGAAGGTGGTGCTCATGAACCACTACTCCGCATCGGACGGCGACATCTTCCCGTACTATTTCCGCAAGTACGGGCTGGGCCAGCTGGTCGGCACCCGCACCTGGGGCGGCGTGCGCGGCATACGCGGCAACTGGACCCTGCTCGATGGCGGATCGATCACCGTCCCCGAGCACAGCCTGTACGGGCTGGACGGCAAATGGGTGATCGAGAATCACGGTGTCGATCCCGATATCGAGGTCGAGGACGTGCCGGGCGAGTTCCTGACCGATCACGACATCCAGCTCGAGACCGCGGTCAGGCTGATGACCGACCAGCTCGCCAGGACGCCGCACCGGGCGGTGCCGCCGCCGGCGCCGATGCCGGCCTATCCGGCGGATGGCGAGGTGCAGCCGGCGTCGCACTGAGTGCTGCGGCGACGCGGCTAGGACGGCGTCAGGTAGCGGGCGAACCAGGCGAGCGTCCGCTTCTTGATGTCGGCGCGGTCGGCCGGATCGCGCATGCCGTGCCCCTGCCCGGGATAGACCACGAACGAGGTCGGCACGCCGAGCGTGTGCAGCGCGTGGTAGAATTCCTGGGTCTGCGGCATCGGACATTCGACATCGGCATCGCCGACGTACTCGAAGGTCGGCGTCTTCACCTGACGGATGAAGTCGATCGGCGAGGAATGCGCGTAGATCGCCGGATCGTCGTAGACCGAGGCGCCGAAGAACGGGATCATCCACTGGTCGATGCCGTTCTCGCCATAATAGGATTGCCAGTTGGCGATCCCGGCGCCCGCAGCGGCGGCGCGGAAGCGGCGGGTCTGGGTCACGGTCCACATCGTCATGTAGCCGCCATAGCTGTAGCCGATCAGTCCCAGCCGGTGATCGTCGACCGGCACGGTGCGTTCCACCGCGTCGATCCCGGACAGCACGTCACGCAGGTCGCCATGGCCGAAATCGCGCACGTTGGCCTGCGCGAAACTCTCCCCCTGGCCGAAACTGCCGCGCGGGTTGGGCAGGAACACGCGGTAGCCGGCCTGCAACAGGAACAGCGTCTCGTCGCGCGGCGTCATGTAGATCGGGTCGTGCGCCGCCGACGGGCCGCCATGGATCGAGACGATCATCGGGCTTTTGGCGCCGTTCATGTCATCCGACAGGCTCTTCGGCGATAGCAGCCAGCCGTGCACGTCGTACTGGTCGTCCCGCCAGCTCAGGCTGCGCACCGTGACCGGCAGCGGCGCGCGGCCGGCATTGGCATGGGTGAGCGGGTGGAACTGGCCGGGCGGTCCGGCGACGATCTCCGGCGCGGTGACGAAATCCTGCACCGACGCCGCCGCGACGCCGCCGCCGCAGGCGATGCCCAGGCCGCGCTGCTCGCCGGACAAATATTGCGGCGCGGCGAACAGCGGATGCGACGGATCGGCGCCGTCGCCGACCCGCAGCAGCTCGGTGTCTGGCCCGGCGAGCGCGGTGGCGACCAGTCCGGCGCCGCAATGGAACGACAGCGAGGCGATGCTGGCGCGCAGGTTGGGGGTGAGGTTCTGCAGCACCGGCGGCGTCGCCGGCGGCCCGTCGAGCGCCAGCCGGAACGCGTCGCCGCCGGTCGAGCCGAAATCGCTCATGATGCCGCCGATGAATGCCACCTGCCTGCCGTCCGGCGACACCACCGGGTCGGCCAGCTGCTGGCGCTGCGGCGGGCTGTAGAGCACGCGCGCGGTGCGGTTCTCCAGCGCGTAGAGCTTGGGGGTCCACCAGTTGTTGTCGCCGTTGCCGTGCGCGGCGGTGGCCACGAAACGATGGTGCGCAGGCGCTGCCGGATCGGGCTGGAAGTCGTATTCGTAGACGTAGAGATCGGCCGGCGACTGGAACACGAGCGCGTTGTCGGCGACCAGGGCGATCCGCTGCTCGTCCTCGTCGGTGCCGATCTCGCCGGACAGCCTGGCGGCGGCCTGGGTGGCGCCCGGCTCCTTGTGCGCGCCGGCGGTCGCCAGCACCGCGAGCGTGCCGTCGGGACCGTAGCGCAGGCCGCCGAGCGTGCCGTCGAACTCGAGCACGCGCGTGGCCGCGCCGCCATCGACCGGTGCGACATAGATGAAGCGGTGGGTCTGGCGCGGCTGGCGCAGCACGAAGGCAAGATGCTTGCCGTCCGGCGCCCAGGCCAGGGAGGAGGGCACGCACTCCGGACCCTGGCATGGCAGGCGCAGCATGACCAGGGCGGCGCCGCCCGACACCGCCCGCACGCGGATGGTCCAGGTCGGATCGAGCGCCTCGTCGGCGGGCTGCTCGGCCTCCAGCGCCGCGACCTGGGCGCCGTCGGGCGAGACGGCGAGGGTGCCGATCAGATGCAGCGGCGGCACAGGGTGCGCGGCCGGGGCGGCGTGGGCGGCCCCGGCGGCAAGAAGGAACGGGAGGGCGAGGCGTCGGGCGTGCGGCATGCGCGGCAGCATGACGTGCCGCCGCGAAACGGTCGAGAGCGCGCCCGCCCCGGCTGCCGCCGGATCGCTCAGCGCTTGGTGCTGGTCGCCACGTCGAGCCAGACCGCGAGCAGCAGGATCGAGCCCTTGACGATCATCTGCCAGTAGGTGTCGACGCCCAGCATCGACATGCCGTTATCGAGCGTGGCGATGATCAGCGCGCCGATCAGGGCGCCGAACACGGTGCCGGCGCCGCCGCGCATCGAGGTGCCGCCGATGATGCAGGCGGCGATCGCGTCCAGCTCCTGGCCGGTGCCGGCCGACGGCGACCCGGCGGCGAGGCGCGCGGTGGTGGCGATCCCGGCCAGCGCCGCCATCGCCCCCATCAGCGCGAACACCGCGAGCTTGACCATCTGCACGTTCACGCCCGACAGGCGGGTCGCCTCGAGATTGCCGCCGACCGCGTAGATGCGCCGGCCGAACACGGTGCGCCGCGCCATGACGGTGAACAGCCCGAGCAGCACCAGCACGATCAGCACCGGCAGCGGCACGCCGCGATAGGCGTCGAGGATGCCGAAGAAACCTGCGATCACCACCGCCGCCACCGCGAGCTTGCCGAGATCGACCGCCATCGACGGCACCGACAGGCCGTGCTGGGCGCGCTTGGCGCGCGAGCGCAGCGTGCTGAAGGCCAGGGTGGCGAACACCAGGAGCCCGAGCGCGTAGCAGGCGATGTCGGGCAGGTAGCTCTGCGACACCGAGACCAGGGCGCTGGAGACCGGGGCGATGGTCACGCCGCCGGTGACGCCGAGCAGCACGCCGCGGAACGCCAGGAACCCGGCCAGGGTGACGATGAAGGACGGCACGCGCAGGAACGCCACCCAGTAGCCGTTGAACGCGCCCACCGCGGCGCCGAGCAGCATCACCAGCGGAATGGTGACGAACAGCGGCAGGTGGTAGGTGACGTCGAAGATCGCCGCCAGCCCGCCCATCAGGCCCAGCAACGAGCCGACCGACAGATCGATCTCGCCGGAGATGATGACGAACACCATCCCGGTCGCGACCATGCCGTTGATCGCCATCTGGCGCAGCAGGTTGGACAGGTTGCGCGCGGTCAGGAAGTCGCCGCCGGTGAGTTCGGTGAACAGCGCCCAGATGATCGCGATCGCGATCACCAGCGCCAGGATCTTGTAGCGCGCGAAGGCGCCTTTCAGATACTCGGTCTTGAGGATCTGGCGGCGCTCGGCGGCGGCGACCGCGATGTCCGCGGAGGCCGGCGCGATGGACGTGGTTTCGGTCATGCTCTGGTTCCGGTCAGGCGGCGCGCGGCAGCGGCGTGATCGCCGCGGTCAGGATGCGCTCCTGGGTCAGGGTGTCGTCGTTGATGAAGTCGCCGCGCAGCTCGCCCTCGCCGATCACCAGCACGCGGTCGCTGATGCCCATCACCTCGGGCAGCTCGGAAGAGACCATGATGATCGACATCCCCTCCCTGACCAGCGCGAACATCAGCTTGTAGATCTCGTACTTGGCGCCGACATCGACGCCGCGGGTCGGCTCGTCGAGGATCAGCACGCGCGGCCTGGGTTCGAGCATCTTCGAGATCACCGCCTTCTGCTGGTTGCCGCCCGACAGGTTGGAGATCGGCAGCAGCGGCGAGGCGGTCTTGATCCGCAGCCGCTTGATCGCCTCGCCGATGGTGGAGAATTCCTGCGCCTCGTCGATCAGCCCGGCCTTGGTGAAGGTGTCGAGCACCGACAGTGTGATGTTGTAGCCGACGCCGAGCCCCGGCACGATGCCATGCGCCTTGCGGTCCTCCGGCACCATGCACAGGCCGTGGCTGACCGCCTCGCGCGGGTTGCGTATTTTGATCAGGCGGCCATCGAGCTTGACCTCGCCGCTATGGGTGCCGCGATAGGCGCCGAACAGCGCGCTGACCAGTTCGGTCCGGCCGGCGCCGACCAGCCCGGCGATGCCCAGGATCTCCCCCTGGCGCAGGCTGAACGACACGTCGTCGACCCGCTTGCGCGAGCGGTTCTCCGGATCGAGGCAGGTGATGCCGATCGCCTCAAACACCACCTCGCCGATCGGATGCTCCTCGCGCGGGAACAGGTTGTTCATCTCGCGGCCGACCATCATGCGGATGATGTCGCTGGTGGTGAGGTCGGCCATCGGCGCGTCGCCGACGAAGCGCCCGTCCCGGATCACGGTGACGGTGTCGGCGATCTCCTCGATCTCCTCGAGCTTGTGCGAGATGTAGACGCAGGCCGTGCCGCGCGCCTTGAGGTCGCGGACCAGGCGCAGCAGGATCGCGGTCTCGGATTTGGTGAGCGACGAGGTCGGCTCGTCCAGGATCAGCAGCCGGGCGTTCTTGCTCAGCGCCTTGGCGATCTCGATCAGCTGCTGCTCGCCGCCGGCATAGTTCGAGACCGGCTGCACCGGATTGATGTGGCCCATCCTGAGCCCGGACAGCAGCTTCGCCGCCTCCACATACATGCGGTCGAAATCGATCATGCCGCCGAAGCTGCGCGGCTCGCGGCCGAGGAAGATGTTCTCCGCCACCGAGAGCTGCGGGATCAGCATCAGCTCCTGGTGGATGATGACGATCCCGGCTTCCTCGCTCTCCTTGATGCTGGTGCAGCGCAGCTCCTGCCCGTCCCACAGGATCGAGCCGCCCCAGCTGCCGTATGGATGCACCGCCGACAGCACCTTCATCATCGTGGACTTGCCGGCGCCGTTCTCGCCGCACAGCCCGACGCATTCGCCGGGCCGTACGCGCAGGTCGATCCCGTCGAGCGCCTTGACGCCGGAGAAGCTCTTGGTGATGCCGCGCATCTCGAGCAGATAGTCAGACATCGCCATGCTCCCGGGCCGACGGGCCGGCCGACCGTCCCGTCGCGCGGGCAGCCGGCCGGCGGATGCTACTTGCCGTCGATCTGCGCCTTGGTGAAGTAGCCGTCGGTCACCAGGCGATCGACGTTCGCCTTGGTCAGGGCGATCGGCGTCAGCAGGATCGTGTCGACATCCTTGTTGCCGTTGTTCATCTTGCTGGTGTAGGCGGGCGCGGTGCCTTTCGCGAGATCGACCGCCATCTGCGCGGCGGTGCTGGCGATCAGCTTCAGCGGCTTGTACACCGTCATCGTCTGCGTGCCGGCCTCGATCCGCTGCGCCGCGGCCAGATCGGCATCCTGTCCGGAGACCGCGGTCTTGCCCGCCAGGCCCTGCGCGCCCAGCGCCTGGATCGCACCGCCGGCCAGCGCGTCGTTAGAGGCGACGATGCCCTGGATGTTGTTCTGGTTGGCGGTCAGCGCGTTCTCGGTGATGGACAGCGCCTTGGTCGGGCTCCACTCGTCGACCCACTGCGCGCCGACGATCTTGATCTTCTTCGCGTCGACCTGCGGCTGCAGGATCTTCATCTGCCCGTCGCGCAGCAGCTTGGCGTTGTTGTCGGTCGGCGCGCCGCCGAGCAGGTAATAGTTGCCGGTCGGCGCCGCGTTGACCACGCCCTGCGCCTGCATCTCGCCGACCCGCTCGTTGTCGAACGAGATGTAGGCGTCGATCGGCGCATCGAGGATAAGGCGGTCGTAGGAGATCACCTTGATGCCGGCCTGCTTGGCTTCGTTGATGACGTTGCCGAGCACCTTGCCGTTGAACGGCACGATCACGATCACGTCCATGCCGCGCGAGATCAGGTTCTCGATCTGCGCGTTCTGCCGGCTCTCGCTGGCGTCGGCGGACTGCACGTTGACGGTGGCGCCGAGCTTCTTGGCGGCGGCGACGAAATAGTCGCGGTCGTGCGCCCAGCGCTCGAGGCGCAGATCGTCGATCGAGAAGCCGATCTTGGGGTGCGCCGGGCTCGCCTGCGCCGTCAGCGGCAGCGCGGCCAGGCCGAACGACAGCGCCACGCCGGCGAGCAGCCGGCGCGTGGAGGTGGATCCTGCCGAAGCGGAGCGGACAGGCTGGATGGGAAACTGCGACACGAACGATATCCTCCAAAACGCCGACCCTCGCCCTGGATGATGGGCGGCGCCGATTCCTTGCCTTGCGCGACCACCCGGCTGACCGGGCCCGCCGTCGACATTGCGGCGACGAAAGCAAATTGCGGCACGTAACGCAAGGGCCGGCGGATGCGTGCCGCAGGCCCGAGTACAGGGTGGCCGGCGATCGGCCGGGGCGGCAAGCTTTCTTCAACACGAACAGGCTTTTGCAATCGTCTTCCAACGGAATGGTGCGCTGCACAACGAAACACGGCGCCAGTCGGCGTCCGCCGGCGGTGTCGCGGACGATGCATCTGATTGACGTGCCTCAGGAGTAGGCCCTAGGGTCCGCCGCGGAGAAACGATGCAGAAAGTTACCGTCTTCGAGGTCGCCGCGTCGGCCGGGGTGAGTCTCGCGACCGTTGACCGGGTGCTCAACGGCCGCAAGGGCGTGCGCCCGGCGACGATCGAGCGGGTGCAGGCGGCGGTCGAGCGGCTGGGCTTCAAGCGCGACGCGTTCGCCGCCGGTCTCGCCACCCAGCGCCTGGAACGGTATTTGTTCGTGCTTCCGGAAGCCGGCGCCAACAGCTTCATCGGCGCCCTGCACGAGACCGTGCAGGCGGCGGCGCTGGCGATGGCGGACCAGCGCGTCTCGATCGGCATCGCCGGCTATCCCGGGTTCGACGAGGCGGCGCTGGCGGGGCTGCTGGCCGGGATCGACGAGGGCGGCTGCAACGGCGTCGCCGTGGTGGCGATGGACAGCCCGCGGGTGCGCCACGAGATCGACCGGCTGGTCGAGCGCCGGGTCCCGGTGGTGACGCTGGTGTCCGACGTCTCGCCGTCGCGGCGCAGCCAGTTCCTGGGCATCGACAACAAGGCGGCGGGCCGGGTCGCGGCGTCGCTGATCGGCCGCATGACCGGCGGCCGCCCCGGCAGCGTGGCGATGCTGGTCGGGCAGATGACGCTGCACGACCATGCCGACCGCCGGGTCGGTTTCGAGCAGGTGCTGCGGCGCGAGTTCGCCGATCTGGCGCTGCTGGGACCGCTGGAGGGCCGTGACGACAGCGCGGTCACCGAACCGCTGATGCGCGCGCTGCTGCGCGACCATGCCGATCTGGTCGCGGTGTACAGCGCCGGCGCCGGCAATCGCGGCATCATCGCCGCGCTGCGTGACGACGCCAGGACGCCGCCGCCGATCGTGATCGCGCACGAACTCACCGCGCATGCCCGCGACGCGCTGCTGTCGGGCACCTTCACCGCGGTGCTGCACCAGGACCAGGTGCAGGAAGTCGAGAACGCGATCGCGGCCCTGCGCGGGCTGGTGCGCATCGATGCCGGCGTGCCGCTCAAGCCGGTCCGCACGCAGATCTTCCTACGCGACAACGTCCCCTGACCGACGGAAAGACCCTCCCATGCCCGACACGCTCTTCAGTGCCATGCCGACCGTCCGCTTCGCCGGACCGGACAGCCGCGACCCGCTGAGCTACCGTTACTACGATGCCGGACGGGTGGTGCTTGGCAAGCCGCTCGGCGAGCATCTGCGCTTCGCCTGCGCCTACTGGCACAGCCTGGCGATGAACGGCAGCGATCCGTTCGGCGCGCCCTCGCTCGACCGCCCCTGGATGGCGGCGACCGACCCGATGCAGGGCGCCCGCCTGAAGGCGGATGCGGCGTTCGACCTGTTCCGGGTGCTCGACGTGCCGTTCTACAGCTTCCACGATCGCGACATCGCGCCGGAGGGCGACGATCTGCGGTCGTCGCTGCATCATTTCCACGAGATGGTCGACTATCTCGGCGCCAAGATGCAGGCCGGCACGACCCGGCTGCTGTGGGGGACCGCCAACCTGTTCACCCATCCGCGCTTCATGGCCGGCGCCGCTACCAACCCCGATCCGGACGTGTTCGCCTACAGCGCCGCGACCGTCAAGCATTGCCTGGATGCAACGAAGACGCTGGGCGGCGACAACTACGTGCTGTGGGGCGGGCGCGAGGGCTACGAGACGCTGCTCAACACCGATCTCGGCCGCGAACTCGACCAGCTCGGGCGGTTCTTGTCGATGGTGGTGGAGTACAAGCACAGGATCGGCTTCCACGGCCAGATCCTGCTCGAGCCGAAGCCCAAGGAACCCACCGCGCATCAATATGATTTCGACACCGCGACGGTCTACGGCTTCCTGCAGCGCTACGATCTCGAAGGCGAGGTGAAACTGAACCTGGAGGGCAACCACGCGCTGCTGGCCGGCCACAGTTTCGAGCACGAGATCGCGATGGCGGCCGCGTTCGGCCTGCTCGGATCGCTCGACATCAACCGCGGCGATCCGCTGCTGGGCTGGGACACCGACCAGTTCCCGATCAACCTCACAGAGACGGCGCTGGCGCTCTATCATGTGATCAAGGCCGGCGGGCTGGGGCTGGGCGGCTGTAATTTCGATGCCAAGATCAGGCGGCAATCGATCGATCCGGCGGATCTGGTGCATGCCCATGTCGGCGGCATGGACCATTGCGCGCGGGCGTTCCTGATCGCCGCCGCGATCGTCGAGGACGGACAGCTCGATGCCGCGCTGGCGGCGCGCTACGAGGGCTGGTCGCGGCCGGAGGCGCAGACGATGCTGCAGGGCGGCGCGACCCTGGAAGCGATCGCCGCCCGCGCCGAGGCCGACAACCTGTCGCCGCGTCCGCGCAGCGGCGGCCAGGAGCGTCTGGAAAACCTGATCAGTCGTTTCATCTGACGCCCCCTGGAAAATCGGCGACCGCAACCCAGCTTTCATAGGTTCGCGGTCCTCCCGATACGCTCTGGTCACGGATTGTCATGCACAAGCTCATCTTCCAGGGCAGCGAGATCGTCGCGCACCACCACGAGGGCAAGTCCGATTTCCTCCTGATCACCTTCATCTGCGCCTCTTTCGAGCAGGTGGCGGACACGACGTATTTCCTGCAGAGCTACGTCAACAGCTACGACGTCAACGCGATCGGCATCACCACAAGGCGCCGCACCTACTACATCTCCGACGAGATGACCGAGGTGCTGGCGCTGGTGAAGCCGTACACGGAGCGTTTCCGGGTGGTGATCGTCTGCGGCCTGTCGATGGGTGGCTACGCGGCGATCAAATACTCGTCGCGGCTGTCGGCGGACTGCGTGCTGGCCCTGTCGCCGGTCTTCTCCACCGACCTCAACGATCTGGAGATCCCGGAAGGGATCCAGGCGCGCTACGTCGAGCGGATGCTCAAGCAGGGGCTGGTCGCGCACAATATCGAAATGTCGGTCGATTATGCCGGCATGGGAATCCGGACCGAGGACTGCGCCGGGCTGGTGGTGTCGATCTACGACCCCAAGCACACGATAGACGGCTACAACAGCTGGATGATCAGGCGCCGGTATCCGGACCTGATGGAACTCAAGATCAACAATTACGGCCACGGTACCGGCGACATCTTCGATATCGACGGCGCGGCCGCCCGCATCATCGACGCCGCCGCCACGCTCGACCCGGCGACGATCCGCAGGGCGTTCCAGATCACCCTGCGGGTCAGCCCGCCGGTCAGGATGAACCTGCTGACCCGGCTCGCCCGACGCAAGCCGGCGCTGTGCCTCCGAGCGCTCGACTGGCCGTCGCTGGCATCCAGGCCGATGCGCGACGCGATCGGGTTCGCCGACATTCCCGGCCGCATCGCCTACCGCATGATCGAGCTGCACCAGGACGCGACCGCCGGCAGCACGCTGCAGGCGCGGCTGGGGATCGACGTGCCGGCCGGGTTCGCCGAGGCCGACCGGGCCGAGCGGTTTCTCGCCGACCCGGACCGGCGGGCGCTGCTGCTGACGGTGCACGGCAACTTCATCGGCTTCGACACCAACCGCAACGCGGTCGTGCTGAGCGGCGAGGTGTTCAAGCGCAAGGGCATCGTGCCGGTGATCGCCTCCAGACAGGATGGCCAGGCCGCCTTCTTCGTCATGATGGGCTCGGAACGGGTGCCGGTAGGCCTGCTGCCCTCGTCCGACGCCGAGCCCGCCGCCCTGTCCTACGAGCCGGCCGGACACGGCAGGGTCGCGATCCGCGCCGGCGATCGCTACGTCCGGGCCCGCGACGACGGCACCCTCGACGCCCACGCCACCGCGATTGACCTGTGGGAATCCTTCGCGCTGGTGCCGGGTCCGTCGGACGATGCGCTGTTCACCACCAGCTTCGTGAACTGGTTCGAGCGTTCGCTGCTGTCGGTGCCGCCGGTCGAGGCGACGCGCGCCACCGCGCAGCGCAAGAGCGGCTGGTTTAGCAAGCTGATCGGCCGCGCCTAGGCCGCGTCACAGGAACGATACCGGGTCGATGTCGAGATCGACGCCGACCGAGCGCGGCACATCCGGCGCCGCCGCCCGCCATTGCGCCATCCAGCGCCGCAGGATCGGCTGCACCGCGATGTCGCGCCGGGTGCGCAGCAGCAGGCGCCGCCTGTGGCGGCCTTTCAGGATCGAGAACGGCGCCGGCGCCGGACCGAGCACCTCGATGCCGTCGCCGCGTGGCGCGATCCTGCCGAGCTGGTTGGCGGCGCGGTCGGCGGCATCGGCGCTGTCGGCGCTGACGATCACCGCCGCGAGCCGGCCGTAGGGCGGCCAGTTCCCGGGCCGGCGCTGCTCGGCCTCGCGCTGCATGAAACGCTCCAGGTCGTTGGCGACCAGCGCCTGCATCACCGGATGGTCCGGCGTGTAGGTCTGCAGCAGCACCCGGCCGGGCCGGTCCTCGCGGCCGGCGCGACCGGACACCTGGTGCAGCAGCTGCACGGTGCGCTCCGCGGCGCGCAGATCGCCGCCGGCAAGGCCGAGATCGGCATCGACGACGCCGACCAGGGTGAGGCCCGGGAAATGCCAGCCCTTGGCGACGATCTGGGTGCCGATGATCAAGTCGACCTCCCGGCCGGTGATCTTGGCCACTGCCGCCGCGGTGGCGTCGGGGCCGGTCAGGGTATCGCTGGCCATGACCAGGATCCTGGCGTCGGGGAAGGTCTCGCGCGCCTCCTCGGTGATGCGCTCGACGCCCGGGCCGATCGGCGTCAGGCTGTGCGCCTCGTCGCAGGCCGGGCAATGCGGGGGCATCGGCTCGGCATGGCCGCAATGGTGGCAGGCCAGATGGCGGCGCGCGCGATGCTCGACCAGCCAGGCGGTGCAGTTCGGGCAGACGAAGCGATGGCCGCAGCGCCGGCACAGCGTCAGCGGCGCATAGCCGCGCCGGTTCAGGAACAGCATCGCCTGCTCGCCGTCGCGCAGCGTCGCGGCGGTGGCCGCGATCAGGCGCGGGCTCAGGAAGCGGCCGCGTTCCGGCGGGTCGTCGCGCAGGTCGATCGCCGCCACGCTCGGCAGCCGGGCGCTGCCGTGCCGGGCGCTCAGCGAGAGGTGGCGGTAGCGGCCGGCCTCGACATTGGCCAGCGTCTCCAGGCTCGGGGTGGCCGACACCAGCAGGATCGGCGCCCCGGACTGCCGGGCGCGCACCACGGCCATGTCGCGCGCATGGTAGGTCACGCCGTCCTCCTGCTTGAACGCGGTCTCGTGCTCCTCGTCGACCACGATGAGGCCGAGATCGGGGAACGGCAGGAACAGCGCCGAGCGCGCGCCGACCACCACCTGCGCCTGGCCGCCGGCGACCGCGCTCCAGGTGGCACGCCGGCGCTTGGCCCCGAGATCGGAGTGCCAGACCGCGGGCTCGACCCCGAAGCGGCGGGCGAACCGGTGCAGCCATTGCGCCGACAAGGCGATCTCCGGCAGCAGCACCAGCGCCTGGCGCCCCTCGGCCAGGCAGGCGGCGACCGCCTCGAGATAGGTCTCGGTCTTGCCGGAGCCGGTCACGCCATCGAGCAGCACCGGCTGGAAGCGGCGCGCGCGCACCATTCCGCGCAGCGCCGCGGCGATGCCGGCCTGCTCGGGCGAATGCGCCGGCACGGCATGGTCGGGATCGGGGGTGCCGAAGGGCGGCGGGCCGGCGATCTGCGCCTCGCGCAGCAGGTCGAGCTGGGCCATCGCCCGCACCACGCCGCCGGACACGCCGGCGCCGCGGGCGAGTTCGGCGGTGCCGCGCGGCCGGCCGTCTGCCAGGGCGGCCAGCACCCTGGTCCGGGCCGGGGTGGTGCGAGCGGCAACGGAATTGCTGCCGGTGCGGACCCAGCCGGTCGTCGGCGCCGGCGGGGTGGCGGTGTGGGCGCGCAGCGCCATCGCCAGCACCAGGCCGGGCGGACTCAGCGTGTAGGCGGCGACCCAGTCGATGAACCGGCGCAGGGTTTCGGGCAGGCGCGGGCCGTCGAGCAGCGCGCTGACCGGCTTGAGCCTGGAATCCGCAACCGGCGCGGCGTCGGGGGCTGCAAGGTCGTCGGGAAGCACCGCGCGATCCCAGACCACGCCGCGTTCGGTGCGCCGGTTCAGCGGCACCGTGACGATGTCGCCAGGCGCCAGCGCCAGGCCCTCCGGACGGGCATAGTCGAACGCGCCGGCGAACGGATAGGGCAGCAGCACGCGAACGCGGTGGATGGCAGCGCGCGGATTGTCTAGACTCGGGGTCGGCGGGCGCTTCGGAGACAGGATGGATTCCAATTCGGGCAGCGCCCGGCATGATGGAAGCGGGACGGCCGATGGACAATGACGGCTGGATGGGAGTCCCCGCAGAGGCGGAAGCGGGCGCGGAGCCGCCCGAGCGCATCGAGGCTGCCCGGGTCGCGCGCTTCCTGGCCGCCAACCCGGACTGGCTGGCGACCCAGACCGGGCTCTACGAGCGGCTGTCGCCGCCCAGACGGGTGCATGGCGACGCGCTGGCCGACCACATGGCGGCGATGATCGATGTCGCCCGGCACAACAGCCGGACCGCGCTCGATGCCGGGCGCGCCGCCCTCGGCCTGTCGGAGCGGGTCAAGGCGGCGGTGCTGGCGCTGATCCGCGCCGCCGACCCGGGCGACTGGATCGCCGGCGATCTGCCGCATCTGCTGGGCGTCGATGCGGCGCGGCTGTGCATGGAGGCACGCCTCGGGGTGGCGCCGGGTGCGGGCGGCTGCCAGGGCGGGGTCGCAGCGGCGGGCATCCCGCCGGGGACCAGCGCCAGGCTGCTGGGCGGGCGCGACGTGCTGATCCGGCGCCAGGCCGATCCCGCCGACGCGGCGCTGCTGCATGGCGAGGCGGCCGGGCTGGCGCTGCACGAGGCGGTGCTGCGGGTGCCGGTGCCGGGCGCGCACCCGATGCTGCTGGCCCTGGCGATGCGCGACGCCACGGTGCTGGTCGGCCCCGGCAGCGACACCGCGCTCGCCTTCCTGGCCGCTTCGCTGGCGGCGAGGATCGAGCGCGCATGAGCGACCCGGCGGCGGCGGCGGCCGCGGACTTCCTGGACTGGCTGGCCAGGGAGCGACGCGCGAGCCCGCTGACGGTGACCGCCTACCGCAACGACCTGTCGCGGTTCCTGGGCTTCCTGACGCTGCATCTGGGCAACGCGCCGACGCTGGCGGACCTGGCCGGGCTGCGGGCGATGGATTTCCGCGCCTGGCTGGCCGACGAGGCGCGACGCGCGTCGGAGCGGCGCGATTTCTCCCGCGACAAGGCCAGCCGCACCAGGGTGCGGCGCATGTCGGCGGTGCGCAGCTTCTACCGGCACCTGGCGCGTCGGCACGGGATCGACAACGCCGCGCCCGGCCTGATCGCCTCGCCGCGGGTCCGGGTGCCGCTGCCCAGGCCGTTGCCGGTGCCGGCGGCCCTGGCGGTGCCGTCGGGGATCGCGTCGATGGCGACGACCGCGCTGGCGGAGCGGCGCGACACCGCCCTGTTCACGCTGCTCTACGGCGCCGGCCTGCGGATCGGCGAGGCGCTGTCGCTCGACCTGCGCGACCTGCCGCGCGACGCCACGGCGGGTGCCGCGCTGCGCATCACCGGCAAGGGCGGCAAGCAGCGGCTGGTGCCGCTGCTGCCGGCGGTGCTGGCCACGCTGCGCGACTGGGCGCGCCACCATCCCGATCCGGCGCCGGACTCGCCGCTGTTCTGCGGCGTGCGCGGCGGCAGGCTGGATGCGGCGGTGGCGCAGAAGGCGATGCGGACCTACCGACGGGCCGCCGGGCTGCCGGAGCATGCGACCCCGCACGCGCTGCGCCATTCGTTCGCGACCCACCTGCTCGAGGGCGGCGCCGACCTGCGCTCGATCCAGGAGCTGCTCGGCCATGCCAGCCTGTCCTCGACGCAGCGCTACACGCTGGCGGACGAGGCGCACCTGCTGGAGGTGTGGCGGGCGAGCCACCCGCGGGCGCGGGCCGGCGCCGTCGCGACGGAGACCGAGCATGGCTGACACGAGGGCGCCCTACCCTCCCATCACGCCCTACCGGCACGGCATGATGACGACCGGCGACGGGCACGAGATCTACTGGGAACTGTGCGGCAACCCGCAGGGGATCCCGGTGGTGGTGCTGCATGGCGGGCCGGGCGGCGGCTGCACCCCGGCGCAGCGGCGGCTGTTCGATCCCAGGCGCTACCGCATCCTGCTGTTCGACCAGCGCGGCTGCGGCCGGTCGCGTCCGCATGCCGGGCTGGACGACAACACCACCTGGCATCTGGTCGCCGACATCGAGCGGTTGCGGACCCTGCACCAGGTCGAGCGCTGGCTGGTGTTCGGCGGATCGTGGGGCAGCACGCTGGCGCTGGCCTATGCGCAGACCCACACCGAGCGGGTCACCGGGCTGATCCTGCGCGGCATCTTCGGCATGCGGCGCTCGGAGCTGCACTGGTACTACCAGGAGGGGGCCTCCTGGCTGTTCCCGGACAAGTGGGAGCGGTTCCTGGCGCCGATCCCGGCCGACGAGCGTCACGACCTGATCGCCGCCTACCGGCGACGCCTGGTCGGCGCCGACCCGGTGGCGCAGCGCGAGGCGGCGCGCGCCTGGAGCCTCTGGGAAGGCGAGACCCTGACCCTGTTGCCGGATGCGTCGCTGACGCAGCAGCACGGCGACGACGCGTTCGCGCTCGCCTTCGCCAGGATCGAGAACCATTATTTCACCCACGGCGCCTGGCTCGAGGACGGGCAGCTGCTCCGCGACGCCCGACGCATCGCGCATCTGCCCGGCGTCATCGTGCAGGGCCGCTACGACGTCGCCACCCCGGCCCGCACCGCTTGGGAGCTGCACCGCGCCTGGCCGGAGGCGTCGTTCCGGCTGATCGAGGATGCCGGTCACGCGATGACCGAGCCCGGCATCCTGACCGCGCTGCTGGACGCGACCGACCAGTTCGCGCGCGGCTAGGGGACGGCGCTGCCCCGCCCGCGCCCGGCACCGCTCGCGTGCATCCCGCTTGCCTGGCTGCTGCTCTGCGGCGGCGGCGTGCGGCCGGTGCGCGCCGCCGACGCGCCGCAGGGGCCGCGGCCGGCGTGCGAACGCACGCTGCTGGCCAGCGCGCCGCTGCGCGACGATGACGGCTTCATCACCATGCCGGTGGCGATCGCGGGCCATGTCGCCAGCATGCTGGTCGATACCGGCTCCGACGACGGGCTCGTGACCCAGGCGGCGGCGGCCGGCCTCGCGCTGCCACCCGACCGGAGCCGGCGCACCCGGCTGCAGGGCACCGGCGGCGACGGCCGCACGGTGCCGAACGTGCTGCTGCCGGCGCTGCGGGTCGGCGCACTGGCGCTTCCGGCGGGCAGCGTGCCGGTCGGCAGCCTGCCGGCGATGCCGGTGCTGTCGCCGCCGGTCGCCGGCCTGATCGGCGCCAACCTGCTGTCGTCGTTCGACGTGGAGATGGACCTGCCGAACCGGCGCATCCGGTTCTGGCGGGTGCGGCTGGACTCCATGGCCTGCGCGCCGCCGCCGGACTGGGCGCCGCCCTACGACAGCATCCCGGCGAGCCGGCACGGCGACCGGCTGACGCTGGCGGTGGCGCTCGACGGCCGTCCCCTGACCGCGCTGCTCGACAGCGGCGCCCGGTCGCGCATCCTCTCGACCAGGGCGGCGGCGCGCCTGGGGGTGGGCGCGGATCAGCTCGGCGCCGATCCGGGCGGCATCAATGCCGGGATCGATCTGCACGAGAGCAGCTACCACTGGCACCGGTTCGACCGGCTGGTGATCGGCGGCGAACGCTTCGCGAGACCGGTTCTGACGGTGGCGCCGGTGGCCGAGCCGGTCGACCTGCTGCTGGGCGCCGACTGGTTCGCCGGCCGCGACGTCTGGATCAGCTACGCCACCGCGACGCTGTTCGTGCGCCGCTGAAGCTTAACCGGTGCGCAACCGATCGGCGCTAGTCTGTGCGGACGGGAGAGGAAAGCGGCCGAATATGGTCAGTCAAAGCGAGCTTGCCGGGCTGATCGATGCGGTCGAACGCGAACTGGCCAGCCAGTCCCGCAGGCTGCGCTTCGAACCGGCCCTGGAACGGCAGTACGAGCAGCACAAGTACGAATCGCGCATGAAATCGTTCAGGATCGGCTGCCTGATCGGCCTGGCGCTGTTCGACGCGTTCCTGTTCAACGACCTCTCCCTGGTCAGGGACGTGTTCTGGGTCGCGGTCGTCTGCCGGCTGCTCGTCTTCACGCCGGTGACGCTGTTCCTGATCTCGCAGGCGCCACGCATCCCCTGCCGCACCGCCGACCTGCTGTCGGCCATGTCCGCGATCGTCGCCGCCGCCATCATCATGCTGCTTTACGACCTGAGCAACAGCCGCTACGGCATGACCTATCATTACGGCACCGTTCTCGTTGTCACCTTCTCGATCATCCTGCAGCGCATCCGGTTCGGGCTGAGCGTCGTCATCGCGGTCGGCGTCGGCGCGCTCTACGTGGGCGGGCTGTACCTGTCGCCGCATTTCAATCCGCAGCTCTTCCAGACCGACTGCGCATGCTTCGTGACCGGGGCGATCCTGGTGCTGGTGGCGTCCTACGGGCTGGAGCGCGAGCACCGGCGCGGCTTCCTGCTGACCCTGCGCGTGCGTTACGACATGGAGCTGCTCGAGCGGCTGGCGACGACCGATCCGCTGACCGGCCTGTTCAACCGCCGCCGGCTCAGCGACATGATGCAGGCCGCCGCCCGGCAGGAGACGGATGCCAGTACGGCATGGTCGGCGGTGCTGGTCGATATCGACCATTTCAAGCAGTTCAACGACACGCTCGGCCATCCGGCCGGCGACGAGTGCCTGAGACGGGTCGGCGCCTGCATGGCGGCGGCGGCACAGCCGTTCGACGGCATCGCCATCCGGTATGGCGGCGAGGAGTTCCTGATCCTGTTGCAGGAAACGGCGCCCAGGCAGGCGCTGCAGGCGGCGGAGATCGCCAGGGCGAAGCTCGGCGAGGCGCGGATCGCGTTTCCGCATCGCGGCCCAGACGCCGTCGTCACCTGCAGCATCGGCATCGCCACCGCGTGCCTGGCAGAGAGCGGCCTGAAGCAGATCGTCTCGCTGGCGGACGACGCGCTCTATGCGGCCAAGCGTGCCGGGCGCGACTGCATCCGGGTCGCCACCGCCGGCGACCGCCCCCGCCCCGACGCCCCCGACCGCGGCAGGCTGGCGGCGCGCACCGTGCCGCCGGTGTTCGCCGACGGCACCGGGCCAGGCTTGAAACCCGCGCCGCTCCAGGCATAAGCAGGGCGCGGCCGGGCGTCGGCCGCCCGTCCGGGCAGGGGATCTGCATCATGTCCACCAGAGGGGGCGGTCCCGTCCGCCTGCTGCTCCTGCTGCCCTTCGCAGGCCTGCTGTGGGTGCCGTTCTATGACCGGCTCGCGCCGGCGCTGTTCGGGTTTCCGTTCTTCTACTGGTATCAGCTCGCCTGGGTGCCGATCACCTCGGTGCTGATCTGGGCGGTCTGGCGATCGGAGCGCCGATGACGTCGCTGGGTCTGGGGCCCTCCCATGGGCCGGGCGCCGCCGGGATCGCGGTGTTCGTGCTGTTCTTCGCCGCCACCATCCTGCTGGGCGCGTTCGCCGGCCGGCGGCGCGCGGCGCGGCGGCGGCATGGCGGCGAGGAGTGGAGCCTGGGCGGCCGCTCGTTCGGCATGTGGGTGACCTGGTTTCTGGTCGGCGGCGATTTCTATACCGCCTACACGGTGATCGCGGTGCCGGCCCTGGTCTATGCCACCGGCGCCTACGGCTTCTTCGCCCTGCCCTACACCATCATCGTCTATCCGTTCGTCTATGCGGTGATGCCGAGGCTGTGGCAGATCGCGCGCGATGGCGGCCACGTGACGGCCGCCGACATCGTGCGGGCGCGCTTCGGCAACGTGGCGCTGGAACGGCTGGTGGCGCTGACCGGCCTGGTCGCGGTGCTGCCCTACATCGCGCTGCAGCTGGTCGGGATCCGGGTCGTGCTCGAGGCACTCGGGCTGCCCGGCGAGATCCCGCTGATCGTCGCCTTCCTGTCGCTGGCCGCCTACACCTGGGCGGGCGGGCTGCATGCGCCGGCCACCACCGCGTTCCTGAAGGACGCGATGATCTATGTGGCGGTGATCGCCGCCGTGACCCTGATCCCGCTGCATCTCGGCGGCTACGGCGCGATGTTCCGCGCCGCCGCCGCGCACGCCTCGCATCCCGCGCCCGGCCACGCGCTGCGTCCGGGGCAGTCGGTGCCGTATGCGACGCTGGCGCTGAGTTCGGCGCTGGCGGCGTTCCTGTATCCGCACACCCTGACCGGCATCCTGGCGGCGCGCGACGCCGACACGATCCGGCGCAACGCGATCATGCTGCCGGCCTACACGCTGCTGCTCGGCCTGATCGCGCTGCTGGGGCTGATGGCGCATGCGGCCGGCATCGTCACCACCCACCCGAGTTCGGTGGTGCCGTCGCTGTTCCTGGCGATCTTCCCGGGCTGGTTCGCCGGTTTCGGCTTCGCGGCGATCGCGGTCGGCGCGCTGGTGCCCGCCGCGGTGATGGCGATCGGCGCCGCCAATCTGGTGATCCGCAATCTGCTGCCGGCGGGCCGCGACAGCGAGCGCCGGTCCAGGGTGGTCGCGCTGCTGGTCAAGGTCGCGGCGCTCGGCTTCATCCTGCTGCTCGACCCGACCTTCGCCATCAACCTGCAGCTGCTCGGCGGCCTGTGGATCCTGCAGACCCTGCCGGCGCTGGTGCTCGGCCTGTGGCCGGTGCTGGGGCTGCGCGCCGGCGGCCTGCTGGCCGGCTGGGCGGCGGGGATGGCCAGCGGCAGCTGGATCGCGTTCGCCGACGGGCTGAAGCCTGTGCATGCGCTGTTCGGCGTGACCGTCTCCACCGGGCTGCTGGCGGTGGCGATCAATGTCGCGGTGGCGCTGCTGGTGTCGCGCGCTACTCGAACACCCGCCTGAGCAGGCTGGACGCGGTCGCTCCCAGCGCCGCGCCCTCGACGCCGGAGGCCTGGCCCTCCGCCCCCAGATAGGGGGCCAGGGCATGCGCCAGGTTCGGCATGGTCAGGGTCTGCAGCCAGACCCGGCCGGGACCGGTCAGCCGGGCCAGGAAGAAGCCGTCGCCGCCGAACAGCTTGTTGCGCAGGCCCGGCAGCATGGTGATGTCGAAGCCGACGCTGTCCTCGAACATGCCGACATGGCCCGGGTGGACGTCGATCTGTTCACCCGGCTGCAGAACGTTGCTGACCACATGGCCGCCCAGCACCGCGAAGAAATCGCCCTGCCCGGAAACCTGGGTCAGGCGGAATCCGTCGCCGCCGAAGATGCCGGCCCCCAGCGAGCGCTGGAACCCGAGCCCCAGCGCGATCCCGGCGCCGCCGCACAGGAAGCCGTGCCGGTGCAGCAGCACCGAGCGGCCCGGCTGCAGCTGGTGCTCGACGATGGCGCCGGGAATCTTGGCCGCGAACGCCACGTAGCCCGGCCCGCCCTCGGCCCTGTACTCGGTCATGAACAGCCCGCCGCCGCCGAGCGAGCGCTTCACCGCGCCGAGAAAGCCGCTCTGGCCGGCGCCCGACAGGCTGGTGGACAGCATCACGTTGGGGCTTTTCCACGACAGCTCGCCGGTCTCGGAGAGCAGCGTCTCCCCCGCTTCGAGATAGACCGTCAGCACCGGCAGGGAGTGGCCTTCGATCCTGGTCTGCATGGCGGCGCCCGTTCGCGGATGTCCGCCTATCTCGAACAAACCGGGCGGCGAATGCAACCGTTTCGCGTCGCGCGGCGTCATCCGGCCACCCTTCGGGCGCGCGGCAACTCTGCGTATCTGTCGCTTTTTTAAGTGGAGTTAAACTGTTAAGTGAAAGAAATACCTAGGCGCGGTGACGTGCCCTGCGAACAGACGCGCGGTGACGCGCTTCATGCGGCATGCCGCAGACCAGCCCGAAAAGGTCGATAGCCTATGCCTTTGTACGTGATCGAGATCGACGGGGAACCGATTCTGGTGTTCCCCGAGGAGAATATTGAACTCGCGCGCGAGGAAGCGGCCACCGGCAACGTCACCGAGGCGCTCCAGGAGTTCGAACGCGACGGCGACCCGGTCTGGAACGGCGAGGACACGCTGACCGTGCGCGAGGCCAATGCCGAGGAGATCGGGCATTACGAGCAGGGCTTCGCCGAGGCGTCGGCCGACGGCGAGATCACCGAGGCCGATCGGGACGAGTTCGCCGTCTTCCTGATCGAGACCGACGACGACGATGATGACGGCGACCACGACGAACCGGGCGAAGCAGCGTGATGGCCGGCGCCGGGACGATGGACAGCACCCTCGCCAACGCGAAACGCCCGCGGATGAGCTACCGCCAGGCCGCGCGGCTGATGATCAACAAGCATGGCCGCAACGCCCGCGCCTGGGCACTGAAGCGCGCCGCCGAACTGCGCGCCGAGGATGATCTCGAGGCGGCGGCGCTGTGGGTCAAGGTGAGCGAGGAAGTGGCGGTGCAGCAGGCCGAGGCGACCAGCGTCGCCTGAGGAAACGGTCCGGCGGGACGGTCAGGCCCCGGCCCGTCGGACGAACGACCAGTAGAGCGGCTGCCGGCCGGCCCGCAGCGCCTTGGCCTCGAACCGGGTCGGCGGCCACGTCTCCGGCCGGGTGGTCGCCGGTTCGGCATAGTCGAACCGGTCCTGGCCGCGCATCACCTCCATCGTCCAGGCCTGGTAGGTCGGATCGTCGGTGGCGACCCGCCAGACCGCGCCCGGCTTGAGCACGCGGGCCAGCGTCGGGATGATCTCGGGGTGCATGAAGCGGCGCTTGGCGTGGCGCGCCTTGGGCCAGGGATCCGGGAACAGCAGGAACAGCCGGTCCAGGCAGCCATCCGGGAGCGCGCGCAGCAGGCTCCTGGCGTCATCGTCCCAGAGCCGCAGGTTGGCCGGCAGCGGCGCATCGGCCTCGCCGCCATCGGGCACCAGCCGGCCGAGCAGGGCGCAGAGCCCGTTCTCGAACACCTCGCAGGCGATCAGCGCCACCGCAGGATTCGCCGCTGCCTGCGCCAGCGCGTGCTCGCCGCTGCCGAAGCCGACCTCCAGCCACAGCGCCGACGGCGTGATGCCGAAGCACGATGCCGGCGCGTCCGGCGTGGTCAGACGCGCCCGCGGCAAGGTGACGTCGAGCAGCGTCTGCTGACGCGGGCGCAGCGGATGGCTCCGCTGACGCCCATAGAGCCGGTCCGGCGACGGCTTGACCGCCCTGATGCCCACGCTGCCGCTGCCCCGGTTCCGGCCGGTGCTAGCGGTTGAAGGCCTGGCGCAGCGTGTCGACCAGGTCGGTCTGTTCCCAGGTGAAATTGTCGAGGGCCGCGTCCGGGGTGCGGCCGAAATGGCCGTAGGCGGCGGTCGGAGCGTAGATCGGCCGGTTCAGGCGCAGATGGCGGCGGATGCCGCGCGGCGTCAGGTCCACCGCCTCGCGCAGCACCCGCTCCAGCCGCGCCTCGTCGATGTCGCGGCCGGTGCCGTCGAGATCGACATAGACCGAGATCGGCTGCGACACGCCGATCGCGTAGGAGATCTGGATCGTGCAGCGGTCGGCGAGACCGGACGCGACCACGTTCTTGGCGAGGTAGCGGCAGACATAGGCGGCAGACCGGTCGACCTTGGTCGGATCCTTGCCGGAGAACGCGCCGCCGCCATGCGGCGCGGCGCCGCCATAGGTGTCGACGATGATCTTGCGGCCGGTCAGGCCGCAATCGCCGTCCGGGCCGCCGATCACGAAGATGCCGGTCGGGTTCACGTAGAACTGGTCCTCGGGCACGGTCCAGCCTTCCGGCAGGATCTCGGCCACCACGCCGCGCAGCGCGTCGCGGATCTCGGACTGCCGCTTGCCCTCGTCATGCTGGGTCGAGATCACCACGCTGGTGGCGCCGACCGGCTTGCCGTCCACATAGCGCAGCGTGACCTGGCTCTTGGCATCGGGCTGCAGCCCCTGGCCGCGCGGATCGCCGCTCTTGCGCAGCTCGGTCATGCGCCTAAGGATGCCGTGCGCGTAATGGATCGGCGCCGGCATCAGCGTGTCGGTCTCGCGGGTGGCGAAGCCGAACATGATGCCCTGGTCGCCGGCCCCCTCGTCCTTGCTGCCGGCGCTGTCCACGCCGACCGCGATGTCGGCGGACTGCTCGTGCAGATAATAGTGCACGTCGGCATGCTTCCAGGAGAAACCGGACTGGTCGTAGCCGATGTCGCGCACCGCCTGCCTGGTGGCCTCGACCAGCAGCTCCTGGTTCACCGATGCCGGGCCGCGCACCTCGCCGGCCAGCACGATGCGGTTGGTGGTGACCAGCGTCTCGCAGGCGACGCGCGCCTCTGGGTCGGCGGCCAGGAAGCAGTCGAGCACGGTGTCGCTGATGCGGTCGGCGACCTTGTCCGGATGGCCCTCGGAGACGGACTCCGACGTGAACAGAAAGTCGCCCTTGTTACGCATGCTGAATCCCTCTCATGGCGTCGGACACGCCTGGACCCCGGGCGCTTTCCGTCAAGCGGCCGTCGAAAATGACCCGAAGGTGGGGGGTGTGACGGAAAGCCGATGAGGGGTCAAGAACGGGCGGCCCTGCATTCAACGCAGGTCCAGCACATCGTCCATGCCGTAGAGCCCGGGCGGACGGCCCGCCACCCAGGCGGCCGCCCGCACCGCGCCGGCGGCGAACACCCTGCGGTCGAAGGCGCGGTGGGTCAGCAGGAGCTGTTCGGCGCCGTCGGTGAAGCTCAGCGTGTGCTCGCCGACGATCTGGCCGCCGCGCAGGGCGGCGAAGCCGATCGCGCCAGGGCGGCGCGCGCCGGTATGGCCGTCGCGGCCGCTCTCGCGCACCGCCGCCAGTTCGACGCCGCGCGCCGCCGCCACCGCATGACCGAGCGACAGCGCGGTGCCGGACGGCGCATCCACCTTGTGCCGGTGGTGCATCTCGACGATCTCGGCGTCGTAGCGCTCGCCCGGCAGCGACGCCGCCATGCGCCGCGCCAGCGCGTGCATCAGCACCACGCCGGGCGAGAAATTGGCCGCCTGCACCACCGCGATCCGCGCCGCCGCCGCCGCGACCGCGTCCTGCAGGGCGGCGGACAGGCCGGTAGTGCCCAGCACCCAGGCGGTGCCGGCCTCGGCCAGGATCGCGGCATGGCGGATGACGGTGTCGGCATGGGTGAAATCGATCACCACGTCACACTGCGATGCCAGGGCGGCGAGGTCGCCGTCGCGGCCGATCCCGCCGCACGACGCCAGGCCGGCCGACGCGATCTCGTCCGCCAGCAGGCGGCCGACGCGTCCGCCGATGCCGGCGATGCCGATCCGCGCGGGCCCGGCGCCGCCGGTCATCTCAGCTCTTGCCCTCGAAGAAGTCGCGCACGCGGCCGAAGAAACCCTCGGTCTCCGGATGGCTCTTCTCGTTCTCGCCCGCCTCGGCCTGGAACTCCTCGAGCAGTTCGCGCTGGCGCTTGGTGAGCTGGCGCGGCGTCTCGACCGCGAACACGACATACATGTCGCCGCGCGCGGCGCTGCGCAGCACCGAGAAGCCCTTGCCGCGCAGCCGGTGCTGGTCGCCGCTCTGGCTGCCCGCCGGCACCGCCAGCCGGGTGCGGGTGCCGTCGACCACCGGCACCTCGATATGCCCGCCCAGCGCCGCGGTCACCATGCCGAGCGGCACCCTGACCACGACCGTGGCGCCGTCGCGCTGGAAGATCTCGTGCGGCTTGACGCCGACATGCAGATAGAGATCGCCGTTCGGCGCGCCCTGCGGACCGGCCTCGCCCTCGCCCGATACCCGCAGCCGGGTGCCGTCCTCGATGCCGGCCGGGATGTCGACCGAGATCGACCGCTCGCGCTCGACGGTGCCGGCGCCACGGCAGGTCCGGCACGGGTTGCGCACCACCTTGCCGGTGCCGCCGCAGCTCGGGCAGCCGCGCTCGACCAGGAAGAACCCCTGCTGCGCCCGCACCTTGCCGGCGCCATGGCAGGTGGGGCAGGTCTCGGCGCTCCGGTTCTTGTCTTCCGAGCCGCTGCCGCCGCAGCTCTCGCAGGCGACCCTGCTGGGCACCTTGAGCGGCATCTTGATGCCGGAGAACGCGTCGGTCAGGCTGATCTCGACCTGGGCGCGGACATCGTTGCCGGTCCTAGGCCGGCCGCCACCGCCGCGCCGGCCGCCCATCATGTCGCCGAACACCTGGTCGAAGATGTCGCCCAAGCCGCCCTCGAAACCGCCGCCGAACCCGCCGGCGCCAGGGCCGCCATTCTCGAACGCGGCATGGCCGTAGCGGTCGTAGGCGGCGCGCTTCTGGTCGTCCTTGAGCACGTCGTAGGCCTCGTTCACCTCCTTGAACCTGGCCTCGGCGGTCTTGTCGCCCGGATTGCGGTCCGGGTGATACTTCATGGCAAGCTTGCGGTAGGCCTTCTTCAGCTCGTCCGCGGACGCATCGCGCGCGGCATCGAGGGTCGCATAATAATCCGGCTTGGCCATCTGGTCCTCATCGGCGAGGTCGCGCCCCATCATGGGCACACGCTCCCGTCATGTCGTGATTCAAATCGACGGCTGCCCGGGCTGGGGCGGGCACGACAGGGCGGGCAAAACAAAGGCGGGGCCGCACGAAGCGGCCCCGCCCTCATCGGGCAACAGTGTCAGGCGGATCTCTTCTTGTCGTCGATGTCCTCGAAATCGGCATCGACCACCCGCTCGCCGCCGGGCGCGGCACCCGGGCCCGCCGACGCGCCATGTGGCGGCTCGCCGGCGGCGGCAGCACCGGCCGCGTCCGCCCCGGCCTTGTACATCGCCTCGCCGATCTTCATCGACACCTGGCCGAGACGCTCGGTGGCGGACTTGACCACCTCCACGTCGCTGCCCTCGAGCGCGGACTTGACCGCGGCGATCGCCGATTCCGCTTCCGACTTCTCGGCGGCGGGGACCTTGTCGCCGTTCTCCGACAGGGTCTTCTCGGTCTGGTGCACCAGGCTCTCGGCCTGGTTGCGCGCCTCGACGCTCGCGCGCTTGGCCTTGTCGGCGTCGGCGTTGGCCTCGGCTTCCTTGACCATGCGCTCGATATCGCTGTCCGACAGACCACCGGAAGCCTGGATGCGGATCTGCTGCTCCTTGTTGGTCGCCTTGTCCTTGGCCGAGACCGAGACGATGCCGTTGGCGTCGATGTCGAAGGTGACCTCGATCTGCGGCACGCCGCGCGGCGCCGGCGGGATGCCCATCAGGTCGAACTGGCCGAGCGTCTTGTTGTCGGCCGCCATCTCGCGCTCGCCCTGGCTGACCTTGATGGTCACGGCGCCCTGGTTGTCCTCGGCGGTGGAGAAGGTCTGGCTCTTCTTGGTCGGGATGGTGGTGTTGCGGTCGATCAGCCGGGTGAACACGCCGCCCAGCGTCTCGATGCCGAGCGAGAGCGGGGTCACGTCGAGCAGCAGCACGTCCTTGACGTCGCCCTTCAGCACCGCGCCCTGCACCGCGGCGCCGATCGCCACCACCTCGTCCGGGTTGACGTTGCGGGCTGGCTCCTTGCCGAAGAACTGCTTCACCGTGTCGATGACCTTCGGCATCCGGGTCATGCCGCCGACCAGGATCACCTCGTCGATCTCGCCGGCGGTGACCGACGCGTCCTTCATCGCCGCGCGGCACGGGCCGAGCGTGCGCTGGATCAGGTCGTCGACCAGGCTCTCCAGCTTGGCGCGGCTGAGCTTTAGCACGAGGTGCTTCGGGCCGGACGCATCGGCGGTGATGAAGGGCAGGTTGATCTCGGTCTCCTTCGACGAGGAAAGCTCGATCTTCGCCTTCTCCGCGGCTTCCTTCAGCCGCTGCAGCGCCAGCTTGTCGGACCGCAGGTCGATGCCCTGCTCGCGCTTGAACTCGTCGGCCAGGTAGGCGATCACGCGGGCGTCGAAATCCTCGCCGCCGAGGAAGGTGTCGCCGTTGGTGGATTTCACCTCGATCACGCCGTCCGAGATCTCCAGCACCGACACGTCGAAGGTGCCGCCGCCGAGGTCATAGACCGCGACCGTGCCGCCGTTCTTGCGCTCCATACCGTAGGCCAGCGCGGCGGCGGTCGGCTCGTTGATGATGCGCAGCACCTCGAGGCCGGCGATGCGGCCGGCATCCTTGGTGGCCTGACGCTGGGCGTCGTTGAAGTAGGCCGGGACGGTGATGACGGCCTGGCTCACGGTCTCGCCGAGATAGGTCTCGGCGGTTTCCTTCATCTTGCCGAGCACGAAGGCGGAGATCTGCGAGGGGGCGTATTTCTCGCCGCGCGCCTCGACCCAGGCATCGCCGTTCTCGCCCTTGACGATGGCATACGGGACCAGCCCGCGATCCTTCTCGACCGTCGGGTCGTCGAAGCGGCGGCCGATCAGGCGCTTGACCGCATACAGCGTGTTGGTCGGGTTGGTCACCGCCTGCCGCTTGGCGGCCTGGCCGACCAGCCGCTCGCCGTTCTCGGCGAAGGCGACCATCGAGGGGGTGGTGCGGGCGCCCTCGCTGTTCTCGATCACCCGGTTCTCGTCACCCTCGCGGATGGAGACGCACGAATTGGTCGTGCCGAGATCGATACCGATAACCTTGCTCATTGCATTCTCCTGTTAGCGGCGACGTCCGGCCCGAAGCACCGATCGCCACCCTGTCCGACGTGATGGGATGTATTCAGAGCCGGGCCCGGCGACAAGGGCCGGAACCCGGTTCGTTACGCGATGCGGTCAGACCGTGCGGTCGAACGAGGCCGGCTCGGACTCGGCCGACGGGGCCGGCTGAGCGTTGGGCGTCTGACCATGCGGCGTCTGGCCCTGGGCCGGCTGCTCCGCCGCCTTGGCCACCACCACCATCGCCGGCTTCAGCAGGCGCCCGTTCAGGGTCCAGGCCGAGGTCCAGGCCTGGATCACCGTGCCCGGCGGATGCTCGGCGCTGGGCTGCTCGGCCATCGCCTGGTGCAGGTTGGCGTCGAACGCGGCGCCGGTCGGGTCGGCGCCGACGATGCCGTTGCGCTCCAGGATGCCGAGGAACGAGCGCTCGACGCCCTCGAACCCCTCGCGCAGCCGGGTCAGCACCGGGTTGTCGCCGGTGTCGGCCGGCAGGCTGGTCAGGCCGCGACGCAGGTTCTCCGCCGCCTCGACCACGTCCTTGGCGAACTTGGTGACGGCGTACTGCCTGGCATCGTCCACGTCGCGCTTGGCGCGGCTGCGGACGTTCTGGTTCTCGGCCTCGGCGCGCATCCACTTCTCGCGCATCTCCTCGACCGTGGCCTCGAGCGCGCGAATGCGCTCGCCGGCCTCCTGCATCAGCTGCTCGGCGGTCTCGTGCCCGGTCTCGGTGCCCGCCGCGTCGTGAACGGAGGCCGAAGCGGGCTCGGCGCCGGTCGCCGCGTGGTCGGGCGGTGTATGGTCGGATGCGTCGATCATGGTCTCGCCGGTGGGAGGAAGGGGGTGGTCGTCCATAGGCCGTGAATTAGGTGACCACAGGAAGATGAACAAGGCGTCAAGGCAGGCGGGTTTCACAACGCCGCCAAGCGGACCCGGTGGCGCGGCCGCCGGCGATTGGCCTCGTCACCGGTTTCGGGTCACAATCGGGGCGAACCCTGGGGGCCCCGATGGAGCCGACGAAACATACCATCGCGCTGGTCGATGACGACCGCAACATCCTGACCTCCGTCTCCATGACCCTGGAGGCGGAAGGCTTCCAGGTGCGCACCTACACCGACGGCGAGAGCGCGCTGCAGGGGCTGAGCAGCAAGCCGGTCGACCTGGCGGTGCTGGACATCAAGATGCCGCGCATGGACGGCATGGAGCTGCTGCAGCGGCTGCGCGCCAAGTCGCAGCTTCCGGTGATCTTCCTGACCAGCAAGGACGAGGAGGTGGACCAGCTGATGGGCCTGCGGCTGGGCGCCGACGACTACATCACCAAGCCGTTCAGCCAGCGTCTGCTGCTCGAGCGCATCCGCGCCCTGCTGCGACGCGGCGAGGCGCTGCGGGCGGAAGCGGCGGGCGCCACGCCGACCGGCATCATGGTGCGCGGCGACCTGTCGCTGGACGAGACCCGCCACCAGTGCCTGTGGCGCGGCACCGACATCCAGCTCACCGTGACCGAGTTCCTGCTGGTCAAGGCGCTGGCGGCGCGGCCCGGGCTGGTGAAGTCGCGCGACCAGCTCATCGATGCGGCGTATGGCGAGAACATCTATGTCGACGACCGCACCATCGACAGCCACATCAAGCGCCTGCGCAAGAAGTTCCGCCAGATCGATGACGCCTTCAACCATATCGAGACGCTCTACGGGATCGGCTACCGCTACAAGGAGGAGTAGGTGACCGGCGCCGTCGCCGGGATCGGCCAGCGGGCGGCGCCGCTCCCGGCCGCGATCGGCGCCGACAGCCTCGGCCGGCGCTGGATGTCGCCGATGATGCGGCGGATCCTGCTGGTCAACGTGGTGCCGCTGGCGCTGCTGGTCGCCACCCTGCTCTACCTGAACCAGTTCCAGAACAGCCTGCTGGAGGCGGAGGTGAGCGCGCTGCGCGAGCAGGCGCACATCTATGCCGGCGCGCTGGGCCAGTCCGCGGTGACCGCCGCCACCGCCGGCGCCGTGCCGCATCGCGCGCACGCGCACCCGAAGGCGGCGCCGACCCAGCAGGCGGTCGATCTGTCGGCGTCGCTGGCCCGGCCGCTGCTGCTGCGGCTCACCGAACCGAGCCCGAGCGCGCAGGCCAGGCTGTTCGCGCCGGACGGCCAGCAGATCGCCGACAGCCGGCCCGACGTGCCGCAGGCCAGCGGCGAGGCCAGCGCCGCCCCGGCACTGAGCTTCAAGAGCGGCATGGAGCGCGCCTACGACCGGATGCTGTCGCTGCTGCCGCACCGCCGGCTGATCACGCTGCCGGCGAACGCCGATCCGAACGCGCAGCCGGAGATCCGCGAGCAGCTGCGGCTCGGCGAGTCCGACAGCAGCGAGACGCCGCCCTTCATCCGCCGCACCGCCGACGGGCGGCTGCTGGTGACGGTGGCGGAGCCGGTGGCGCATGACGGCCAGACCGTGGGCATCATCCAGCTCACCCGCGAGGCGCGCGACGTCGACCGCTCGCTGTTCGCGGTGCGCTCCTCGATCCTGGTGCTGTTCCTGGTGGCGCTGGGCATCACCGTGCTGCTGTCCTGGTATCTGTCGCAGACCATCGCCAGGCCGCTGCTGCGCCTGGCGGCGTCGGCGCATGTGATGCGCGAGACGATCGGCCGCACCGGCAGCGTGCCGCGCCAGCTGCTGAGCCGGAAGGACGAACTCGGCGAGCTGGCGCAGGCGCTCGAGGAGAGCGCGCGCGCGCTCTGGGCCAGGATGGACGCGATCGAGCGCTTCGCCGCCGATGTCAGCCACGAGATCAAGAACCCGCTCTCCTCGATCCGTAGCGCCATCGAGACGCTGATGCGGATCGAGGATATCGGCCAGCAGCGCCGGCTGCTGGCGATCATCAACCAGGATGTGCGGCGGCTGGACCGGCTGATCACCGACATCTCCGACGCCAGCCGGGTCGATGCCGAACTGTCGCGCTCGGTGACCGAGCCGGTGGCGGTGCTGCCGATCCTGTCGGTGCTGGCCGAGATCCATCAGGCGACCGCAAAGCCGGGCGACCCGCGGATGGTGGTCGAGGCGCCGCCGCACCCGACCCGGCCGCTGCTGGCGGAGGCGGTCGAGGACCGGCTGGTGCAGGTGCTGCGCAACCTGATCGGCAATGCGGTCAGCTTCTCGCCGCCCGGCGGCCGCATCGTGCTGTCGGTGGCGGAACTCGGCCCCCCCTGGTCCGGCATGCTGGAGATCGCCGTCGCCGACGAGGGGCCGGGCATCCCGGCGGCCAAGCTCGACGGGATCTTCGAGCGCTTCTATTCGGAGCGGCCGGCGGCGGAGAATTTCGGCCAGCATTCCGGCCTGGGCCTGTCGATCAGCCGGCAGATCGTCGAGGCGCTGCGGGGCAGCATCTCGGCCGAGAACCGGGTCGATACCGGCGGCCGGGTTCTCGGCGCGCGCTTCGTGGTCAGGCTGCCGATGGCGCCGTGACGATTGGTCGATCCGACGAAACCCATCATACAGGCGTTCAACCCCCGAATGCGTGGAGTGGAACAGCCATGGCGTCGAACGACAGCAGCGGCGCCGAGCCGGACCAGCTTCCCATGCCGCTGCCGCTGCCGCTGCCCAGGGCCGCCGGGCCCACCGCGACGCGCACCGCCAGCACCGTCTGCCTGGTGACGCTGACCGTGCTGGCGGTGTTCTACACGCTGTATTTCACCGCCTCGCTGGTGCTGCCGCTGGTGCTGGCGGTGGTGCTGAACCTGCTGCTGGCGGTGCCGATGCGGTTCCTGCACGAGAAGCTGCGGCTGCCCAAGCCGATCGCGGCGATGCTGCTGATCGTCGGGCTGTTCGGGCTGGTGGGCGCGATCGGCGCGGCGATCTCGGTGCCGGCTTCCGGCTGGATCAGCCGGGCGCCGGAGAGCCTGCCGGCGCTGCAGCACAAGCTGTCGTTCCTGGACCGGCCGATCCATGCGGTGCAGGACGCGGCCGGCAGGCTCGGCACGCTGTTCGAGGCCAGGGGCACCGGCAGCCAGATGGTGGTGCAGCAATCCGGCAATCCCGGGCTGACCAGCTTCGGCTCCAGCCTGCTGCTCAGCACCCGCGCCTTCCTGGGGCAGATCTTCAGCATGCTGCTGATGCTGTTCTTCCTGCTGTACGAGGGCGACAGCCTGCTGCGACGGTTCGTGGAGATCATGCCGACCTTCGCCGACAAGCGGCGCACGGTGCAGATCGCCTCGGAAATCCAGCGCAACGTCTCGCTCTACCTGGCCACCATCACGGTGATGAACCTGCTGGTCGGCGCGCTCAACTTCGTGCAGTGCATGGTGCTCGGCCTGCCGAACCCGCTGCTGTGGGGGGTGCTGGCGTTCCTGCTGAACTACATCCCGATCCTGGGCCCGTTCACCGGCATGACGGTGTTCTTCTTCGTCGCCCTGTTCACCTACGCCTCGCCGCTGCACGCGCTGCTGCCGCCCTCGATCTATTTCGCCATCCATCTGCTGGAAGGCGAGACCATCACGCCGATGCTGCTGGCCAGGCGCTTCACGCTCAATCCGGTGCTGGTGATGAGTTCGCTGCTGTTCTGGGACTGGATCTGGGGCATACCCGGCGCCTTCCTGAGCGTGCCGCTGCTGGCCGTGTTCAAGATCGTGTGCGATCACGTCGAGAGCCTGACCGCGATCGGCCACATCGTCGGCGGCGCGCCGCGCTCCGGCCGGGTCAGGCCCGGGCTGCCGGAATTCGTCACCGCACGCCGGGCCGGTTCGAGGAAGGATGGCTAGCTTGGCCGAGCCCACGCCCCCGCACGACCAGGACCGCGCGGACCGCCCCGGCACGATCGTGATCAGGACCCACTACCTGAACGAGGCCCTGTTCCAGCAGGCCGCTTCTTTGCGGCAGGGCGGCCGCTACACGGTGCTGTTCGCGATCGACGAGCGCCGGCAGCGCTGGGACAGCCGGGGGTTCGGCAAGATCTCGCTGACCAAGGCGACCTTTGCGCGGCTCGGCCTGTCTTGCGACGATCCATCCTTTCTCTGGCGTTTCGGCGACTACGTGTTCTACGCCGCGCGGGCGGCGGAGCCCACGGCCGCGTTCGTCTGGCTGGTCGAGAACGACGTGGCGATCAACGCCTGCGACCCGACCGAGCCGTTCCGCCGGCTGGACGCCGCCAGCCGGCACGACCTGCTGTCCAGCCACGTGCAGCCGGCCGACAGCGGGTGGTTCTGGCACCGCTCGATGACCGGCCAGTATCCGGCCGTGCAGCGCTGCTTCTTCCCGGTGGTCCGGCTGTCCGGAGCGGCGATCGACCGGCTGCATGCGGTGCGGGCCGCCGAGGGCGGCTCCTACGCGGCGCGCGAACGCGATGGCGGGCTGGCGCCGAACGACGAGGCCTTCGTCGCCACCGTGCTCGCCGCCGAAGGCTTCTCCTCGGCCGACTTCAACGATTTCGGCGCCTTCTACGACCGCGCCAGCTTCGGCTTCGACACCCTGTTCAACGCCCACGCGCTGCCGCCGCGCGACGGCCGTTTCTACCATGCGGTGCTGCGCGGCGACGCCTACCTCGAGAAGCTCGGGCGGATGGCGGTTCTCGATGCCGGCGCCATCATCGAGGCGGCGCGGCACGACCCGGCGCTGCGCCTCGAGGATTGTGCCGCCTGCCTGCTGCGGGCGCTGCATGCCGAACTGGGCGGCCAGCCCGACGAGGCGCGGCTGGTGGAAGCCGGCTCGCTGGTCGGCCGGGCGCTGGGGCTGGCCGATGGCGAGACCCTGCTGCCGGGCGTGGCGCAGTGTCTCGCCGATCTCGGCAGGGTGCGGGCGCTGGCGCGTCTGAAGGCGCTCTGGCCGGCGCAGCTCGCGCAGCGGCCGGGCCCGTTCCCCAACGTGGCCAGGCACAAGCCGGCGCTGCAGAGTTCGACCTGCGCCTGGTCGCGCCATGGCGATCCGGCAGCGGAAGCGGCCGGCGCCAATGACGGCGACCGGCTGAGCGCGTGCGGATGCCACACCGACGAGGAGATCGACCCGTGGTGGCAGGTCGATCTGGGCGCGACCCACGAAATCCACGCCATCGAGATCGAGAACCGCCGGCACATGGCGCAGCGCCTGGCCGGGTTCAGGATCGACGCCTCGCCGGACGGGCGGACATGGCAGGCGATCCACCGCGATGGCGGCGGCGCGCCGACGCCGGTGGCGTTCCAGCTGCCGTTCGACCCGCCGGTATGCGGCCGGTTCCTGCGCATCACCGTGCCCGGACGCGCCATCCTGCACATCGTCGAGTTCGCCGCGTTCGGCAGGCCGGCCGAACCGGAATGACCGGCGCCGGCGGCCGCGCTCCCCCGTTTGCTGCGATCGGACGGTGCCTGCCCGGGGTGCTGCTCTGCATCCTCGTCACCGTAGCGGCCGGGCTGCTCGAGCGCCTGGAAATCCTGCTGGCGGGCCAGGCCTATCTGGAAGCGCTGGTGCTGGCGATCCTGCTCGGGGTGGCGATCCGCTCCGCCTGGACCCCGGGGGAGCGCTGGCATCCAGGCATCGCGTTCAGCGCCAGGTTCCTGCTGGAGATCGCGGTGGTGCTGCTCGGCGCATCGGTCAGCATCGCGACCGTGCTGCGGCTCGGCCCGGCGCTGCTGGCCGCGATCGTGCTGGTGGTCGCGGCCGCGATCGCCAGCAGCTACGGCATCTGCCGCGCGCTGGGGCTGGGGCGACGCATGGCGATCCTGATCGCCTGCGGCAATTCGATATGCGGCAATTCCGCCATCGCCGCGGTGGCGCCGGTGATCGGCGCCGATGGCGACGACGTCGCCGCCTCGATCGCGTTCACCGCCGTGCTCGGCGTGATCGTGGTGCTGCTGCTGCCGCTGCTGGTGCCGGTGTTGACGCTGTCGCTGACCCAGTATGGCGTGCTGGCCGGCCTGACCGTCTATGCGGTGCCGCAGGTGCTGGCGGCGACCCTGCCGATCGGCGCGCTCAGCAACCAGGTCGGCACGGTGGTGAAGCTGGTGCGGGTGCTGATGCTGGGCCCGGTGGTGCTGGTGCTGTCGCTGTTCGCGCGCCGCCTGCGCGACGAGGCGGCAGCAGCCCGGCCGGTCTCGCCGCCTGCCCCGCCGCCACGCCGCGCCGGGCCGGCGCTGCACGAGCTGGTGCCCTGGTTCATCGTCGGCTTCCTGCTGGTGCTCGGCATCCGCTCCTCGGGCCTGATCCCGGCCGGGCTGCTGCCGCCGATCAAGACCGCCGCCGCGCTGCTGACCACGGTGTCGATGGCAGCGCTCGGCCTCGGGGTCGATATCCGCGTGGTCGCCGACGCCGGGATCCGGGTCGCCGCCGCGGTGACGCTGTCGCTGGTCGTGCTCGGCGGCATCAGCCTGGGGATGATCCGGGCGCTGGGCATCGCCTGAGCCCGAACTCGCCCGGAACCCCCTTGCCGCCGTCCGGCGCTCAGTCCACCCCGGCCGCGGGCGCGCCCTGGTCGTGCAGCGCCATCTCCTGCGACCGCAGCGCCGCGAGCTTGGCGTGGGTGCTGGCGGCCTGGGCGATCTGGTCGGCGGTCAGCAGGTTGCGGATGGCGAGCTGCTCGGTCAGGCGCCTGGCGTCGAGCTGCTGCATCACCGATTCGCGCTGCTGCGCCAGGGTCGCGAGGTCGGCCTGGGTCACCGATCCGCTGCTCAGCAGGGTGGAATCGATCTGCTCCTGCACCGCGTGCAGCTGCTGGCGCAGCGTCTTCTCGTCCTGCCACGCCGCCTTGTGCAGCGCATGCACCTGCGTCTGCTGCGCGTCGGTGAGGCTGACGCCTTCGAGCAGCGCGGCGTGATGGAAGCCCGGCCGACCCTGGGCACGGGCCTGGACGCCACCGACGCCGATGGCGGTCGCCGCCAGCATGGATACAGCAAGCAGATATCTGTTTAGCATCATGTGTTCCCGCCCGGTTCTGGTCCGATAGTCACCGGTGGACACTGGCGGCGGCCTGTAACGCCAAGGAGGGGGTTCTGGCGACGGAGTGTAACGAGATGCCCTTGCTGCGGGTGCTGGTCACCGGCTTCGAGCCGTTCGGCGGCGCCGACCGCAACCCCTCGGCATCGGTGCTGCCGCTGCTGGATCCGGTTCCGCCCGGCCTGTCGCTGCGCACCGTGCTGCTGCCGACCAGCTTCGAGCGGTCGGCCGCCGGACTGGCGGAGGCGCTCGACGGGTGGGCCGCCGATATCGTGCTGTCGCTCGGGCTCTCCGCCGGCCGCGGCGGCCTGTCGGTCGAACGGGTGGCGATCAATCTCGACGACGCCA
>CAZZZA010000006.1:0-53034 GCA_964658455.1 uncultured Lichenihabitans sp.
GGCACGCACCGCGGAGTCCGGCGTGCCGCCGGAACCGAGCCAGATCGGCAAGACATCCTGCGCCGGGCGCGGATACACACCCTGCCCGCTCAGCGCCGGGCGGAACCGGCCCGACCAGCTGGGCGTCGCGGTGTCGCGCAGCGTCAGCAGCAGCCCCAGCTTCTCGGCGTAAAGTTCGTCGTAGGAGTCGAGCGGCAGCCCGAACAGCGGGAACGCTTCGACGAACGAGCCCCGGCCGGCGACGATCTCTGCCCTGCCGCCGGACAGCAGATCGAGCGTGGCGAAATCCTGGAACACGCGCACCGGATCGGCGGCGCTCAGCACCGTGACCGCGCTGTGCAGGCGGATGGTGCGGGTGCGCATCGCGCAGGCGGCCAGCAGCACCGCCGGCGACGCGTCGATGAAGCTCGCGCGGTGGTGCTCGCCGATGCCGAACGTGTCGAGTCCGGCCGCATCGGCCGCCTCGACCTCCTCGATCAGCCCGGCGGCGCGCGCGACCGGGGACGGCGCCTGGCCGGTCGCATGATCCGGCATCAGCGCGGCGAAACTGTCGACCCCGATTTCCATCAATTCACGCGCCCCGAATCCGATCGCCCGCTTCTAGCAGATCCTGGCGCCGGCGACCGCCTCAGGCCGAGTGCGCGTAGCCGAACGGGATGCGGTCGAACAGGCGCCTGGCTCGGGTGCGGATGCCGAACGACGGGACCGGCAGCGGGCGCAGCGCGATGCCGCCGCCGGCCTGCGCGCCGGCGAGGCGTGCGGCGGTCCTGAGCAGGGTGCGCTGCTGCATCACCGCCGGATCGACGTCCGGCATGCGCCTGCGCACCACGTCCTGCCACAGGCGCAAATCCAGGCGCGACCGGCGGCCCAGCAGCTCGAAGGCGCGGTTCGACAGGTCGTCGGCGAGGTCGCTGTCGCCGCGCGCCGGACGCGGCGCCGCCCGGTTCAGATGGCGGTAGTGGAACGGGCGCGCCAGCCAGACACGCAGGTTCTCGGCGAGCCGGTCGTTCTCCATCACGTCCACCCAGTCGAACCGCGCCAGCCTGGCGCGGGCCGCCTCGAGCAGCGCCGCGTCGTCGCGCGGGTCGATGAAGCCCTGGTCGGGGATCAGCCGGTGCGGCCAGAGCAGCATGCGCAGCGCCATGTTGTCGGTCTGGCAGGCGACCAGCGGGTCGCTCAGGAAGACCTCCAGATCCTGGTGCGCGCGCTCCACCATCCGCCGCCAGCGGCCCCAGCTACGCAGCATGCCAGGCGTCCTGGAGCGCCAGTAGCGGTGGTGCGACAGCAGCCGCGAGCAAGGCTCGCGCAGCACGGTCATGAACTGGGCGTCGGCGTAGCGGGTATGGGTGGTGTTCAGCGAGAAGTGCCCGTGCACGTAGTCGCCGTCAGGCAGCGCCGACGGATGCTGGTAGACCGAGGCCCGCGCCCCTTCCGACAGGCTGGAGAAATCGGAAAAGCCGCCGAACATGACGCGGTCGAAGCCGCCGACCGGCCGCTGCGGCGCCAGCGTGTCGATCAGCCCGGCATTCAGCGAGGTCCCGCTGCTCTTGGCGATATGCATGAAGACGAGGGTTCGCTGCGGGTCGAACGGCATGAAGGCACGGCTCCAGGGTACAGCCTGCCAGACTAGACCCGGTCTCCCTCGGGCACGCCGGTCTGTCACAACACCGAATGTAGAGAAGCGTCACCCGCTGTTACAAAGCTGCGGGCGCAGCTGGCGCTACTGCGCGACCAGGTCCCAGGCCTGCGCCTTGACCTGGTTGCAGGCGTTGCCCATCCCCTGGGCCTGCACCTGCCTGGAGAAGGCGTCGATCATGTCGGTGATCGCGCTCTTGTCGAAGCCGGGCCCGTGCGCGGCCAGGCATTGTTCGAGGATGTGCGCGGTGACCGGGCCGGTCTTCACCTTGCGGCCCTCGTCGCAGACGCTCTTGCTCTCGGCGGTGAAGCGCTGCAGGCGCGAGAAATAGAGGCAGCGTCCGGCATCGTCCATCTGCGGCGGCGGCAGCAGGTAGGCCTGCTGCGCGCGCGCGGCCAGCGGTGCCAGGCAGAACAGCCAGGCGCAGAGCAGGCGGCCGTAAGACATCGTCGTCCTCTCGCGAAATCCTGTCCGAGCCTAGCCCGCGGCGTGGATTGCCGAAACGCCCGGGCGCCGTCACATAATGTCATGTCGCCAGGAAAGCCCGTGCCATCGCCCTGATCCCCGTCACCGCCCGGATTTCGCTGCACGAGGACGAGCTGGCGGAATCGTTCCTGCGCGCGTCCGGCGCCGGCGGCCAGAACATCCAGAAGGTCGAGACCGCGGTGCAGCTCCGCTTCGACGCCAGGCAGTCGCCGAGCCTGCCCGACCCGGTGCGCGAGCGGCTGCAGCTTCTGGCCGGGCACCGGCTGACCAATGACGGGGTGATCGTGATCACCGCGCAGCGCCACCGCACCCGCGAACGGAACCGCGCCGATGCGCTGGAGCGGCTGCTGGCGCTGATCCGCGCCGCCTCTGTGCCGCCGCCGCCCAAGCGCCGCGCCACCCGGCCGACGCTGGGCTCCAAGCTCCGGCGGCTCGACGGCAAGAGCCAGCGCGGCGACACCAAGCGCCTGCGCGGCCGTCCGGACGCGGATTGACGCCACGCCCGACGCCATCACGCCCCTTTCCACCACGGCCCCTATCCCGGGGCCCGGAACCCATGAGGATCAGCCTGTGTCCGACTATGTGAAACCCGCCCAGATCCTCGAGGGCATGATCGAGAGCGGCGTGATCAAGAGCAGGTTGCCGGCGCTCGACCTGCTGGTCCGCGCCGTGCTCGCCGGCGCCTACCTCGCCTTCGTCACCTCGATGGCGTTCCTGATCGCCGCCCAGACCGGCCAGTTCGTGGTCGGCGCGCTGCTGTTCCCGGCCGGCTTCGCGCTGATCGTGGTGCTGGGGCTGGAGCTGCTGACCGGCAATTTCGGCGTGATCCCGACCGCGCTGTTCGCCGGCCGGGTCGGCTGGGGCGCGATGCTGCGCAACTGGGCGCTGGTGTTCCTCGGCAACCTGGCCGGCAGCCTGCTCTATGCCGGGCTGTTCTGGATCGCCGCCACCGAGTTCGGCCATACCGGCGGCGGGCCGGTCGCCGACCGGCTGCGCGCGCTCGCCGTCACCAAGACCACCGCCTACGCGGCGTTCGGCATGGCCGGGCTGATCACCGTGTTCGTCAAGGCGATCCTGTGCAACTGGATGGTCAGCCTGGGCTCGGTCATGGGCCTGGCCTCCACCTCCACCATCGGCAAGATCGTCGGCGCGTGGCTGCCGATCTTCATCTTCGTCAGCCAGGGCTTCGAGCACAGCGTGGTGAACATGTTCGCGATCCCGGTCGGCATGATGCTGGGCGCGCCGGTGACGATGCGCGACTGGTGGCTGTGGAACGAGATCCCGGTGACGCTCGGCAACGCGGTCGGCGCCTTCTTCCTGACCGGCGGCGCGCTGTATCTGAGCTACCGGCGCCATCCGGCCTCGCCCGCCGATGCCGCCGCCCCCGCCCGCCGGCCCTGAGGCCGCATCGGCCGGGAGAGCGGATCAGGGGCAGAGCCCCGGCGCCGGCCTGAGCCCGCCGACCACGGTCCCGGCCCAGTTCCGCAGCGCCGGCCGGCACAGGCGCTCCAGCACCGGGCCCGCCGGCAGGAACCGGGCCGACAGCGAAGCGGCCGCGACCTCGGCGGCGCGCGCGGCGCCGTCGGCGCACTTGACGGCGATGCCCAGGCCCAGTTCCGGCAGCGCCAGCACATGCACCCCCTCCGCGCCCATCTTGCTGAACACCGACAGCCCGTATTCCTGCATCAGCACGCTGTCGAAACGGCCCGGCCCGGCCACCAGCGCCGGATGCGCCGCGACCGCGCGCCGCAGCCGGGCCGACGCCGCGGCACGGTCGGCGGACAGGCCGGCGCCGCTGCCGAACCGCGCGAAGCCGGTGGCGAGCGCGCGCAGCGGGATGGCGTAGGTCGGGATGCCGCAGCCGTCGGTAGCGCGGTTGGCGTCGTCCATGGCGGCGCCGACGGTCTCCGACAGGCATGCGGTGGTTTGGCGCATCGCCGCGTGCGCCGGCTGGATGTAGCCCTGCACCGGCCAATGCGCGTCATGGCACAGGCAGACGAAGCCGGCATGCTTGCCGGAGCAGTTGTTGTGCAGCGCCGAGGGCGACCCGCCGCGCGCCGCCAGCGCGACCTGCGCCTCGCGCGCGGTCGGCCAGTGGGCGCCGCACTCCAGACAGGCCGCGGTCTCGCCGGCCTTGGCCAGCATGCCGGCGGCGACCGCGACATGCGCGTCGGAGCCGGTATGCGAGGCGCAGGCCAGCGCCAGTTCCGCATCGTCGAGGCCGAGCCGTTCGGCGGCGCCGCTCTCGATGAGCGGCAGCGCCAGCAGCGCCTTGACCGTGGACCGGGTGAAGATCGGCTGCTCGACGTCGCCGACGGCGAACAGCGCCTTGCCAGTGGCGTCGACCACCACCGCGCTGCCGAGATGGCGCGATTCGACCGCGCCGCCCCGCAGCACCTCGACCAGCAACGCATCCATGTCCGTCTCCTTCGCCGCGGCGCACAGGCTCTACGCCAGGCACGGTCCGATCGCCACCACGACCATCGGCCGGATGCGCCCGGTGCGCGCGGCCATGCTATGCAGGACGGCGCAGCAGGGAGGATGCCGATGCACCGGTTCGGAAACGAGTCGCTGTCGGTCGCGGTCAAGGCGGAGGGCGCGGAACTCACCTCGCTGGCGTCCGGCGGGCGCGAGTATCTGTGGCAGGCCGGCGCCGCCTGGCCGCGTCACGCGCCGGTGCTGTTCCCGATCGTCGGCCGGCTGCCGGACGACACCCTGCTGCATGCGGGCCGGGCCACGCGCATGACCCAGCACGGCTTCGCCCGCGACAGGCGCTTCGCGTGGCTCGATCGCACGACGGACGGTTGCCGGCTGCGCCTCGTCGACGACGCGCAGAGCCTGGCGATCTATCCGTTCCGCTTCGCGCTCGAGATCGCCTACCGGGTCGAGGGGCAGCGCCTGTCGGTGACGTATGTGGTGCGCAACACCGGCGATTCGGTGCTGCCGGCGGCGATCGGCGCGCACCCGGCCTTCGCCTGGCCGCTGGCGGACGGGCTGGACAAGCGGGCGCACCGCCTGGTGTTCGAGCGGCCGGAACCGGCGCCGATCCGCCGGGTGGCGGGCGGGCTGCTGCGGCCGGACGCGTTGCCGAGCCCGATCGAGGGGCGCACGCTCGCACTCGACGAGGCGCTGTTCGCCGACGACGCGGTGATCCTCGACCAGCCCGCCAGCGCCTCGGTGCGCTTCGAGGCCGATGGCGCGCCGCTGGCGCTGACCGTGGCCTGGACCGGCATGACGCAGCTCGGCCTGTGGTCGAAGCCGGGCGCGGATTTCCTGTGCATCGAGCCGTGGTGCGGGCTGGCCAGTCCAATGGGGTTCGACGGCGCCTTCATCGACAAGCCGCATCTGCTGCATCTGGCGCCCGGCGCGGAGCGGCAACTGGGCTGGTCGGTCGCGGTCGGGGCTTGAAACCGGACCACCGGCTTGCTGTTTGACTGACATAATAAAGCGACGGGAGACACGACCATGCCGAAAGCGCTCTATGTCGAAGTCGAGGCCAGACGCGCCGCGACCGAGGAGATCCGGTCGTTTCTCGAAAAGGCCCTGGACAAGGCGCGCGGCGAACGGGCGACCCGGGACTGGTATGCGGTCAGGTTCGACCAGCACCGGTTCGCGATCTTCGACACCTTCGACAATAATGGCGGGCGGCTGCGGCACATCGCCGGCGCGATCGGGCGCGGGCTCGTGATCAAGACCTTCACCAGCCTGCACGGCATGCCGCATGTCTCGATGTCGGACATCGTCGCGGCGATCCTGCCCGACGACCGCACCCTGCCGCGGGTCGGGCTGTATGGCGCGTTCCAGACCAAGCTCGGCCAGGGGCGCGATTTCGGCGCCTTCCTGGTCAAGGCGCGCGAGGCCGCCAACAAGGAGCCGCGCACCCTGGCCTGGTATGCGCTGCGCACCGGCCCGAACAGCTACGCGGTGTTCGACGCGTTCCCCGACCAGGCGGCGCTGCAGGAACACCAGGACGGCGCGATCGTGCAGAGCCTGGACGATCCCGATACGATCGGGCGCTACCTGGCGGCGAAACCGGTGTTCCGGCAGTTCGAGATCATCGCCAGCAAGCAGTCCGGCTGGATCGATCTGGCGCTAGCCGAGAAGAAGATGCATGCCGAACAGAGCCCCAGGATCGGTCCAAAATCCGCCTGACTTCCAGCCGGCCGACAGGGCGAGGGCCGCGAAGCCCTCGCGGGTATGCTTGTAGCTGTCCTCGGTATGGATGGTCTCGTTGGCCCGGAACCGGATCGGCTGGCCGGCCACCGTCACCGTATGCGCCGACCGGCTCTCCAGATGCATCTCGATCCGGCCCTCGTGCGCGTTCCAGACCGCGCGGTGGCTGAAGCGGGCGGGGTCGAAATCGGCGTCGGCGATCCGGTTCACATGGGTCAGCATGTTGAGGTTGAAGGCGGCGGTGATCCCGGCCGGGTCGTCATAGGCCGGGATCAGCGTCGCCTTGTCCTTGCGCAGGTCGGTGCCGACCAGCAGCCGCGGCGGCACCCCGGCCGGGCTGGTCGCGGACAGGGTGTCGCGCACGTTGCCGAGGAAACGCCGCACCATCGGCGGGCGGAAATTGCCGATCGTCGAGCCGGGGAAGAATCCGAACGGCGGCCGGTCGCCGACCTGTGGCGGCAGGTCGAGCGGCTGCAGGAAGTCCGCCGCAACCGGCAGCACCAGGAGGGCCGGATGGCTGGCGCGCATCCGCCCGGCGATCGCGTCGAGCGCCGCCGGCGCGATGTCGATCGGCACGTAGGCGGAGAACGCGCCGGGGCGGGCATCGACCAGCGCCATGCCCTTGGCCTCGTCCGAGGCGCCGTATTCGACCAGCGCGGCGCCCTCCGGGGCATGGGCGGCGATCTCGCCGGCATGATGCGCGAGCAGCGCCATCTCGGCCCGGGTGACGTAGTATTCCGGCAGTTCGGTGATCCGGCCGAACAGAGCGCAGCCGGCCTCGTCGTAGAACAGCTTGGCCGGGAGCGTCTTCTGCGCTGCCGCCAGGCCGGAGAGGATCTCGTCCCGCACCGTCGGCACCGGGCTCGCCAGATCAGGCATCAGAGATCGCGCGCCAGGCGCAGCCCGGTCATCTGCCAGCGCGTGTCCGGCGGGAAGAAGTTCCGGTAGGAATCGCGCGCATGGCCGGGCGGGGTGAGCGTGGAGCTGCCGCGCAGCACCATCTGGTTGATCATGAACTTGCCGTTGTATTCGCCGATCGCGCCCGGCGCCGCCCTGAAGCCGGGATAGGCGAGATAGGCGCTGTTGGTCCATTGCCACACATGGCCGTGGAAGTCCGGCAGCGCGTCAGCGGACGCCTCCAGCTCCATCTCGGTCGGCAGCCTGGCGCCGGACCAGCGGGCGAAGGCGTCGGCCTCGTACCAGCTGACATGGCGCACCGGCAGTTTGGGATCGACCGACGCGAAACCGCCCGGCGAGACGCACAGCCAGCCGCCCGCGCCATCCGGCCGCCAGTGCAGCGGCGCCTGCCAGCCCTCCGCCTTGCATGCCGCGAACCCGTCCGACATCCACAGCGCCGCATTGCCGTAGCCGCCATCCGCCATGAAGGCCAGCCACTCCGCGTTGCGGACCAGCCGGTCGGCGAGCGCATGCGGCTGGATCAGCGTGCGGTGGCGGGGACGCTCGTTGTCGAACCCGAAGCCTTGGCCGGCATGGCCGATCGACAGGATCGCCTCCGGTCGTTCGATGAAACGGGCCGGCCCGGCCACGCCCGGCGGCGCGGTCCAGCCGGGCAGCACCACCGGCCCCGCCGGCCGCCAGGAAAGCGGGTTCTGGGCGAAGGCATGCAGCATGTCGGTGACCAGCAGCTCCTGGTGCTGCTGCTCGTGGTGCAGGCCGAGCGTGACCAGCTCGCCGAGCGCGCCGTCCGCGCGGTCCAGCAGCGTCTCCATGGCGTAGTCGACATGGTGGCGATACCGGCCGACCGCCTCGGCGCCGGGCCGTGTCACCAGGCCGCGCGTGGCGCGCGGGTAGCGGGCGCCGAGCGCCTCGTAATAGGAGTTGAACAGGAAGCTGAACGCCTCGTCGTAGGCGGCGTAGCCCGGCAGATGCGGCAGCAGCACGAACTGCTCGAAGAACCAGGTGGTGTGCGCGCGGTGCCATTTCGCCGGGCTGGCGTCAGGCATCGACTGGATCGCCTGGTCTTCCGGGGTCAGCGCGGCACTCAGCGCCTCGGTGTGGGATCGCACCGAACGGTACGCCTCCCGGAGCGGATCCGACACGTCCGCCTGCCTCACAGTCTCGTTCATCGGCGCCCCGCTTTCCGACACGAACGACGCGGTCCGGGCCGGGTTCCTGGGCACGCGGTACACGATCCAGCCACGCCTGACCACCACCGTGATCCTTAATGAGACTGTCACACGGCCGACGAGGGGCCGGCTGCTAGACCATCGCGGTCAGGTCTGCGTCAGGTTTGGATAGTGGCAGTGCGTCTCGTTCAAGGATCGATCACCGCGCGCCGGCTGCCGCCGCTCGCCGCCACGCCGGCCCTGGCCATGGCCATGGTCCTGGCGGCAGCGCCACAGGCCAGGGCGCAGACCGCGGCGGCCACCGCGCCCGACGATGCCGCACGAGCGGAACAGATCCGGGTCGCCGGCAACCGCTTCGCCGCCCCACGCGACGCCGCCGGCTTCGCGCCGAGCGCGCCCAGCCTCGAGCAGACGCAGCCGACCAGCACGGTGAGCGCGGCGACGATCCGCAAGCTGCTGGTGCCGACCGCCGACTATGACGACGTGGTGGCGCTGACGCCCAGCAGCATGAACATCAATCCGGTCGGTCCCGGGCTGCAGCAGGATTTCGGCCAGAGCATACGCGGCCTGCAATATACCGAATTCAGCGTGCTGTTCGACGGAATCCAGATCCCCGGCTTTCCGTTCAATCTCGCGCCGCAGCCCGGCGCGTATTTCATGTCGCGCGATTTCGGCAGCGTCACCGTCAATCGCGGTCCCGGTCCGGCCTCTGCGATCGGCTCGGCCACGTTCGGCGGCTCGGTGTCGCTGACGTCGCCGGCGCTGTCGACCGCGCCGGCGCTGGAAAGCTATGCGACGTTCGGCAGTTTCGGCACCAGACTGTTCGGCGCCGAGGGCCAGACCGGCACCATCGACCGGCTGGGCGGCGCCAGCGCCCTGCTCGACCTGACGCGCGAGGAGGGCCGGGGCGCGCTGTCCGGCGTGTCCGCCGAACGGCGCAACGGCTTCTTCAAATACGAGCAGCCGGTCGGGCGCAGCACCGTGGTGACGGTGGTGGTCAATCTCGACAATGACGACACCAAGACGCCCTATGGCGCGACGCTCGACAGCATCGACCGGCGCGGCCGCAACTTCGCCCTGAACGACGATCCCGCCTCGCAGACCTTCAACGGCTACAACCGCGACAACTACACCACCGACTTCGAATATATCGCGGTCCGCTCCGAGCTGGGCGCCGGATGGAGCCTCGACGACCGCGCCTACACCACCGCCTACGACCAGCGCAGCCGGCACGGGCTCGATCCGGGCGGCACCGCGCCCAACCTCTCCGGCAGCATCGTGGTCGGCGGCGTCGTCACCAGCGTGCAGAACGACGTGCCGGGCGTCAGCTCGCAATACGACTATCGCAACTGGGGCAACATCCTGCGGGTGACGAAGGATCTCGGGCCCGGCCAGCTGCATGTCGGCCTGTGGGCGGAGCGCGAGGGCTTCACCACCAACACCGTCTCGGTCGATTTCTCGCGCGCCGCGCAGACCTATGCCGCCGCACCCGGACTCTCGCCGTATCTGGCGCAGTATTTCGCGTCGCTCACCACCGTGCAGCCCTATGCCGAGTATGTCTGGAAACCGGTCAAGGCGGTCACGCTGACCGGCGGCGTCAAATACAGCTCCGTCACCCGCTACCTGAACGGTCCGATCACCCTGACCGGCGCGCCGGCCGACGATCATGCGACCTACAACAAGCCGCTGCCGTCATTCGACGCCAACTGGCGCATCGATGAGGGGCTTTCGGTCTTCGCCCAGGCCGCCGAGGGATTCCTGACCCCGCCACTGAACCTGTTCTCCGCCACCATCGTCAACGCGGTGCAGCCCTCCACCACCTGGAGCTACCAGGTCGGCACCGTGTTCCAGCGCCACTGGCTGAAGCTCGGCGTCGATGCCTACGATATCGATTTCCACAACTATATTGCCAGCAACACGGTCGCCGGCTTCACCAGCTATTTCAACCAGGGCGGCGCGACCTTCCGGGGCGTCGAGGTCGAGGCAACGCTGGCGCTGGGCGGCGGCCTGGCGCTGTATGCGAACGGCTCGCTCAACGACAGCAGCTACGGCAATAACGGCAACACGCTGGCGCAGACGCCGCGCCGCACCGCGTCGCTGGCGCTGCTCTACGATCGCAACGACATCCTTCGGCCCGGCGACGAACTGTTCGGCAACACGACCCTGAAATCGGTCGGCCCGCAATACGGCCTCGATACCGCATTCGCCGGCCAGGCCGACCAGTTCGTGATCAAGTCGTACAACCAGCTCGATCTGACCGCCGGCTACGTGCTGCCGCTCGGGCATGCGCGGCTCCGCACCACGGTCAGCCTGACCAACCTGCTGGATCACCGTGCGCTGACCGGCTATGCCGGCCAGACGCTCGAGGGCGATCCGCTGTACTGGGTGCAGGCGGGTCGCGGCGTGTTCTTCTCCGCCGCCGCGTTCCTCTGAACCCTACACCGGCGGCGGGTTGCGTTCCGCGAACCCGTCCTGGTGCCAGTAGGGGTAGGGCTTCGGCCGGGCGCTGGCCTTGTCCAGCACCGCGATCTGCTCCGGCGTCAGCGACCAGCCGACCGCGCCGAGATTCTGCCGCAGCTGTTCTTCGTTGCGGGCGCCGACGATGACGTTGGCCACGGTCGGGCGCTGCAGCAGCCAGTTCAACGCCACCTGCGGCACGGTCTTGCCGACCTCGCCCGCCACCTGCTCCAGCGCGTCGACCACGGCATAGAGATAGTCGTCGGGCATCTGCGGGCCCTGTTCGGCGGTCTTGTGCAGGCGCGAGCCGGGCGGGATCGGCTTGTCGCGGCCGATCTTGCCGGTCAGGCGACCCCAGCCGAGCGGGCTCCAGACCACCGCCCCGACCCCCTGATCGATCGCCAGCGGCATCAGCTCCTGCTCGTAGTCGCGGCCGATCAGCGAGTAGTAGGCCTGATGCGCCACGTAGCGCGGCAGGTTGTAGCGATCCGCCACCGCCAGCGACTTCATCAGGTGCCAGCCGGAGAAGTTCGAGCAGCCGACGTAACGGATCTTGCCGGCGCGCACCAGGTCGTCGAGCGCCGACAGCGTCTCCTCGACCGGGGTCAGGGCGTCGAAACCGTGCAGCTGGAACAGGTCGATATGCTCGGTGCCGAGCCGCCTGAGGGCCTTCTCCACCGCATCGATCAGGTGGAAGCGCGAACTGCCCACCGCGTTGGCATCGTCGCCGCTGCGGAAGGTGGCCTTGGTCGAGATCAGCACCTTGTCGCGGCGTCCCTTGATCGCCGCCCCGAGCACCTCCTCGGCGGTGCCGGCGGAGTAGATGTCGGCGCTGTCGAACAGTGTGAGCCCGGCATCGAGGCAGATATCGATCAGCCGGGATGCCTCGGTCACGTCCGAACTGCCCCACGCGCCGAAGAACTCGCCCTTGCCGCCGAAGGTGCCGGTGCCGAAGCTCAGCACCGGCACGCTGAAGCCGGAGCGGCCGAGGCGCCTGTATTCCATACTCATGCTCTGTTTCCCTGGTAGTCCAGCCGGAATGAACGCCACGCGGCCGGTGACCGGCCGCGTGGCGACGCAGGATCGCATCCCGCCCGGGCGATCCGCCACCGGGCGGCAGCGGTATCACGGGATCGTGCTGACACGATGGTCCATTAGCGTACCGACGGCTGCATCCTTCCGGCCGACCCTAGCTTGCATGCACGGATGCGCACGGCGTCCTGAATAGAAAAGGAGCCTGCCATGTTCATGCGCATCGATCGTCTGTTGACCGATCTTCCCGAACCGAAGAAGCCGGAACCGAACGCCGCGGCGGCGCTGCAGGAACTGCTCGGCGGCAAGTATGGCGAGATGTCGACGCTCGGCAACTACATGTTCCAGAGCTTCAATTTTCGCAACAAGACCGCGCTGCGGCCGTTCTACAGCTTGGTGTCGAGCATCTTCGCCGAGGAGCTGGGCCATGTCGAACTGGTCAGCACCGGCGTGGCCATGCTCAACAGCGGCCCGGGTGACAAGAAGCAGAACGTCGATATCTCCAAGGCGCCGTTCGCGCCGATGCAGGATACGCGCCTGGCCGGCAGCTTCCTCGCCAATGGCGGCGGCGCGATGCCGATGAACAGCAACGCCGCGTCCTGGAACATGGACATGGTCACCACCACCGGCAATCTGATCATCGACCTGCTGCACAACTTCCATCTCGAATGCGGCGCGCGCATCCACAAGCTGCGCGTGTATGAGACGATGATCGAGCCCACCGGACGCGAAGTCTGCGCCTACCTTTTGGTGCGCGGGTCGCTGCACGCGCACGCGTACGCGCTGGCGCTGAAGAAGCTGACCGGCGTCGAGATCGAGAAGATGCTGCCGACACCGAACATCAATCTTGACCGCGTGCCGGAGTGCCAGAAATATCTCGACGAGGGCAAGCATCGCCGGCTGTATCGCTTCAGCCCAGATGATTACGAGGAATCTGCCGGGATCTGGTCCAACGACGAGGTGGCGCTGCCCGGCGATCCGCCCGGCAACCTGGAAGTGGTGGACGGCCTGCCGGAAGGCGGCAAGATCCCGGAGCTGGCCGGCAATTACGGTGCCTTCGCCCCGGACTACGCGCCGGAAGAGATCTTCGAGATCGCCAGCAAGCTCTACAAGAAGAGCCGTTGAGCTTGCCGTCGACCCCGCCCAGTTGCGTCGCGATTCCGGTACGCAACGAGGCGGAGCGGATCGGCGGCTGCCTGCGGGCACTCTCCGAGCAGAACGGTCCGGCCCCGGACCGTGTGGTGTTGCTGGTCAACAACACCACCGACGAGACGCTGTCCGTCGTCGATCAGGTCAGGCCTGATCTGCGGTTTCCGGTCGAATGCGTGGTGCGCAATTTCGGCGAACCGGGCGCGCATGCCGGCCGCGCCCGCGCCGAGGCGATGGAGATCGCCGCCGGCTATGTGGGCCCGAACGGGCTGCTGCTGACCACCGACGCCGACGGCAAGGTGGCGCCGAACTGGCTGTCGGCGACGCTGGCGGCGCTGGCGAGCAGGATCGACTGCGTGTGCGGCCGGGCCGAGATCGACCCGGTCGAGGCGCAGGCGATCCCGGCGCATCTGCACCGGGACGATGCCGAGGAGGTCGCCTACGCGACGGTGCTCGACCATATCCACGCGCTGGTCGATCCCGACCCGTTCGATCCGTGGCCGCGCCATACCGAACATTCCGGCGCCAGCATCGCCGTCCGGGTCGCCGCCTGGGCGGCGGCGTCGGGTGTCCCGCCACTGGCCAACGGCGAGGATCGCGCGTTCCTGGAGGCCCTGCGGCGCGCCGACCGCACCGTTCGCCATGCGCTGGACGTCCGCGTCGTGGTCTCCGGCCGCGTCGTCGGCCGGGCATCCGGCGGCATGGCGGATACCATGGCGCGGCGGATGATCCGCCAGGACCATCTGCTCGACGCGATGCTCGAGCCGGCGATCGTCGCCCTGCACCGGGCACGGGCGCGGGCGTCGCTGCGGCTGCTGCATGCCGGCGCGCGGTCCTGGGCGATCGATGCCGCCTATGCGCGACAGGTCGGGCTGCCGCTGGCGACGGTCACGGCGATGGTCGGCTGCGCGCGGTTCGGCGAGGCCTGGGCGCTGATCGAGGCGGCCAGCCCCAGGCTGCGTCGCCAGCCGGTGCGTCGCGAGGCGCTGCCGCTCCAGCACGACATCGCGACGCGGATCGTCGACCGGCTGCTGCAGCGGCGCGGAACCGGCGACATGGAGCGGTGCGTCGCCGATGCCGACGGGTTCACCGAGACCCCAACCTTCATAGCCGACGGGGCCCAGGCCCCGGCCGGTTCAACCCTTTCCAGGATACCTTTGCGATGAATGACGGCGACGCCCACGACAATGTCGTGCACGAACTCTACCATACCGGCCTGCGCAACCTGCACGCGCTCGAACAGACCGCGATCGAACTTACCGAACGGCAGGTCGAGCGGCTCGAGCATTATCCGGAGATGCGCGCCAAGCTGCAGCAGCATCATCAGGAATCGCTGGAGCAGGCGCGCCGCCTGAAGGCGATCATGCAGCGCCACGGCACCGGCGCGTCGTCGCTCAAGAGCGGCTTCACTGCGGTGATGGGCAACGTCGCCGCCGCCTTGCACGCGCCGGCACCGGACGAGATCCTGAAGAATACGTTTGCCAACTATGCGTTCGAGCATCAGGAGATCGCCGCCTATACCAGCCTGATCGCGATGGCGGAGGCGGTCGACGATCACGCCTCGATCCCGACCCTGAACCAGTCGCTCACCGAGGAGCAGGCGATGGCGGCCTGGATCGAGACGCAGATCGTGCCGACCACCCGACGCTTCATGCAGCTCTCGCAGGCCGGCGAGACCGCGAAACACTGAGCCCAAAGCTCAGCCGGCGCGACGGCGGATCTCGTCCAGGCGGTAGCGGTCGCGCCGCACGGTCCGCACCGTGAGCGGCAGGCCGGCGGTTAGCGCGGCGACGAACCGGTCGGCCGCCTGCTCGCCGGTGCAGGGCGTGTCGGTGTGGCCGGTCCAGTTCACCAGCAGCACCAGCGCGTCGGCCGCCAGGCACGTCGCCAGCCGCGCCGCCAGCCGGTCGATATCCTCCGGCGACAAAAAGTACAGCACCTCCGACACCACCACGAGGTCGAAGCCTGGCCCCTGCAGGCCCGGCAGCTGGTCGAGTTCATCCGGCAGCCGGGCCACCACGACCGACACCTGCGGCTGTCCGGCGCAGCGCGCCCGGGCAAGTGCTGCCGCCGCCGGCGCGATGTCGACCGCCAGCAGCGCCGCGCAGCGCTCTGCCAGCCGGGTGGTCATCGCCCCGTTGGCGCAGCCGAGTTCCAGGGCCCGGGCGAAGCGCGCCTCGCCGAGGCAAGCCAGCGTGTCGGCGTATTTCGCCGCCTCGTAGGGGCTGCTGTCGAAGCGCCAGGGATCGGGATCGGCCGCATACAGGCGGTCGAACACCGCGCGGTCCCAGCTCTTGCCGCTCATGCGCGCAGCACCGTCTCGAACGGCTGCTCGAACACCGAGAGCAGCGCCCGCGGCAGCACGAAGCCGGACGGGTCGTCCTGGATCAGCCCGCCATACTGGGTGCGGTGCGCCGCGATCGCCGCCGCCTTGGTGGCCAGATACGGCGCGATGTCGAACCGCCAGCCGGTCGGGAGGTCGCACTCCAGCGGCGTCTCCGGCGCCAGCAGCCAGCCCCAGACCGGGTAGAACCTGAGCGCGACGCCGTGCCGGGTCGCTACCGCGCTGCCGAGCCTGGCGGCGCTCTCGTGGTCGCAATGCGGATCATGGCGCCAGCTGGTCAGGACGCAATCGCAGCCCCAGCGCCGCAGCAGCGCCGACAGCACGTCGGCCGCCGCCGCGAAGGCCGGCCCGTCATGCGGGCTGTTGGTGTCGGCAAGGTCGAGGAACTGTACCCGCGACGGCGCCAGCCCGAGCAGGCCGGTCGCCGCCAGCGTCTCCGCCCGCCGCGCCGCGCGCAGCCGTGCCGGCGGCCAGCTGGGGGAGTTGGGATGCGATCCGGCGCCGTCGGTCGCCACCACCACCAGCGGCGGCCGGCCGGCGGCGCACAGGGCGGCGATCAGCCCGCCGCAGCCCAGGCTCTCGTCGTCCGGATGCGGCGCCAGCAGCAGCACGGTGCCGGGCAGGATGTCGTCGAGCGTGCCGAACGGCAGCGCACGGAACGCGGCATGTGCCGCGGCGGCGTCGATCATGGCGACTCCGGATCGGGCAGGTCGCGGGCGACGAACCAGCCGGCCGCTTCGGTGAGGGTCTCGTCCGGCGCCGGCTGGCGCAGATAGGTCGCGAGATCGCGCATCACCCGCTCCGCCGGATTGGACTGCACGAACGCCTGCAGGCCGAGCCCGCGCTGCGCCAGCTCCAGCACCGCGAGCCCGGCCCGCTCGCAGGCGATCCTGGCCAGATTGACGGTGGCGGCGGCGTCGCCGGCCTCGAAACCCTGCCCCTCGGCGAGCAGCGCCGCGCGCCTGACCCAGAACGACGCGGTCTCGCGCGCGATGAGCGCCTCGCCGATCCTGACACGCTGGTGCGGGTCGGCGTCGCGGCCGCGCGCGGCCAGCTGCTGGCGCAGCAGATCCACCAGCCGGTCGATCCCGCCCAGCGCGACGGCGCTGCCGCGCCAGGCGCCGGCGGAGAAGTCCGGCTGCCGGAGATAGGCGCCTGCGGTGCCGATCAGCGCCGCCTCGGCCACCGACAGGCCGCTGAAATCGCAGCGTCCGGTGGCGGCGCCGCGCATGCCGGTCAGGCCGGCCGGCATCGGCGCCGACCGCCGGCTCTCGTCCAGCGGCACCAGCACCATGCGCGGCGGCCCGGTCTCCATCTCCGCGGTGATCAGCGCCCGGGTGACGAGGCTGGCGCCGGAGGCGAACAGTTTCTCGCCCTGCAGCACCAGCCGCTCGCCCTGCCGCTGCAGCCGAACCGGCGCGGCGTCGGTCACCCAGAGCCCGAACAGATGCCCCTGGGCGGCATCCTCGGCCGCCTGGTCGCGCTGCGGCCCGGTGCCGTCGCGCCAGACCAGCTTCAGCGCGTTGACGTGACCTTCGAACAGCCGGCCGAGCGACAGGTCGGCGCGCCCGATCGCGCGCAGCAGCGCCAGCAGCGGCAGCGCGCCGGCCGGCTCGGTGCCGAGCCCCTGCCCGCCCGGCCGGCCGGACCCGGCGCGCGGCAGCGGGGCCGCGAGCACGCCCAGCGCGCGCAACCGGGCGATCGACTCATCCGGCAGGCCGCCGTCGCGATCGAGCCGCGACGCGGCGCGGTCCAGCTCGTCGGCCGCATGATCGATGTCGTCGTGCAGCATCCTGATCCCTCGCCTCGCCTCAGGTAATCGTGACGGCGATGGTTTCGTTCCTGCGCGAAACCATGCGCGTGACAAGGGCTTTGCCTGAAGCGGCCCGGCGCGTCGTCGAGACCGGAGACGAAGGAAGACGATGATGCGGGCATTGTGCTGGAATGGACGGAACGACATCCGCTGCGAGAGCGTGCCCGACCCGTCGATCGAGGACCGGCGCGACGTGATCGTGCGTGTCACCGCCTGCGCGATCTGCGGTTCGGACCTGCATCTGATGGACGGGCAGATGCCGAGCATGGAACAGGGCGACGTGCTCGGCCACGAATTCATGGGCGAGGTGGTGGAGGTCGGCAGCGCCGAGCATCCGCTGAAGAAGGGCGACCGCGTCGTGGTGCCGTTCAACATCAATTGCGGCGCGTGCCGTCAATGCCGGATGGGCAACTGGGCGTCGTGCCTGCGCTCGAACCGCAACGGCGAGATGGCGGCCAAGCTGTTCGGCTACCCGACCGCCGGCCTGTTCGGCTATTCGCACATCGCGGGCGGCTATGCCGGCGGACAGGCCGAGTTCGTGCGGGTGCCGATGGCCGATATCGGGCCGATGCTGGTGCCCGAGGGCATGTCCGACGAGCAGGCGCTGTTCCTGTCCGACATCCTGCCGACCGGCTGGCAGGCGGCTGCCTATTGCGACCTGAAGGGCGGCGAGACGGTGGCGATCTGGGGCGCCGGGCCGGTCGGCTTGTTCGCGATCAAGTCGGCCGCGGTGATGAAGGCCGGCCGGATCATCGCCATCGAGATGGTGCCGGAGCGGCAGTCGCTGGCCAGGATCGCCGGCGCCACCGACGTGATCGACCCGTCGAGCGAGGACGTCATGCAGCGCCTGAAGGATCTCACCGACGGCGAGGGCCCGGACGCGGTGATCGACTGCGTCGGCATGGAGGCCGGCGGCCATCACGGCCTGCTGGGCGCGATCAGCAAGGTGCAGGAGAAGCTGACCGCGACGCAGCGCCCCTACGCGCTGGAGCAGATGATCCAGGTGGTGCGCAACAGCGGCATCGTCTCGGTGCCGGGCGTCTATGCCGGCCCGGTGCCGGTCAACATGGGCGCGGTGGTGCAGAAGGGCCTGACCATCCGCAGCGGCCAGACGCATGTGAAGCGCTGGATGGGGGAACTGGCAGGCCTGATCATGGACGGCACCATCGACCCGGCGTTCCTGATCACCCACCGCAGCAGCCGGCTCGAGGACGGCCCCGATCTGTACAAGACGTTCCGCGACAAGCAGGATGGCTGCGTCAAGGTGGTGTTCCACCTGTAGCCGGGGTCGCGATGCCGGCGGTGTGCGACTAGGGCGAGACGCGCAGCGTCGTGCCGGAAAGTCCGACCACCGTGAGACGCTGCCCAGGGCGCGGCGCCGAGCCGTCGACGGTCTGGGCGGCCCATGTGCTGTCACGCAGCGTGACCCTTCCATGGCCGGTGGTGAATTCCAGCGCCGTGCAAGGCAGGCCGATCAGCCCGGCTTCCGGTGCGTTGACCCGGTCCCGGCCGGGACGGCGATAGAGGCGCCAGGCCGGCAACACCGCCAGCACCACGGCAAGCGCCACGAAACCGGCGAGCTGGACGTTGAAGGAGACGGAGAACACCGCCGTCACGGCCGCCGTCCCGCATGCCGCGAGCCCTACCCAGAGCAGGAAGATGCCGGGATGGAGCATTTCCAGGCCGCACAGCACCAGCCCGAAGATCAGCCAGAGCGAGGCATCGGTCACCTGCGCGTGTCCGTATTGAGTTGGATCGCCGCCAGCGCCTGGCTGATGCCGCCGGCGAGACCGGCGGTCTCCAGCGGCATGACGAGGGTGCGGCCCGCTGGATTGGCGGCGAGCGCGGCGACGGCGTCGACGTATTTCTGCGCGATGAAGTAGTGCAGCGCCTGCGCCCCTGCCCCTTGGGCGGCTTCGGCGACGGAGCGGGTCGCATTCGCTTCCGCCACCGCCAGTCGCTCGCGCGCCTCTGCATCCTTGATGGCCGATTGCAGCCGCCCTTCCGCCTCCAGCACCGTCGCCTGCTTCGCCCCTTCGGCCCTGGCGATCGAGGCTTCCCTTTCACCGGAAGCGCGCGCGACGGTGGCGCGCCGTTCCCTCTCCGCCGTCATCTGCAGGTTCATCGCGGCGACGAGGTTGGCAGGCGGCTCGATCTTGCGCAGTTCGACACGGGTGACCTTGACCCCCCACGGGTCCGTCGCGTGATCGAGGGTCGCGACCAGCTTCGCATTGATCTCCTCGCGCGCGGAAAGCGCCCCGTCCAGGTCGAGCGCACCGACCACGCTGCGTATGTTGGTCATCGACATGCTGGTCAGCGCCTGCACCAGGTTCTGCGCGCCATAGGCGGCCTTCACCGGATCGAGCACGCGATAATAGAGAATGCCATCCACGAGCACGGCAGCATTGTCACGCGTGATGACGGACTGCTCGGGAATGTCCTGGACGATCTCCTGGACGTTCATGCGATGCCCGATCCGGTCGACCAGCGGCAGGAGCAGGTTCAGGCCCGGATGCAGCAGCCGCGAGAAGGCACCGAACCGCTCCACCGTCCACACCTGGCCCTGTGGAACGGCGCGAACCCCCAAACCCAGGGCTATGAAGACGAGAACCACCAAAACGATGAGCAAAATCATGGGCTTACATCCAGATCATTCCGGCTGATCATTGTCCCCGTCACCGATTGCTTTCCAGAGCGCTCCGTGGCCGCGCGCGCCCGGCATGCTGACGTGCCGGCGCCGCCGGCTTCGGCCGCCGGGCCGTTGTCTCGTCCCGTTTTGCGGTTCAAACAGGTGAGCGGCCGGACACGGCCCCTTGCTTCGACCGGAGAGACCCATGCACCGTTCTACGGCTTTCTGCGGCACCGCCCTGGCTGCGCTGATGCTGATCACACCGCCAGGCCTCGCCGCCGCCGCCGACGACGCCGCGCCGCCAGCGCACGACGCGCCCAAGCTGCCGCATTTCCAGCCGCGCCAGGTGCTGTCGGACGGATCGGTCACGGTGCGTGGGCAGAAGATCGACTACCAGGCCGCGGCCGGCACGCTGGTGATCCATCCCAAGGGCTGGAACGATTCCGACCCGGACCCGACCGCCCGCGACAACAAGAACCCGCGCGGCGAGGCGTCGATGTTCTACGTCGCCTATCTCAAGAAGGGTGCGCGGCCGGAGAGCCGGCCGATCACCTTCGTCTATAATGGCGGGCCGGGCTCGGCGACGATCTGGCTGCATATGGGCGCGTTCGGGCCCAGGCGGATCGTCACCTCCGACGACACCCACACCGATGCGGCGCCGTACCGGCTGATCGATAATGACGACAGCCTGCTGGACGCGACCGACCTGGTCTTCATCGATGCGCCCGGCACCGGCTTCGGCCGCATCGCCGGACCGGACGCAGAGAAGGAATTCTACGGCACCGACCCGGACGCCTATGCGTTCACCAGCTTCATCGCGCAGTTCCTCGGCCGCTACGGACGGTTCAATTCGCCGAAATACCTGTTCGGCGAGAGCTACGGCACCACGCGGTCGGCGATCGTCGCCAACGAGCTGCAGCAGGAAAAGGGCATCGACCTCAACGGGGTGATGCTGCTCAGCCAGATCCTCGATTACGACAACAGCATCGACGGGCCGCAATACAACCCGAGCGTGGATCAGCCCTACGTGCTGGCGTTGCCGAGCTTCGCCGCCACCGCCTCCTACCACCACAAGCTGGCGAACCAGCCCACCGATCTGCGCGCCTTTCTCGGCGAGGTCGAACATTTCGCACTGACCGACTATGCCGCCGCCCTGCAGCAGGGCACCGCGCTCGCCGACGCCGACCGCGACCGCATCGCCGCCAGGCTGCATGATTATACCGGCCTGCCGGTCGACTACATCGTCAAGGCGCATCTGCGGGTGAATGGCGGCGAGTTCGAACAGACCCTGCTCGGCGCGGACGAGATGGATACCGGCCGGCTCGACAGCCGCTTCTCCGGCCCGGCGATGGACCCGCTCGCCCAGCGCCCGGACTACGATCCGCAGAGCGCCTCGATGTCGTCGGCCTACCTGTCCGGCTTCAACGATTATGCCCGCAAGGTGCTGCATTACGGCGACGGGGGTGCGACCGGCGACGGCTGGATGGAATACAAGCAGAGCGCCAACAACATCCGCTCATGGGCCTTCACCCACCAGCCGCCGAATGCAGAGCGGCCGGTGCGCGGCGCGCCGAACGTGCTGCCGGATCTGGCGGCGGCGATGATCTACAACCCCAAGCTCAAGGTGCAGCTGAACCAGGGCTATTACGATCTCGGCACGCCGTATTTCGAGGGCGTTTACGAGATGCGGCATCTGCCGATCCCGAACCGGCTCGCGGCGAACATCGAGATCAAGCAGTACCAGTCCGGCCACATGGTCTATGCGCACCAGGCGGCACTGGCCGCGCTGCACGACAACGCGGCCGACTTCATCCGCCGCACCGACAACCAGCAGGCCGGGGCGGCCGCGCCGCACTGAGCGCAGGCGGCGCCGACCCTGGCGGTCGGCGCCGCCTGCGGCCTGGTCAGTCGGCGTTGCCGGCGGCGATGCTGTCGACGCTGAAATGGCCGCACCAGTCGGAAGACGACACCACCGGCCAGAGGCCCTGCGACTCGGGGCTGGGCTGGCTCACCGGCGGGTTGAAGCGGCACAGCCCCTGGTCGGGCTTCGGCCGGTCCAGATGGTCGTCGAAGAATTTGCACTTGGTGCAGGCGATCTCGTCGCTGTGGGTGGCGGACATGGTCTGTGCTCCGTTCGATCAATGCAGCTTCCCTCATTATCACGCAAAAATCGCTCTATTGTTCCGGAAAAATCGCTCGGACCAATGTTATATTCTACAAATGGGAAATGCGACTGAATTGCATTTCGGTTTGCAAATGATTTTCAGTTTCGCCGCGTCCAGGGCATAGTCGCGGCGGGGAGAATCGATGATGGACCAGGAACCGAACGAGGAACGCGAACTGACCGGGTTCGCCAAGAGCGCCGCCAGCATTTTCCTGACGGTCGAGACCATCGCCTATCTTGTATTGGGTCTGCTGCTGGCGCTGACCACGCTGGTCGGCATCGGCAGCGCCGCCGGGTCGCTCTGGCACGCGATCACCGGCGGCGCCGATCCGAACGGCATCATCAGCACCATCGACCGGCTGCTGTTCGTGCTGATGCTGGTCGAGATCCTGCACACGGTCAGGGTGTCGTTCCGCTCCGGCACCCTGGTCTGCGAGCCGTTCCTGATCGTCGGGCTGATCGCCTCGATCAGGCGGGTGCTGGTCATCACGCTTAAATCGTCGCAATCCTCGCCGGAGGCGGCGAGCCCGTCGGCGCTCGCCCTGCTCGACGCCACCATGGTCGAACTCGGCGTGCTGGGTCTGCTGATCCTCGTGATGGTGGTGTCGATCGTCATGCTCCGGATGGGCGTCAGGAAGACCAGCAAGGGGTCCTGACGCGCCGCTTTCGCGGGTTTTGCAAACGCCGTAAAACGGTCGGATGGCACGCACCATGATCGGCCCGACCATCCGGCGCCTCCGCCACAAGCGCGGCCTCTCGCAGCAGGGGCTGGCTGCCAAGCTCGGCATCTCGGCCAGCTACCTGAACCTGCTCGAGCACGACCAGCGCGGCGTCACCGCCTCGCTGCTGATCAAGCTGACCCGCACCCTCGACGTGCCGCTGGAGGCGCTGTCGGGCAACGAGGAGCGGCTGCTGGAACTGGGCGTGCGCGAGGCGCTGTCGGACCCGCTGCTGGGGCTCGATCCGCCGGACCCGGCCGACTTCACCGAGCTGGCGGCCAGGCCGCAGACCGCGCGCGCGGTGATCGCCCTGCATCGTGCGCTGCGGGTGTCGCGCCAGGACGCGGCCGGCATCGCCCTGCCGTCGGGCCGGCGCATCCTGCTGCCGACCGAGGAGGCGCGGCAGCTCTACCAGGATCGCGGCAACCATTTCAGCGAACTGGAGGCGATCGCCGAGGCGGTGCGGGCCTCGATGGCCGACGAGCGCGGCGAGGCGCCGATGGTGGCCGAGCTGACGCCGTCGGAGATGAACCATGCGATCGCCGATCGGCTGCGTCGCCGGCACGGGCTGGTGGTCAAGGTGGCGCCGCTCGACGGCATGGTCCGGTCGTACGATCCGGCGACCCGGCTGCTGGTGCTGTCCGACGTGCTGCGGCGCGAGAGCCGCGGCTTCCACATGGCGTTCCAGCTGCTGCTGATCGAGGCCGGCGAGCTGGTGGAACGCATGATGGAGGAGATCCGGCCCAGCTCGACCGAGGCGGCGACGCTGATCCGGATCGGGCTCGTGAACTACGCCGCGGCGGCGTTGCTGATGCCGTACCAGCCGTTCCTGGAGGCGGCGACGGCGCTGCGTTACGACGTCGAACTGCTGGCGGCGCGCTTCTCGGTCTCGTTCGAGCAGGCGGCGCATCGCCTGTCGACGCTGCAGCGGCCGGAGCAGCGCGGGGTGCCGATCTTTTTCCTGCGCCTCGATGCCGCCTCCAACATCACCAAGAGCTTCTCCAACGCCGGCTTTCCGATCGCCCAGCATGGCGGCTCCTGCGCGCGCTGGATCGGCAACACCGCCCTCTCGACGCCGGGTCTGGTCAGGGTGCAGCTCGGCCAGCTGCCGGACGGCGCCACCTATCTCTGCGTGGCGCGCACCGTGACCTCCTCGACGATGGGCTGGAACGACGTGCCGCCGGTGCATGTGATCGTGATCGGCTGCGAACGCGAGCGCGCCGGCGAGCTGATCTATTCGGACGGGATCGACCTGCCCAACGCGGTGCAGCGAATCGGCACCTCGTGCCGGCTGTGCGACTGGCCGGATTGCCGGTCGCGCGCCTTCCCGCCGCTGGCGCATCGGCTGACGCTCGATCCGCACCAGCGCGGGCTGACCCGCTACCCGTTCGAACGCGACAGCGCCTGACGCCGGCGCCGCTCAGGCGGCGAGGCCGGCGGTTGCGCGCCTGCGGTCCAGCATCGCGTTCACGGCGGCGACGATCCTGGCGATCGCCGGTTTCTTGTAGGCGAACAGCTCCGGCGGGTCGTTGTCATGCACCAGCATGCCGGTCTCGACCTCGAACACCAGCAGCCTGCCATCGGGCAGCACGCTGCAATCCAGCCCGACATAGTCGAGATCGATCCGGCAGCCGAGCGCATGCAGCGCCGCCATCGCGCGCGGCCCGACCGCGTGCGGCATGTCGGCGAGGAACGCCGCCTCCTCGCAGCGCTTGGCGGCGCAGTCCTGCATGCGGGCGTTGTAGTACCAGATCGCCCACCCGTCGTGCACCGCCAGATGCACCGGATAGGGCACACGGTCGACGAACACGATCCGGTGCTTGCGGTAGAGCCCGTCCGGGCTGCGGAAATCGACGAACGGGGCGACGAAGAACAGGTCGGTGTCGGCGGCGTCGTCCAGATAGGCGTCGAGCCCGGCGGCATCGTCGATCCGCGCCAGACCGAGCCCGGCATGCGAGGCGTGCGGCCGGACGATGAACGGGAAGGCCGGGGCCTGCCGACGCAACCGCGCGCCGCCGACGCGGCGCTGTGCCGGCACCAGCATGTCCGGCAGGCCGCGCAGCAGCGCGCAGACGCCGTCGCGCGACAGGGCGGCGATGCGGGCGCCGGAATTGATCACCGGCCGGCCGAGCGACGCCGCGATCCGGTCGGCGGCCTGCAGCGCGGCGGCATGGCGGCGGTCCTCGCCGATGGCGATGAAGACGGCATCGATCGGCGGCAGGTCAGGCGGCAGAGTGGACTGGCCGTCGGCGATCCAGAGCGTGTGCAGCCGGGTCGATCCGTCGAGCAGCATCGAGAGCGGCAGGTTGGCCTGGAGGTCCCCTGGCGTCGCCAGCGCCAGCACTGACCGCACCGGCGCGGCGCCGTCGTGATGGCGGGTCTGCAGCGGGTCGCGCCGGACCGCCGCCGCGAGATGGGAGAGCGCGGCGCGCGGGTCGCCGCAGGCCTGGCAGACCTCCCACAACAGGTAATGCGCCGCGGTGCGCAGCGCCGGATCGTCCAGGGCTGCCTCCAGGCGCAGGCGGGAGGCGGCGAAATCGGCGTGAAGGGCGGTCATGGGCGGATGCTGCCAGACCGGCCTGAAGGAAGCGTAAACGCGCCGCGTCTCGCAACCTGGCGCCCGCCGCCCTAGGATCGGCGCTCCGACAACAGGAGACAGGCCCATGTCCGATACCACCCAGACCGCCAACGGCTTCGTGGTGATCGCGGAGTTCAGCGTGCCGGCGGCGCACAAGGCGGAGTTCCTGGTGGCGTGCGCGGCGGACGGGCACGGCTCGGTCAATGACGAGCCCGGCTGCCAGCAGTTCGACGTGCTGGCCGACGCGTCGAAGCCGGAGACGGTGGTGCTGTTCGAGGTCTATGACGACGCGGCGGCGTTCGCGGCGCACAAGCAGACCCCGCACTACGCCGCCTTCGACGCGACGGTGCGGCGGCTGGGGCTGCCTACGCCCGATGTCAGGCTGCTGGACCGCGCGCATCGCGGCGGCGCCTGATGCGTCTGCCCGCGACTCCGCTGCTGGCGGCCGCGCTGCTGGCGCTGTGTGATCCTGGCAGCGGCGTCTGCCAGACCAGCCCTCAAGCTGCCCAGTCCAACCTCGTGCAGACCGGCAGCGACATCCCGCCACCGGCGGCGATGCCGGTGCCGGGCGCCGACTACGTCAAGCGCGAGGCGATGATCCCGATGCGCGACGGGGTGTCGCTCTACACCGTGATCGTGGTGCCGAAAGGCGCCAGGGGGGCGCCGATCCTGCTGACCCGGACGCCCTACAACGCGGCCAAGCGGGCCAAGCGCACCGACAGCCCGTCGATGCTGGCGATGCTGCCGCAGGGCGACGGGGTGTTCGTGCAAGCCGGCTATATCAGGGTGTTCCAGGACGTGCGCGGCAAGTACGGGTCGCAGGGCGACTACGTGATGACCCGGCCGCCGATCGGGCCGCTCAACCCGAGCAAGACCGACGACACCACCGATGCGTGGGACACGATCGACTGGCTGGTCAAGCACACGCCGGAGAGCAACGGGCGGGTTGGCATGCTGGGGTCCAGCTACGAGGGCTGGACGGTGGTGATGGCGCTGCTGCATCCGCACCCGGCGCTGAAGGTGGCCTCGCCGGAAAGCCCGATGGTCGATGGCTGGATGGGCGACGACTGGTTCCATTACGGCGCGTTCCGCCAGCCGGGCTTCGACTACTTCACCGGCCAGATGACGGTGCGCGGCGAAGGCGAGCCGATCCCCCGGCCCGGCGCCGACGATTACGACACCTTCCTGCGCGCCGGCTCGGCCGGGGCGTTCGCCACCGCGCACGGGCTGGACCGGCTGCCGTTCTGGCAGCGGATGAAGGCGCATCCGGCCTGGGACGCGTTCTGGCAGGGCCAGGCGCTCGACCACCTGATCGCCGAGCACCCCTCCGACGTGCCGACGCTCTGGGAACAGGGGCTGTGGGACCAGGAGGACATGTGGGGCGCGATCCATAGCTGGGCGGCGCTCAAGGCCAAGGGCCGGGCGGCCAGCAACATCCTGGTGATGGGCCCCTGGCGTCACAGCCAGGTCAATTACGACGGGTCCAGCCTCGGCCCGCTGACCTGGAACGGCGACACCGCGCTGCAGTATCGCACGCAGATCCTGCTGCCGTTCTTCAACCAGTATCTCAAGGATGGCGCGCCGAAGGCCGCGGTGCCGGCGGCGTTCATCTACAATACCGGCGAGGACCATTGGGACCGGTTCGCGCACTGGCCGCTGGCCTGCGATTCCGGCTGCGACGCGCCGCTGACGCCGCTCTACCTGCAGGCCGGCCACGCGCTGTCGTTCGACAAGCCGGCCGCCGATGCCGGGCAGGACAGCTACGTGTCCGACCCGTCCAAGCCGGTGCCGTACCTGATCCGGCCGGTCGCGTTCGGCGACAGCGCGCGCTGGAAGCCCTGGCTGACCACCGACCAGCGCGAATTCGCCACGCGGCCGGACGTGCTGAGCTACGAGACGCCGGTGCTGACCAGCCCGGTGCGGGTCTCCGGACAGCCCGCCGCCGACCTGTTTGCCGCGACCTCCGGGACCGATGCGGACTGGGTGGTCAAGCTGATCGACGTGCAGCCGGACATCGACGCCGACCGGCCGGCCATGGGCGGCTACCAGCTGCCGATCGCCATGGACATCTTCCGCGGCCGCTACCGCACCGACTTCGCGCATCCGGCGCCGATCCCCGCCGACACCGTCGAGCGCTATCGTTTCACCCTGCCGCCGGTCAACCACGTGTTCCAGCCCGGGCACCGGATCATGGTGCAGATCCAGTCGAGCTGGTTTCCGCTCTACGACCGCAACCCGCAGCGCTACGTCGCCAACATCTTCGACGCCAAGCCCTCGGACTACGTGACGGCGACGATGCGGGTGGACCATCGGGCGGAGGCGGCGAGCGCGGTCTGGCTGCCGGTGGTCAAGGCCGACGCGCCCTAGAGCCGGGCGCGGCGCCGGTCCCGGTCAGGCATCACGCGCATGCGACCAAGTCGGGGTCGATGCGTTAGCGGCGTCTGAACCAGGGACGCTCAGGACGCATGACCGACGACATCGCCCATTACGAGAAGGCCGACCGGACCCAGCTGCAGCAGATCATCGCCGCCCTGGATGACGGGGTGATCGTGGTCGAGCCGGATCAGAGCATCGCCTGGGCCAACCATGCGGCGCTGGCGATGCACGGGGTGGAGCGGATCGAGGAGCTGGGCGCGACGATCGACCAGTATCGCCAGCGCTTCGAGCTGCGCTACCGCAACAACCACGTTGTCCCGCAGGGCAAGTATCCGCTCGACAGGATGATGCTGGGCGAGGCGTTCAGCGAGGTTGTCGTCGAGGTCGGGCCGCCCGGCGAGCCGGCGCGCTGGACCCACCGGCTGCGCAGCCTGGTGCTGAGCCGGCCGGACGGCAAGCCGGACTGCCTGGTGCTGATCATCAACGACGAGACCGAGCGCTTCAACGCCGAGGAGCGGTTCGAAAAGACCTTCAACGCCAACCCGGCGCCGGCGATCATCTGCCGGCTCGACGATCTGCGCTACATCAAGGTCAATCTCGGCTTCAAGGAGATGACCGGTTACGCCGAGACCGACCTGATCGGCAGGCTGCTCTACGACGTCGACATCCTGCAGGCGGCGGAGCGGCGCGAACTGGCGCTGGAGCGGCTGCGCGAGCGACGGACCGTGCCGCAGATGGAGGCGCTGCTGCCGGTCGCGGAAGGCGGCACCAAGCTGGTGCTGCTGGCCGGCCAGCCGATCGATATCGGCGACGATGCCTGCATGCTGTTCACCTTCGCCGACCTGGAGCCGCGCCGCCGCTCCGAAGAGGCGCTGAAACAGAGCGAGGAGCGGTTCTCCAAGGCGTTCCGCATGGCGCCGGTGCCGATGATGGTCAGCACGCTCGAGGCGCACCGGGTGCTGGACGTGAACCAGGCGTTCTGCGCCTTGACCGGCACCGCGCACGACGAGGCGGTCGGGCGCACCGAGGGCGATCTCGGTCTGTGGGACCGGCCGGAGACCGGGCTGGAGATCGACGAGATGCTGCGCGACACCGGCCACGTGCACAGCCTGGAAGTCGTGCTGCGGACCAAAAACGGCAACACCATCCCGCATCTGTTCTCGGCGGAGACGGTCAACCTGCATGGCGAGATCTGCGTGCTGAGCGTGATGCAGGACATCAGCGCCCGCAAACAGTCGCAGCAGGAGCTGATGGCGGCGATCGATGCGGTGATGCAGGACACCAGCTGGTTCGGCCAGCGCATCGTCGAGAAGCTCGCCAACCTGTCGAAGGCGCAGCAGGGCCGGCCGGCGCTGACCAGCGCCGAGCTGACCAGCCGGGAGCGCGAGGTGCTGTCGATGGTGGCGCACGGCGAGGGCGATGCGGCGATCGCCGCCCGGCTCGGCCTGTCCCAGGCGACGGTTCGCAACCACGTCACCGCGATCTACGCCAAGATCGGCGTCAACCGGCGCGCCGCCGCGGTGGTCTGGGCGCGTGAGCGTGGTTTCGATGGCGAACAGGCGCCTTCGGTCGCCACGATGCCGGCCAGAGGAAGAAATAACACCAGGCAGATAAGCTGATTTACCTACCGAAATTTTTCAAAAAGTCTGTATATCAATACCCTAGAGAAACTTTCCCCCAGACCCGCGTTATCGACCCGCTGCGTACGGCAACCCGGCCTTATGCGAACGGAGCGGCTCGTATGGACAAGGACAAGGTGGACAGCATCGGCAAGCAGGTCACCGGATCGCTGAAGGAAGCGATCGGCAAGGTCACCGGCGACGCGAAGATCCAGGACGAGGGCCGGGCGGAAAAGCGAGAGGCCGAGCAGCGCGGCGGGGCGGAACGTCCGGCGCGCGGCGGCACTCGGGATCGCTGACGCGTTTTCATTTCAGCAGGCGGGTCAGCATGCGCGCGCAGGCGGCGCATCGCCCGATCGGAGAAGACACACATGACGACCTCTTACGGCGATGACGAGCGGCTGGTGCCGGTTGCACACGCGCATGCCGCATCCGATGCCGGACTATGGACCGGCGAGGCGCGGGCACGCGTTTCCTGGTCGGCGATCTTCGCCGGCGTGGTGCTGGTGGTGGCGGTGCAGCTGCTGCTGAGCATCCTTGGCGCCGGCGTCGGGCTCGGCTTCGTCAATCCCGGCCACGCCGACAGCGCCAGCGCCTCCAGCCTGGGCACCGGCGCCGGGATCTGGTGGGTGGTCAGCACCGTGATCTCCCTGGTGCTCGGCAGCTACGCGGCCGCGCGCCTGGCCGGCGTCGGCACCCGCTTCGACGGCATCCTGCACGGGCTGGTGGTGTGGGGGCTGGCGATGCTGCTCACCGTCTATCTGGTGACCAGCGCCGTGGGCGGCCTGATCGGCGGCGCGTTTTCCGCCGTGACCAGCACCGTCTCGGCGGCCGGCTCGGTGGTCGGCAGCGCCGCCTCCGCGGTTGGTGCCGGGGTTAAGGACATCGCGCCACAGGCGGCGCAGATGGCCGGCATCGACACCAGCAACCTGCAGCAGCAGGCGCAGACCCTGCTGCAGTCGCCGACGCCGCAGGATCCGGCGGCGATGGATCCGGGCCAGGCCGCGAAGGCGGTGGCGCAGCAGATGCCGGCGCTGTTCGCCGGTGGCGACAAGGAACAGGCCGCCAAGCAGCAGATCACCAACATCGTCGCGGCGCAGGCGCATATCAGCCCGGAAGATGCGCAGAAGCGGGTGGACGATGCCGTGACGCAGTTCCAGCAGGCCAAGCAGCAGGCGATCGAGACCGCCAAGGACGCTGCCGCTGCGAGTGCCGCCGGCGCCGCGCATGCGTCGTTCCTGGTGTTCGTCGGCCTGCTGATCGGCGCCCTGGCCGGCGCGGCGGGAGGGGCGATCGCCTCGCCCCGGCTGGCGGGCACCACCCGCGCCTATCGTTGAACCAACGCAACGCATTATTGGAAAGGTGACTTCCATGGACGAGAATCAGGCTAAGGGGACGGCCCGCGACGTGGTCGGCAAGCTGAAGGACGCGTTCGGCGGGCTGACCGGCGATGTCGGTCTGCAGGCAGAGGGCAAGGTAGACCAGGTGGGCGGCAAGGCGCAGAAGCAGTTCGGCAACGCCGCCGACCAGGCCAAGGACGGCGTCCGCAGCGCCGTCGACACCGCGTCCGACCTCGCGGCGCAGGCCAAGGACAAGGCCGCGGAACTGGCCGGCCATGCCGGCAAGACCGCCGACCAGGCCAAGGACACCGCCCGCGCCTATGCGGACGATGCCAGCCGCGGCTTCGACGAGGCCAGCAGCCGGGCCCGCGGCGCGGCGTCCGACTTCGCGGCGCAGGCGAGCGACTTCTCGCATCGCGCCAACAGCTATGTCGGCGAGACCGTGCAGCGCCAGCCGCTGCTGACGCTGATCGGGATCGCGGCGGTCGGCTACCTGATCGGCTTCCTGGCGCACTCGCCGGCAAGCCCGCTCACGCCGGAGACGATCAACATCCGCCGCCGCTGACGCACCGGCGCGCCGACGTCCGCCGCCCTCCGGCGGCGGACGCGGTCCGCGTCCGCTCCGCTTGCAGGAATGCCACGATCCTGAGACTGTCGTTGCAGAAACCGATTGGATCATCGCCATGAAGAGCATTCTTGCAGCCGGTCTGGCAGCGGTCGCCAGCCTCGGCTTCGCCCAGGCCGGCTACGCGCAGGGCGCCACACCGGGCGCCACCCACGATCCGTCGAGCGTCAAGGGCGGCAGCTACGTCGTCGAGCCCAGCCATACCCAGATCACCTTCACCCTGATGCATCTGGGCTTCAGCTACTATTCCGGCGTGTTCTCCAACGCGTCCGGCACCCTCTCGATCAACCTGGCCAAGCCCGCCCAGGACAAGCTCAGCATCACCGTGCCGATCGACAGCGTCATGACCACCAGCACCAAGCTCGACGGCGAGCTGAAGGGCGACCAGTGGTTCGATGCCGCCAAATACCCAACGGCGAGCTTCGTCTCCACCAAGGTGGTGCCCGAGGGCAAGGATTCGGCGCGGATCACCGGCACGCTGACGCTGCACGGCGTGTCCAGGCCCGAGACGCTCGTCGCCCATTTCGTCGGCGCCGGGACCAACCCGCTCGACAAGAAATACACGATCGGGTTCGAGGCGACCGGGTCGATCAGGCGCAGCGATTATGGTGTCAAGACATACGTTCCGCTGGTCGGTGACGACGTCAAGCTGACGATCGCCGGCGCCTTCGAGCAACCGGGCTGATCTCTCAAACCAGGAGCACGATCATGAAACATCTGTCTTTCGCCCTCGGCCTGTGCCTCGCCACCGCCGCGCCGCTGGCGACCTTCGCGACCGACGCGGTCGCGGCGTCCTGCCGCGATGCCAAGGGCAAGTTTACCAGCTGTCCGCCGGTTTCCACGGCAAAGCAGAAATGCCGTGATGCCAAGGGCAAGTTTACCAGCTGTGGCAGTTCCGCTTCGGCTCCTAAGTAACGTTTCATTGCACGCGGCCGGCCGGTCGAAAAATATCGACGGCCGGCCGAGTGTTGGTTGATATCTTAACAGGATGGTAATACGACAGCATCAAACGGCTGTTTCGTAATCAGCCTGGGGATGACGTCAGCCTATGGATCTGCTGAACAAGGGCCTTGCTTGCCTGCACCAGCGTGAGGGTGCCGACCGCACCAGTGAAGCGAACCGGACGCTGATCGTATCCGGGGTGGCCCGATCGGGCACCAGCATGGTGGCAAGAATACTCTGTGCCGCCGGCATCTTCCTGGGCGACAATATCGACGAGGCGGTGTTCGAGGACAGTGCCATTGCGCTGTTGCTGGAGCGCGGCGATTTCGACCATGGCGCGATGTCGAGGCTGGTGGCGGCGCGCAACGCCGCGCACCCGGTCTGGGGCTTCAAACGGCCGCACCTGCATCGCATCGGCGCCGATGCGATCAGGCTGTTCCGCAACCCGTCGGTGATCCTGACCGTGCGCGACCCGCTGGCGATCGCCGAGCGCAACGCGATCGCCGAACAATATGACATCGCCGGCGGGCTGAGTTCGGCGATCGACGATCTACGCGATCTGGTCACGTTCGCGCAGGACCTGCATTGTCCGACCCTGCTCGTCAGCTACGAGAAGGCGGTCGGCATGCCGGCCTATTTCGTCGACCACCTGCTCGAGTTCTGCGGCGTGAGCCTGTCGCCCACCAGGCGCAAGGCCCTGGCACAGCTCGTGGAGCCGAACCGGCCCGCCTATATCCGGGCCGCGCGTCGGGTGTTCGAGGGCTATATCGACGCGATCAGCGGCAGCACCCTGACCGGCTGGGCCTGGCAGCGCGGCCTGCCGCTGCCGGTGCCGATCACCCTGCTGCGCGACGGCGTCGCGGTCGGCAACCACATGGCCGACCGGCGGCGCGAGGATCTGGTGAACTCGGCGATCGGCAGCGGCCATCACGGGTTCTGCATCGACCTGGCCGGGCTCGGCTTCGCCCGCGACAGCCGGGTGTCGGTCAAGATCGGCGGCCGCAATTTCGTGCTGACCAACAGCGGCGCCACCGTGGCGGAGCTGGGCGGGACGTTCTTCTAGCCGGACGGCAACTCGGCCAAACGGGCTGCCACCGACGCGAAACCGGGCCGCGCCATCGGCTCCGGCACCAGACAATCCGCCTCCAGCCGGCGCAGAGCCGGATCGGCCGCCTCCGGCGCCGCACGGTCGAGCAGTTCGCCCAGCAGGATGCCGAACGCCCTGACATCGATCCGCTCCAGGACCGCGCGCTGCGCCGCATCGTCCGGCAGGAAGGCGCTCGCCCCGAAATCGCTCAGCACCGCGTCGCCGCGCTTGCCGTCCCACAGCACGTTGTGGGCGTAGAGGTCGCCATGCGACAGGCCGCGCGCGTGCAGATGCGCGCCGGCCGACGCGATCGCGTTGGCGATGCGGGCGATCACCGGTGCGGTAAAGCGGGCGTCCGGCGCATAGACGTCGCGGGTGCAGCTCGCCAGGCTCGGCGGCCCGGCCAGCGCCGACCAGCCATCCGGCAGCAGACGCATCGCCAGCCCGTGCAGCCCGTCCGGATGGCCGTGCAACCGGCCCAGCCCGCCGGTCAGGTTCGGGTGCGCGCCGGCGGCGAGGCAGGCTTCCATCTCGCGGTCCGGCAGCCCGTCGCTGGTCATGGCGCCGCGGAACAGCTTCAGCGCCACCGTCTCGACATCGTCCGGCGCGCGCCGCCAGAGCGCGCGATGCACCTGTCCGGACGCGCCCTCGCCGAGCAGACCGGTCAGGCTGAGCCGGTCCCAGTGCATCAGCGGCGCATCGATGGCGGCGCGCGACCGGTCGAGCGGATTGCCGGCCCAGGCCAGCCAGGCCAGGCGCGGCAGCGTGCGCAGCCATCCCGGCAGCGCCTCGAGCCGGTTGGCGGACAGGCGCAGCAGCTCCAGCGACGGCATGCCGGCCATCGTGTCCGGCAACGCGGCGAGGCGGTTGCCGGACAGCATCAGCTTCTGCAGCAGCGGCCGCGCGCCGATCGCGGCCGGCACCGTCTCCAGGCGATTGTCGGTCACGGTGAGCCAGCGCAGCCGTGGCGGCAGCGCTTCCGCCGGGATCTCCTCCAGGCCGGTGGCGCGGAACCCGACCTGGCTGAGCTGCGGGCACGCGCCCAGCACCGGCGGCAGCCGGGTGAAGCGGGTCGCCGAGCAGAACAGCACCCGCAGCCGGTGCAGCCGGCCGAAATCGTCCGGGAGCGAGGCGAGCGGGTTGCCGCTCAGGTCCAGCATCTCCAGCGTGTCGGCGAGGCCCAGGATCTCGTCCGGGAATTCGGTCAGGCCGGCGCGCAGCGTCAGCGATCGCGCGCCGGCCAGCTCGCCGCGCCGCAGGGCGGCGAGCGTCGGACAAGGCGCGGGCGCGGCCGTCACCGCTGCCGCGACGGCCAGTGCCGGCAGATGCAGGCGGCGACCAGGGCGGCGCGGGTGAACGGCCCGACCACCAGCCGCGGCCCGCGCAGATAGGCGGGGCCGGCCCGCAGCACCAGCCGCCCGATATGGCGGTAGAGCCCGGCTGCGACCGGGATCGCCAGCGCCGCCCGGCCCGGCAGCGCCGGATAGCCCAGCTCGCCGCTCCGGTAGTAGCGGTCGGCCAGCGCCAGCAGGCGTCGGACCGCCTGGAAGACCGCGGCCTCGTGCGCCGGGAGCGTCGGTGGCGAGAGCGTGTCCGGCAGCCAGTCGCGCGGCAGGTAGATTCGGTCGCGCAGCGCATCCTCGCGCACGTCGCGGGCGATGTTGGTCAGCTGCATGGCGATGCCGAGATCGATCGCCCGCTGCCGCGCCGCCGGGTCGGTGACGCCCAGCACGTCGCACATCATCAGCCCGACCGTGCCGGCGGCGCCGTGCGCGTAGCCGAGCAACGCCGCCTCGGTCTCGATCCGCACCGGCCCGAGATCGGACAGCATGGTCTCGACCAGCAGCGTCGCCGCCTGGCGGTCGACGCCGAGGTCACGGAACCGGCTGCCGAGCGGGACGCCGCGGCCGCTGCCGGCGAGATCGTCTCGGATCTCTCGCAGCGCCTCGCCGGCCGCCGCCGGGTCGGGCGCCTCGTCGGCGAGATCGTCGACGGCGCGGCAGACCGCATAGAGCGACGCGGCGCGCTCGAGCGTCTGCTGGCCGAGCAGCCGGCCGGCCAGCCGGAACGACCGCCCCTGGCGCGACAGCACCGCGAGATCGCTCTCTCCGGCTCCGGCCGCGAAACGCGGGGCCGGCGGCCGGCGCGGTGCGTCCGCGCCCCAGGTGAGCCAGGCGTAGGGGGCAAGGTCCACGCTGCCTGCGGGCTGGGCCAGATACATCACGCCGCCTCCGCCAGCAGGGTGCCGACCAGCTTGGCGGACGTCAAAACCCCCGGCACGCCGGCGCCGGGATGGGTGCCGGCCCCGACCAGATACAGCCCCTCCGCCGCCTTGCAGCGGTTGTGGAACCTGAAGAAGGCCGACTGCCGCAGGATCGGCGCGATCGAGAAGCCGGCGCCGTCGCGGGAGAGATAGTCGTGCGCGAAATCGGCCGGGGTCAGGGTGCTCTCGGAGACGATGCAGGATTCGAGGTCCGGCAGGGCGCGCGCCGACAGCATCGCCACCACCCTGTCGCGCATCACCGGCCCGGCGCGTCGCCAGTCGATCGGCGCGCGCAGGTTAGGCACCGGGGCGAGCACGTAGAACGCATCCTGCCCGGCCGGCGCCAGCGACGGGTCGGTTGCGGTCGGCCGGTGCAGATAGAGGCTGGGATCGTCCGGCAGCACCGCATCGCTGCCGAAGATCGCGTCGAGCAGCGCGCGATATTCGCGGCCGAGCAGGATGGTGTGGTGCGCCACGGCGTCGTAGCGGCGAGTGGTGCCGAAATACAGCACGAACAAGCCCATCGACGGCTGCTGCCGGTCGAGACGCCTGGCGCTGCGCCGCAGCTTCGGCGGCAGCAGCGTGCCATGCACCATCGGCGCGTCGGCATTGGCGATGACGATGTCGGCGGGGACGATCTCGCCGCCGTCCAGACGCACGCCGCGTGTGCGGCCGTGCTCGACCAGGATGCCGGCGACGGTGCTGCCGGTCCTGAGCTGCACGCCGTGCCGCCGGCCGAGCGCCACCAGCCCCTCGACCAGGCTGACGGTGCCGCCGGCCGCGAACCACAGCCCGCCCTCGCGCTCGAGATGCTGGATCAGCGCGTAGAGCGCCGGCGAGCGGAACGGGTGCCCGCCGATCAGCAGCATCTGCAGCGTGAACACGCGGCGCAGCGACTCGTTCTTGATGTCGCGGGCGACGAACCGGTACAGCGAGCGCCACGCGCCCAGCCGCACCAGCGCCGGCACCGCTTGCAGCATGGTGCGCAGGCGATGGAACGGCACCGCGCCCAGCGCCACGTAGCCGACCTGGTAAAGCGCCCGGGTGCGGGCGGACAGCCTGAGATAGCCGGCCTCGTCGCCCGGCGCGAACGACGCGACCTTGGCGCGCATCTGCTCGACGTCGCCGCCATAATCGAAGCTGCCGCCATCGGCGAAACCGATCCGGTACCACGGCGCCACCGGCAGGAAGCCGACATGATCGGCGCGGCGCTCACCGAACAGCGCCCACAGCTCGTCGAACAGGTCCGGGGCGGTGATGACGGTGGGACCGGCATCGAACACGAAGCCGTCGCGCCGGAACACGCGCGCCCGGCCGCCCGGCTGGTCGAGCCGCTCCAGGATGGTGACGGAATGACCCAGGGCCCGTGCCCTGAGCGCCGCTGCCAGGCCGCCGAAGCCGGAGCCGATCACCACGACCCGCATCGGACGCCTCAGCCCGGCTGGAGCACCGTGTCGTAGATGACGATCCAGTACGGGCCGATGAAGAGGATGATGGACAGCGCCGCCACCGCGACCAGGCCGGCCGAGCCGAGCATGACCAGCGCGCCGTAGCTGCGCTTGACCCAGCCGTAGACGATGCCGCCGACCAGCCAGAGCGCGATCAGCACCACGGGAATGACGAGTAAGGCGTACATGGCCGATCTCCGGTGCGAACGCGGCGCTCAGTAGCTGCCGTCGGTCCTGAGCTGCGTGTAGACGCGGGTGCTGAAGTTGGCGAGCTGCGTGCTCTTGGAGTCCGCCGGCACGCTGGCGTCCGCTTCCAGGATCGGGCAGTACGCCGTCGTCAGGCCGTTGGTGATGTCGGCGGATTTGAGGTCCGGCGCCGCCTGCCTGACCTTGGCGACGATGGTGTTCACCGATTGCAGCAGGGTCGGCACGGTGATCGACTGCATGGTCTGCACGATCCCGTTCGACTTGTCGTCGAGCACGGTCTGCAGCGCCGGCAGGTCGAGCTTCGGGCAGCTGCGCCGCTTGCCGTTCAGCAGGCTCTCGCTGGCGCCGTCGGCGTAGATCCGGTTCACCGACACCAGGAACGGCGTCGCGTTCGGCGGCGCATCGTTGCTCCAGGCCTGGCGGACGTAGTTGGTGACGTCGGCGATCTGCTGGTCGGTCATGCCGTTGCCCAGTGCCGGCATCACGCCGAACGTCCCGGCCGCCTGCACGCCGCCGATGATGGTGTTGATCACGTTGTGCGGCCCGGACGCGCGCACCATGCCGTTGCCGTCCAGCGCCGGGATCACGCCGGTCACGCCCTTGCCGTTGACGCCGTGGCAGGAGGAGCAGAACGAGTAGTAGACATGGGCGCCGGCCGTGTCCGCGGACTGGTAGGCGAGGCGCTTGTAGGGCGCGTAGCTGGCCGGCCGGTCCTGGGTGCGCAGATAGGCGATCATGGCGCGGATGTCGTCGTCGGCGAGCTTGCTGAGGCTGACGGCGACGGTCTCCATCATCGGGCCGACCGCGGTGCCCATATGGTCGTCGGCGCCGGTCTTGAGATAGTTGAAGAGCTGCTCGTCGGTGTAGCGGCCAATGCCGGTATGCTTGTCGTTGGTGATGTTGGGCGTCGCCCAATGGGTGATGACGCCGCCCTGCAGCGGCAACGCCACCGCGCCCTTGCCGAGCAGGGTGCGGCCGTTATGGCATTCCGAGCAGTGCGCGAACGAGTTGACGATGTAGTCGCCGCGATTGACCTGCGCGGACCTGGACGGGTCGTCCTTGAAGGTCCCGGACGGCACGAACGCCGCGTTCCACAAGCCGATCGCCGGGCGCAGGCCGAACGGGAAGAAGATCTGGTTGTCCGGGCGCTGCTCGTGCACCGCCGGCTGCGACATCAGGTAGGCGCGGATCGCATGGATGTCGTCGTCGCGCATCGAGGCGTACCAGGGATACGGCATGCCCGGATAGACATACTTGCCCTCACGATCGATGCCGCGCTTGAACAGGCGCTCGAAATCGGCGTCGGTGTACTTGCCGATGCCGTATTCCGGATCGGCGCTGATGTTCGGGGTGTAGAGGGTGCCGAACGGCATCCCCATCGGCCGGCCGCCGGCGAACCGGGCGCCGCCCTCGCGGGAATGGCAGGAGGCGCAGTCGGCCATGTCGGTGAGGTACTTGCCGCGCACCAGGATGTCGTCCTGCGGGCCCGGCACCGTGACCGGCTTGCCGGCGGCGGCGGGCGCGGTCATCGAGACCGGCGCCGCGGTGGTGACGGCGCTGGGCATCGACGCCTCGCCGGTGGGCGGCGGTGTCGCGGTCTGCGGTTCGGTCTGGGCCAGTCCGGACCCGATCTGCCCGGTCAGCCCCAGCAACCCGGCGAGCGCCGTGGTCCTGAGCAGTGCCCCGAACCGGGCCTGTGGTCGCGTCATCGCTCGCACGTCGCTCTCTCCGTCAGGGTCGACCGGTGGCCGACTGGATCGCTGCAGGCAGGGTGCCGACCGCCTGGTTGTCGGCGGACTGGGCGGTCGCGGTATCCGTCACCTGCAGCAGCTCCGGATAGGAAGACAGCGCACTGGCGCCGTAGAACGGCTTGAACGCGCCATTGTGGCAGCTCTCGCAACTCACCTTGGCGACATCCCCGAGCGCGCCGCGCATGTCGCGCGGGAACACGTCGGTCAGAGGCAACATATAGGCGAGATTGAGGTCCCGCACCATCTTGATCCCGTGCCAGGCGGTCACGCGATGCGGCGTGCCCTGGTCCCACTCCTCGAAGGCGCGGGTGTTGTGGCAGTAGGTGCAGTTGACGCCCAGGCTGTCGCTGAAGTGGATCATCAGCGAATAGGTCCAGTCGGTCTGGTTGATCGAGGGGCGCACCCCGCCCGACGGCAGCGCCGTGGTCGGCGTCACCCGGATCGCCTTGGTCTGCAGCAGGAACGGCGTCAGCGGATCGTAGGGCAGCGCGGTCAGGCCGGCGATCTCGGCCGGCAGGTTCTGGCCGCTGTCGGCCTCGGTCAGGCCGCGCTGGCCATGCGGCGGCGGCTGCACGAACCAGGAGCCGGCCGGAATCGCCTGGCCACGGTGGCAGGTCTGGCAGGTGACGCCGCCATCGCCGACATGCACCTTCCAGTTCTTGTTGATGGCCGCGACCATCTGCAGCATCCGCCGCGCGACGATCTTGTTGTAGACGGTGTCCTCGGCCATGTTGTTGAGCGAATGGCAGAAGGCGCAGCCCGCCTGCGGCGCCAGCCACTGCGTCATCGCGCCCATCAGGCGCAGGAACTCGTTGGCGTCGACCGCCTGCAGCACCTTGATGTTCTTGTAGGTCTCGCCGGCGGTCTTGCCCGCCGGGGTCACCGCCGGCAGCGGCAGGTCGACCTGCTGCAGCGGATTCATCTGCTCCAGGCGACGGGTGTTGTAGACCGCCTGCATGCCGGTGCCGCGATAGCCCAGCGACACCACCTGCAGCGGCGGCCGCTCGAAGGTGAAAATGAGCGCCCCGATCGCCACCACCAGCACCGCGCCGGTCAGCGCCAGACCGGTGGTCCAGGGACGGGAGCGGCCGAAACCCGCGACGGCGCCGAGCAGGCGCCCGACGATGATGAACGGGGCCAGGATCGGGTTCATGGGTGCACGGCCCCAGTGGGCGCTGTCAGATGGGGCGCGATGGTGGCGGAGCCGACGCCGGTCACGCCGCGCAGGTAGCCAGGGTCGGTGATCGGCGCATAAACCCGCGGATAGGCCGGAGCCAGACCGTGCTTCACGCCCCAGAGATACCAGTTATCGACGACGGTGCCGGTCAGCAGGATGCCGATGCCGCCGGTCAGGGTGCACAGCACCGCGAACCAGATCGCCCAGCGATGGATCGACTCGAAGGTGGCGTTAAAGCCCATCACCCAGCGCCAGAACAGCGAGCCGCGCTCCACCGCGGTGCCGCGATCGATCGCCAGCTCGACCTCGCGTTCCGCCCAGTAGCGGCCGGTGGCCAGGATCGTGCCGCCATGCATGGCGAACAGCAGCGCCGAGCCGTAGAGGAACACGATCGAGAGCATGTGGAACGGGTCGTAATAGAGGTTGCCGTAGCGGATCGAGATCGAAGCGGTCCAGTCCAGATGCGGGAAGATCCCGAACGGCACCGCCTCGCTCCAGCTGCCCATCAGCACCGGACGCAGGAACCCGTCGACCAGGTAGAGCCAGATCGCCGAGGCGAACGCCCACGGAATATGCGTGCCCATGCCGAGTGCCCGGGCCCGGCGATAGACGCGGACCCACCAGAGCATGATCGACACGGTCAGGAAGAAGCCGGCCATCAGCCACCAGCCGCCCTCCGCCAGCGGCGGGATGTGCAGGCCATAGGAGGGTGCGGGCGGCTGCAGGGCGAGCCAGGGCAGCTGGCGCACGAACTGCACCGGATCCCAGCCGACCGAGGCGAACATGTTCAGCCCGATGATCTCGAAGGCGATGAACCCGGACAGCAGCGAGGCGATCCCCAGCGGCCCGAGATAGAACGGCCCGACCTGGTTGGAGCCGATCAGCCCCAGCAGCCAGGAGAACCGGGTTCCGCCACGGTTCTCGTTGCCTTCCGCCAGCGGCGGTCCGCGATCGAGCACGCCGTCGATCTGCACGCGGTTGAAGAGGTTCTGGTATTCGATGCCGATCTCCGGCCTCGAACCGGGGCCGAAGCCCGATGGATTTTCCAGCACGGTCTTGGCCTCACTTCCAGAAGGGCAGGTTGAGCCACCAGGACCACCATTCCGGCCAGCCTCTGGTCCAGAAAGGTCCGCTCAACAGGATGCAGAGCGCGCTCCACAGGCCGGCATTGATGGCGCAGAACCAGCCCAGGCGGTGAATGCCGAGCGGACCGATGGAATAGACCATCAGGTCGCGGAAGAAGGCGTCCTCGTGGCCGCCGCCCTTGACCGTTTCGCCCTCGGCGGGATTGAGCGCGGACAGGATGGCGCCGCCGTGCATGGCCAGCACGAAGGTGGTGGTGAAGAAGAACGTCACCGCGATCATGTGCGCCGGATTGTAGTGGAACTGGAGATACTGGTAGCCAACGTTGGAGACCCAGTCGAGATGACTGATGATTCCGTAGGGGAACGCATTGCCCCAGGCGCCCATCAGCACCGGCCTGATCACCTCCAGCGTGACATAGGCGGTGATCGCGCAGGCGAAGGCGATCGGGGTATGCAGTCCCATGCCGAGCTTGCGGGCGATCTCGATCATCCTGAGATCCCAGGAGACGAAGGCGCCGATCGCGCAGACCGTGATCAACTGCCACAGACCGCCTTCACGCAGCGGCGCGAAGGCCAGGCCATAGCGGACGTCGGGCGGTGCGATGCTGATCTGCCAGAGGTTCCAGGTCGGACCCAGCGCCGCGGCCCACAAAATCAGCGCCGTGCCGATGATCGTGAAGAACATCGTCGTGACGCCGAAGAAGCCGACATAGAAGGGGCCGGCCCAGAAATCGAACAGATCGCCGCCGACCAAGGTGCCGCCGCGGACCCGATACTTGTACTCGTAATTTAACATCGACATGATGCAGGTCTCGCGTCGGCAGCGTTATCGATTGGACACAGGTGCGCTTCGGCTCACTGTGCCGGCGGTTGACCGGCAGGCAGCGGCGTCATCTGCTGCATCTGTGCCGTGGTGTGCATCTGGTCGTGATGCGGGCCGTCCAGCCAGTTGAACCGATCCGTGCTGAGCAGGATGAAATGGATGGTCAGAGCCAGGACCAGCAGGAACACGAACAAGGTGACCAGCGCACGGCGCGGGTCGAACATCAGCCAAACTCTATACATTGGAGGTCTCCCTTAGCCGTAGGACGAGATCAGCAGGCGGGCCATGTGCACGCCATCGAGCATCGAGGTCTGGTAGCCGTTCACGCCGGGCAGCCACGGGCGCCACATCCAGGCCAGGTAGTGCGCGACGATCGCGATCGCCACGAAGATAAGGAAGGAGATGACGAAGATCCGATTGAACTCCTTCGCCTCCCCGACACTGAGGCCCGACAGGGTCGAGCGGCGTTCAAGATCATCCGACATCGTTACTCATCCTTCCTACACTTTACCCATTGCCTGTTCGTCGACAGTCTCGCGCACGCGAGCCGCCGTGATACGGCGCTCGCCCCGAAGGACTGCACGCTGCTCGATCCGCTCGCGCAGGCGTTTCGCGGCGGAGATCCTGACCAGGAACGGCTCGCGCGCCACCGCCTCATCGAGCAGCACCAGCGAGTCCGCGTCCCAGATCTTCTCTGCATCCTGGCCGCCGGGCGCGGCGTCGCGCGCCGGCGTCGGCGCCACCCGGTCGAGATCGCCGCCGAGCGGCAGCATGCCGAACAGGCCGTCGAACAGGGCGTTGCAGAATTCCTGAATGATGTAGGTGGCGCCGGCATATCCCATGAACGGCGTGCCGGTCGCGCGCCTGATGATGGCGCCCGGAAACGAGGCCGGCACCCAGATGCCGCGGGTGCCCTGCTCAGCCATGTAGATGCGCTCGTTCATCGAGCCGAACATGACCATCGGCGGCGTCGCGCGCAGCTTCTCGCGGATCGCCGCGTTGTCGGTCTTGGCGCCGGGATGGCGCACCACCGCGAACGCGCACGGCATGCCCATCTCGTCCTCGAGGAACTGGCGGATGCCGCGGCCGTAGGTCTCGGTCGCCACCACGGCGAACGAGGCGGTGGCGAAGAAATCCTGCGTCACCGAGCGCCACAGATCCCAGATCGGCTTGATCGTGGTCTCCTTCTCGGCGGCGATGAACGGCTCCGGATCGACCCCGGTCAGCTCGCCCAGCTTGCGCAGGAAGGCGGTGGTGGAGAACAGGCCGATCGGCGCATAGAGCCACGGCCGATCCAGCTCGTCGCAGAGCAGGCTGCCGAACTCGCGATACAGGCACACATTCACATCGGCGTCGGCCAGGCGCGGCACGTCGTCGAGATGGCTGCCGAGCGGGAAGCACAGATTGACCGAGCAGCCGATCCCCTCGACCAGACGGCGCATCTCGGCCAGGTCGGACGGGCTGTTGAAGGTGCCGTAGATCGCGCCGATCAGGTTGACCTTCGGCCTGGCGCCCTCCGGCTTCGGCCGCCGGATCACGGTCTTCTTGCGCACGCCGAACTGCGCGTGCAGCCAGAACAGCGCCCGGTCGGCGCACTGCCACTGATCCTCGTCGATCGTGCGCGGCACGAAGCGTTTCAGGTTGGAGCCTTCCGGCACCACGCCGCCGCCGATCATCTCGGCGATGCTGCCGGTGACCACGACGCCGGGCTTGGTGGTGTCGCCGGCCTTGTTGGCCTGGCCCATCGCCCCCTCGGTGCCGCTCATCGAGAGATGTTCTTCGCTCAGGCCCGTCACCACGATCGGCAACTCGTGCGGCGGCAGCGCGTCGGTGTAGTGTAGCACTGCGGTCACGGGCAGATTCTCGCAGCCGACCGGCCCGTCGATGATGACGCGAAGGCCCTTGATGGCGGCGAAGGCATAGACCGCGCCCCAGTAGCCGCCGGCCCGGTCGTGATCGAGAACCAGCATGCTCAGGCCCCCACCGTCGGGGCGTCCTGGCCCGCGCCGAAGAACGACACCATGCGCGCGAAGCGTTCGTGTCCCCTGGACTGGGTGCGGACGATGCCGGTCAGCGCGCCGACCCCGGCGGGGCCGAACAGCGGACGGGCGGACACCATGTTGGTGAAGTAGACCGAGGGAATCCCGAGTTCCTTGGCCTTCTGCACCACCGGCGTGGTGCCGATGGCGAGGTCCGGACGCACCTCGCGCATCGCCGCCAGATCCTGCTCGAGCGAGGCGCGGTACTGCACATGCGTGCCGCGCGCTTCCAGCCACAGCCTGTCGGGATCGCTCCAGACCGTGCGCGGGCAGGCGGTGCCGACATAGGGAATGGTGGCGCCGGCCTCGATCAGCAGGCGCGCGACCAGCAGTTCGGACCCTTCATAGCCGGACAGGGTGATCCGCGTGTCCAGACGGTTAGCCTCGAGTGCCGCCCGCAGCGGCCCCAGCGCCCGCGCCCTGGCGGCGTCGGCGGCCACGCCCGGCACGAAGGCGGCATCGGCGACCGCATCCAGCCACGCCGCGGTGCCGTCGAGACCGACCGGCGCCGAGCCGACCACGGGCCGGCCGGCGGCGGCGAACTCGCGCACCGAGGCGGTGTAGAACGGATGGATCGCGCAGGCCGCGGCGCAGTCCAGCGCGCCATACAGGTCACGCCATTCGCGGGCCGGCGTCGGTGGCGCCACCGACAATCCCATCGGCTCGATCATCGCGCCGATCGTCGCCGGATCGAGCGGGAACATCTCGCCGATCAGCGCCAGGGTGCGGGCGCCGTCGACCAGCCCGCCGGGACGCGCGACCGGGCCGGTCTCGGCCTCGGCGCGGGCGAAACGCAGCATCGCCGCTGCCAGCACGTCCTTCGCCTCGGCATGGGTCGGCACGCCGAAACCGGGCACGTCGATGCCGATGATCCTGACCCCGTCATGGGTCTTCGGCAGCAGGTCGAGCGGCACGCCGGATGCGGTCGGCACGCACAGATTGATCACCACCACCGCATCGACCTCGGCGGGCCGGGCCTGCGCGATCACGGCGTCGCGTATGTCCTCGAACAACTGGCCGCGCACCAGGGTCTCGGAGTTGAACGGCACATAGCCGACGCTGCGTCGCGCGCCGTAGAAGCGAGAGGTGAAGCTGAGCCCGTAGACGCAGCAGGCCGAGCCGCACAGGATCGTCGCCACCCGTCGCATGCGCAGGCCGACGCGCAGCGATCCGAACGCGGGGCACATGGATTGCGGCTGCTCGTGCGGCCCGCGCGGATAGTCGCGCATCAGCGCGTCCATCGCAGCGCTCTTGCCGGCGCGCGACGCGGCGTCGAGCATGGTCTCGCGCCCGCCATGGCAGCCGGATCCGTCGCGCTCCAGGCTGGCGATGGCGGCCTGGTCGAGGGTGGCGATGCCGTCCATCGGCTCAGGCCGGCTCGTACTGGATTTCGAGCGACGGCTTTTCCAGCGCCATCGTCGGGCACATGTCGGTCATCGTCGCCGGCACCAGCACCACGTCGCGGCCGACCGACTCGCCCTTGAACAAGTCGAGCAGCCCGTCCTGGGTCAGCGGGGTCGGGCGCAGCGGCGGCGCGCTGGCGACCTCCAGCCCCAGCGCCTCGAACAGGGGCGCCCATTGCCCGCCAGGCCTGCCGACGATCTCGTAGTTGGCGCTCTTGCGGCGGATGTCGTCGTCGGCCGGGATCGCCGCCAGCACCGGGATGCCGACCGCATCGGCGAACGCCTGCGCCTCGCCGGTGCCGTCATCCTTGTTGATGACCAGGCCGGCGACGCCGACATTGCCGCCGAGCCTGCGGAAATAATCCACCGCCGAGCAGACATTGTTGGCGACATAGAGCGATTGCAGGTCGTTCGAGCCGACCACGATCACCTTCTGGCACATGTCGCGGGCGATCGGCAGGCCGAAGCCGCCGCAGACCACGTCGCCCAGGAAGTCGAGCAGCACGTAGTCGAAACCCCATTGGTGGAAACCGAGCTTTTCCAGCAGCTCGAAACCGTGGATGATGCCGCGGCCGCCGCAGCCGCGCCCGACCTCCGGCCCGCCCAGCTCCATCGCGAACACGCCGTCGCGCTTGAAGCAGACATCGCCGATCTGCACCTTCTCGCCCGCGGCCTGCTTCTTCGCCGAGGTCTCGATGATGGTCGGGCAGGACCGCCCGCCGAACAGCAGCGAGGTGGTGTCGCTTTTCGGGTCGCAGCCGATCAGCAGCACCCGCTTGCCCGATTGCGCCATCGAGTAGGAGAGGTTGGCGAGCGTGAAGCTCTTGCCGATGCCGCCCTTGCCGTAGATGGCGATGATCTGCGTTTTCGAGCCGGGTTCCGCTTTCATGCGTAGGCGCTCCAGTCCAGAACCATCTTGATGCAGTCACGATTGTCGAAGGCGGTCTCGTAGGCCGCCACCGCGTCCGCGGCGGGGCGCACGTCGCTGATCAGCCCGTCGAGGCAGAGCGCGCCGGATTGCGCCATCGCCGTCACGCAGGCGAGATCGGCCGGCTGCCATTGCGCGGCGATCCGCAGGCGGACCTCGCGCATGAAGGCCGGCGGGAACGAGAAGCCGAGCCGGTCGGCGTAGAAGCCGGCCAGCACCAACTCACCCTGCCGGGCGAGACGGCCGATCAGCGTGTCGAGCATCGACGGATCGCCGCTGACATCGACGATGCAGCCATAGTCGCGGCGCGGATCGGCATCGGGATCGAGCACCCGGTAACCGGCGCCGCCGCCGGCGCGCAGGGCGTCGCGCTCCCAGACCACCGGCTGGCCGCCGGCGGCGAGCGTCAGCCTGGCGAGCAGCCGGCCCAGCACCCCGTGGCCGACGATCAGCTCCGGCAGCGCGGCGCCGCCCGCGATCGCGTGGCGTGCGGTGGCGGCCAGCGCCAGCAGGATGGCGTCGCGATTCGGCCGCTCGGCGCGCCGGCGAGCGGGCCCTGCAGCGCGATCACCCGGCCGGACGGCACCACCAGCCGCGACGCGCTGGCGCCGAACAGGCCGCGTACGGCGCCGTAGCAACTCGCTCCCGGCACGAATACCGGCGTGCCGACGGCGAGGTCGGAATCCGGTCCGGCATGCAGCACGCGGCCGACCGATTCGTAGCCCGGCACCAGCGGGTAGCCCATGCCGGGGAAGTCCGGCATGCGGCCGGAGAAGAGCAGGCGTTCGGTGCCGGTGCTGATGCCGCTCCAGTCGACCTGGACAACGATGTCGTCGGCGCGGGGCGAATCCAGGGTGAGGCGGCGCAGCGCGATCCGTTCCGGTTGTTCCAGGAGCACGGCCTCGGCTTGCATCTCTCAACCCTCCCGTCATCCAAAGCAAGGAATGACTGTCACGCTTACCTTACACAATAAGATGTAAATGCAAATGGACAAATTGCCGGCTTGTCATTTTTCCCGGCCGCTGTCTCACGGCCGCGCCACCAGCAGCCGCGCCAGCAGCGGCGTGCGCGTGCGCCGCATCGCGACCCGGGTGAAACCGGCCTGTCGCAGCATGGCTTCGATCCGCTCCGGCCGGCGCGGCCGGCCGCTGCCCATCGCCAGCAGGTAGAAGCCGAAATACGCATCGCCGGCCGGCGCCGCCCCCCTGGTGCCGGCCATCGGCTCGGCCAGCAGCAAGGTACCGTCCGGCGGCAGCGCGGCGTGGATGCGCCGCAGCAGCGACAGCGCGACATCGTCGTCATGGTCGTGCAGCACCCTGACCAGCGCGATCAGATCGGCGCCGGTCGGCAGCGACTCGCGCACGAAATCGCCGCCGATGGCGCGGGCGCGGCCCGACAGCCCGGCGGCCTCGAAGCACGCGCCGGCCTGCGCCGCCACCGGCGGCAGGTCGAACACGGTGGCGCGCAGCCGGCGCGACGCCGCGAGGGCCGCGGTCGCGAACGCGCCGCTGCCGCCGCCGACATCGAGCAGATGCCGGTGCCGCCCGACCGGGTAGGCGCCCAGCACCTCGGCGGCGATCATCGGCTGCGACGCGCTCATCAGCGCGGTGTAGGCCCTGGTCTGTTCCGGCGGCGGCGCGGCGCGGCTGCCGGCGTACGGCCAGTAGCCGCCGAGCGACGCGGCGACGCAGCCGCGCAGCAGCGCCACCGGATCGCGCAGATCGTCGTAGAGCAGGTGGTGGTGGGCGATCATGCCGGTGACGCCTGGATTGTCGATCAGCGCGGCGCCGAGCGGCCCGAGCCCGAACCGGTTGCGCGATCGCATCGACAGCAGACGCAGCGACACCGCCGCCAGCAGCAGGCGTTCCATCGCGGGTTCGGGAAGATCGAGACGCCGGGCCAGGGAATCGCTGGTCAGCGGCGCGTCGCGCAAGATGCGCGGGATATCGAGGCGCACCAGCGCCAGCAGCACCTGCGAGTAGACGAAGCCGGCGCAGAGATCGAACAGCGCCCCGGCGCGTCGGCGGGCGATCGGCAGGGTGAGCGGGAACCGGGTGGCGAACGCGCGGAAGCGGGCGCTGGCGACCAGCGCGTCCAGCAGGCTCACGCCGCGCGCAGCACGGCGTCCTTGGGCAGCAGCCGCCGCACCTCGATCAGCACCAGACGGCGCAGCGCATCCGGGTCGTGGCAGGGCGGCAGCGACGCGATCGCCTCGCCGACCAGGGATTCGAGTCGCGCCAGGGCGCCATGCGCGCCGAGCTGCAGCACCGCGTTGGGCCGGCCGAGCAGCGCATCCTGGCCGCCCGGCTTGCCGATCTCGGACGGCGAGCAGAGCGTGTCGGCCAGATCGTCGGCGACCTGGTAGGCCTCGCCCAGCCGTTCGCCCAGCATCCGCCAGGCCTCATGCGGCTGGCCGGAGGCGGCGGCGCCGGCCATGGTGGCGGCGGCGAACAGCCCGCCGGTCTTGGCGCGCTGGTAGGCGGCGAGATCGACGCAGGGTTCGCACTCCCAGGCCTGGCCGCCGACGATGCCGCCCGGCATGCCGGAACAGCGCGACAGGATCAGCAGCAGGTCGGCCAGACAGACCGGCGACGCGGATGCGGGATGCGCCAGCGCGGCGCGCGCCATGGTCTCGAAGCCGAGCACGATCAGCGCATCGCCGGCCAGCAGCGCCAGCGCCGCGCCGAACGCGCCATGCACCGACGGACGGCCGCGGCGCAGCGCGCTGTCGTCGAAACACGGCATGTCGTCATGCGCCAGCGAGGCGCAGTGCACCAGCTCGATCGCCGCCGCGGCGGCGTCGGACAGCGCCGGGTTCGGGTCGCCGCAGGCGGCGGCGACCGCCAGGCACAGGCGCGGCCTGATGCGGGCGCCGCCCGGAAACACCGCGTGCTGCATCGCCGCGGCCAGTTTCGGCGGCGCGCTGGGCCCGGCGCTTGCGGCAAGTGTCAGTGCGAGTGCGCTCTCGACCCGGGCAGAGGCGTCCGACATCCCACGTTCCCTCGATCGCCGGCGTCATTGTCAACTCGGCTTGTCGCTTTGCACTGTCAGGCTTTATAGACAACGGCGTCAATCACTAACTCCGGAGCACCGCCATCGCCTCCCCCCGCGTGGCCATCATCGGCGCCGGCATCGGCGGCCTGGTCGCGGCGCTGCTGCTGGCGTCGCGCGGGCTCGAGGTCACGGTGCTGGAAAAGGCCGCGTCGACCGGCGGCAAGCTGCGGCAGCTGGACGGCATCGATGCCGGCCCCACGGTGCTCACCATGGCCGGCGAGCTGGACGCGATCTTTGCCGAGGCCGGCGAGTCGCTGGCCGCGCACCTGACGCTGACGCCGGCCTCGGTGCTGGCCCGCCACGCCTGGGGGCCAGACGCCCGGCTCGACCTGTTCGCCGATCCCGCCGCATCTGCGGAGGCGATCGGCACGCTGGCGGGTGCCGCGGAGGCGCGCGGCTTCCTGGCGTTCTGCGCGCAGGCCAGGCGGATCCACGACACGCTCGACCGGCCGTTCATGCGCCAGCCGAGACCCGGGCTGGCCCGGCTGGTGCGGGACGTGCCGCTGCCGGCGCTGTTCGGCATCGATCCGTTCACCAGCCTGTGGCGGGCGGTGGGGACGCATTTCCAGGATCCGCGGCTGCGGCAGCTGTTCGGCCGCTATGCGACCTATTGCGGCTCGTCGCCGTTCCTGGCGCCGGCGACGCTGATGCTGGTCGCGCATGTGGAACAATCCGGCGTCTGGCTGGTCGAGGGCGGCATGATCCGGATCGGCGCGGTGCTGCGGGCGCTGGCGGAACGGCACGGCGCGCTGATCCGCACCAACTGCCCGGTCGCCGAGATCCTGGTCGCGCGCGGACGGTGCCGCGGCGTGCGGCTGGCCGGCGGCGAGATCGTCGAGGCGGACATGGTGGTCTGCAATGCCGATGTCGCCGCGCTGTCGCAGGGGGTGTTCGGAGCCGCGGCGCGGCGCGCCACCCCGGCGATCGCCGGCCGTCGCTCGTTCTCGGCGCTGACGGTGGCCTGCCGCGCGCGGACGCGCGGATTTCCGCTGTCGCGCCATGGCGTGTTCTTCTCGCAGGATTATCCGCGCGAGTTCGCCGAGCTTGGGCAAGGCCGGCTGCCGAGCGCGCCGACAGTCTATGTGTGCGCGCAGGATCGCTGCGATCGCGGGACATGGATCGGCGGTGTTCAGCCGGACGCCGAACGGCTGCTGCTGGTGATCAACGCGCCCGCGAACGGCGCGCGGCACGAGAACCAAACGGAGGTACGCCAGTGCGAGACAGCCAGCTTCGCGGCGCTGCGACGATGCGGCCTGACGGTGGAACAGACGGCGGGCTCGGGATGGATCACCGGACCCAGCCAGTTCGCGAGGATGTTCCCGGCGACCGGGGGCGGGCTGTACGGCCAGGCGTCGCACGGCTGGATGGCGTCGTTCCGCCGGCCGGGCGTGGCGAGCCGGCTGCCGGGCCTGTATCTGGCGGGCGGCAGCACCCATCCGGGTCCGGGCCTGGCGATGGCGGCCCGCTCGGGACGGATGGCGGCGGCGGCGATCCTGCTTGCGTGCGCTTCGACCAGCCGGTCGGGCAGCACGGATACCGCTGGTGGTATGTCGATGCGCTGAGCGACGACGGGCGCTACGGGCTGACCATCATCGCCTTCCTGGGCAGCGTGTTCTCGCCGTACTACGCCTGGAGCCGCCGGTTCGGCGCCGGCGATCCGCTGCGCCATTGCTGCCTGCATGTCGCCCTGTATCGCGCCGGCGACGGGCCGGCGGCGAAACGCTGGGCGATGACCGAGCGCGGTTCGCACGCGGTGTCGCGCGATGCGGCCAGCCTGCGCATCGGCCCGAGCGCGCTGCACTGGGACGGCGCGCGCCTGACGATCACGATCGACGAGCGCACCATGCCGCTGTCGGCCCGGGTGCGCGGCACCGTCACCGTCCACCCGACGGCGTTGACCGGCTACGAGGCGCTGTTGAGCGCGTCCGGCAACCATCGCTGGACGCCGCTCTCGCCGCGCGCCAGGGTCGAGGTGGCGCTGGACGCTCCGTCGCTGCGCTGGTCCGGCGACGGCTATCTGGACGGCAACCATGGCGACGGCGCCATCGAGACCGCGTTCCGTCGCTGGGACTGGTGCCGTGCGCCGCTCGGCGCCGAGAGCGCCATTTTGTATGACGCCGAACATCGCGACGGCGGCAGGGTCGGGCTGGCGCTGCGGATCGGACCGGACGGCACGGTGGAACCGATCGACCAGCCGCCCCGCGCCACGCTGTCGCGGTCGCGCTGGGGGGTGCGCCGCGAGACCCGGTCCGACGACGGCCGGGCCGAGGTGAAACGCACTTTGGTCGATGCGCCGTTCTATGCACGGGCGCTGATCGGCACCCGGCTGCTGCGGCAGCGCTGCGCCGCGGTGCACGAGACGCTGGATTGCGACCGCTTCGCCAATCGGGCGGTGCAGGCGATGCTGACCTTCAGGATACCACGCGCGCTGCGCTAGGCTCGACAGTGGGCGCTCGGGCCGCGGACGGGACTTCCAAGAAGCGAGAAAACCGGAATCTTTCGCCGGTAGACTGCCTTCAGCCAGAATAGCTGCAGGCCGTCGATGAGCATAGGCAGAGGCTGATGGCCAACATCGACTCAATCAACCGCATCCTGCCCGCGACAGGAACTGAGGCACTTTGTATCGCTCGCATAACCCGCCGGTCATCCCGCAGAGATCTGTATCTGTCGATGCCTCCGGCTGGCTGGAATGAGCCAGTCGTCTTGGTCGCCGATATGATTCGCTTCGTCCTCGACGAGACGAGCCCTCAAAGCCAGGACAATGCCGCCACCGCCGAAGTCGATGCCAAGGCCTGGTTAGCGACGCTACCGGCGCTGGAGCGGCCAGTGATGGTGTGTGACCGGGCGGGTCTGGGCGCTTGCGCCGCCGTGTCGGCCGTGGCCCGGATGATGAGCCGATATGGCGACTGCCAGGCACAGCTTGCTGGCCGGATTCGCGCCTTCGCGAAGACATTGGTCGATCTTCCCCTGATAGAAGCCTTCGACGAGGAAGGGCGGATGGGATCTCGCTTCAGCATCAGGGACTTCTCGGGGGGCCCCGCTCCTGGCGGCTATACCGAAGCCTTCTGGCTCGCTTGCAACGAGGTCGCGCATACTGTCGGTGTCGAGGACACGTTCGAGGAACTCGTCGTCCTCTGGACGCAAACATTCGCGTCACAAATCGAGGCGCTTCAAAACACGCTCGGGCGGTCCGTGATCGAACAGTATCCGGACGAACCGGCGTATGACTGGGTCATACACCGCTATGTTGCACTTCATTTCATGCTGTGGGTTGCGCCGGAAGGTGAGATGTCGCGTTTCCTGCTTGAAGTCTCTGTCGCTGGTTCGGTTGAAGATTTGCAAGAGGCACTACTCGATCCTGATGTCCACCGTCGGTCGGATCCAATGTGGCGTTTTGATCCGGAATACGAGTTCGAGGAAGTGACAATTATGGTCGGGCAGCTGCTCGAAGATTACATCCCATAGTCGTTCGAGGACCTCACTTGATATCGTGAAGGCTGAGCATGGACATGGCAAAGGCGTCAAAGACCAATTCGATTTACGATTTTCTGTTCAATGACAATGCCTACTACCGCCGCACCATAGGCCGTGGACCAATGG
>CAZZZA010000007.1:0-51756 GCA_964658455.1 uncultured Lichenihabitans sp.
CCAGCAGCGCCGCCTTCGGCGTGCCGTAGGCGCCGAACGCCTCGCCGGGATTGACGGCCTGCTTGGAGACGTTGAACAGCAGCACCCCGCCGAAACCCTGCGAGCGCAGGATGCGGACCGCGTTGCGGGCCACGTTCTGGTGGGCGAAGAAATTCAGCTCGAAGCCGCTGCGCAGCACCGGATCCGGCAGGTCGGCCATCGACCCGCCATGCGCGGCGCCGGCGTTCGACACCACGATATCGACACCGCCGAAGGCTGCGCATACCGCATCGAACGCCGCCGCGACGGCGCCGGCATCGGTCACGTCGCAGCCGATGCCGCGGGCGCGCGGGCCGATCGCGCGCGCGACCGCTTCCGCCCCGGTCTGCTCCAGGTCCAGCACCGCCACGTCGGCGCCCGCCGCCGCGAAGGCCCGCGCGGTCGCGGCGCCGATCGCGCCAGCGCCGCCGGTCACCACCACGACATGCCGGGCCAGCGGCTTCTCCGCGCCCTTGCCGAGCTTCGCCTGCTCGAGCGACCAGTATTCCATGTCGAAATGGTCGTCCTCGCCGATCGATTCGAAGCGGCCGATCGCCTCGGCATCGAGCACCGCGTCGATCCAGGCCTCGCCGATATCGGCGGCGATCTCGGCCGCGGCGCTGCTGGCGCCGACGCCGACGATGCCCAGGCCCGGCACCGCGATCAGCCTTGGCAGCGGATCGAGCTGGCGCCTGCCGCCGCCGACGCGGGTGTTCTGCCGTGCGAAATAGGCATCGTACTCGGCCACGAACTGGGCGACCGCCTCGCGCGCCGCCTGCCGCCAGGCCTCCGGCGCCGCCGCGTCGGGGGGCGGGACGATGCAGGGCTGCGCCTTGATCCGGATCACCTGCTCCGGCGTCGCCACGCCGCGCCTGGCGTAGTCGGCGAGCCCCTGCCCATCGACGAACCGCCTGATCCTCGGGCTGGTGCGCAGCGACAGCACCCAGCGCGACGGGGCCCGGCCCGTCGCGGCGTCGGCGAGCGCGCCACGCAGCATCGGCAGCAGCTGGCTGGCCGGCATAATCTCGGCCGGCAGCGCGACCGGCGCGAAGGCCGCATTCGGCCGGGTATTGGCGGCGATGTGGTCCTCGGCCAGCGTGACCATCTCGATCATCAGGTCGTAGGCCTGGCGGGCGGTGTCGGCGAAGGTGAAGATGCCGTGCTTGGCCAGGATCATGCCCTCGACCGCCGGGTTGGCCTCGTAGATCTCCGCCGCCAGCTTCGCCAGCGCGAAGCCCGGCATGATGTAGGGCACGCAGGCGACGCGATCGCCGTAGATGGCGCGGCACACCGCCTCCAGGTCCGGCAGGGCGGCGATCGCCGTCGAGGTCACCGAATGGGTGTGGTCGATGAACACGTGCGGCAGATAGGCATGCAGCAGCGTCTCCACCGACGGGTTCGGCGCCTGGGTGTCGAGCAGGTTCTGGCGCTGCGCGTTGACCATCTCCTCGTCCGACAGCGCCTCGAGCGCCCTGTAGCGCGCCAGCGGCGCCAGCCGCACCGCCGGATGCCCGTCCGGCTCGATGGTGCCGAGGTCGCGGCCGCTGCCCTTGACGCACAACACCCGCACCGGCTCGCCGAACAGGTCGGTGGCGGTGATCTTGACCGAGGTGTTGCCGCCGCCATGCATCACCAGCCGCGGCACGCTGCCGAGCAGGCGCGAGGAATAGGTGCGGAGCGCCAGATCGGGGTGGACGCCGCGCGCGGTGTAGTGCGCGACGAGCGCCCGGGCATCGGCATCGGACCAGAGATTGTCCATTTATCCTCACGGGACCGGTTAGACACGGATGAACATGGCAGCGATGATGGCTCTTAGTGGCACGCCCTGACAAAAGTCAACATGGTTTGAAGAAAGATAGGATGGCGCAACATTCGGCTCACCGACCGGCGGCCCGCGCGGCCACGCCGGCGTCACGGCGCGCGGCCCTGGCGATTCCCGCCGAATTCAACGACGACATGATGATCTGGGCAGCCTGGCTCTATTACGAGGAGGACATGACCCAGGACGAGGTGGCGCGACAGATCGGTCTGTCGCGCGCCTCGGTGAACGCGCTGCTGCAGAGCGCGCGCCAGAAGGGGGTGGTGCAGATCGCGATCGCGCCGCGCTACCTGCAGTCGGTCGGCGCCGCCCGGCGCATCTGCGCGCGTTTCGGTATCGAGACCTGCATCGTGGTGCCGGACGGCGACGGCGCGGTTCCGGCAGCGGCGCAGGTGGCGCGGGTGGGGCAGGCGGGCGCGCGGCTGCTCGCCGACCGGCTGCGGCCCAACGACATTCTCGGCGTGTCCTGGGGCCGGACGGTGCTGGCGCTGTCGGAGGCGCTGCAGCCGACGCTGCTGCCCGGCGTCTCGGTGGTGCAGGTCACCGGCAGCGCCATCGGCACCTACCGCTTCTCCGCCGAACTCTGCGCGTCCAACATCGCCAACCGGCTCGGCGCGCGCTGCGTGCATCTCCATGCGCCGGGCCTGGTGTCGCACCCGGACGTCAAGCGGATGCTGATGCAGGAGCCATCGCTGATCCAGCAGTTCCAGCTGATCGCCGGCTGCGACCACATCGTCTTCGGCGTCGGCAGCGTCGACAGCTCGAGCACCGCGTTCGAGAGCGGGTTCCTGACCGCTGCCGAGGCCCGGCCCTACATCGCCTGCGGCGCGGTGGCGGTCCTGGCCGGCCGCTTCATCGACCAGGGCGGAAGCGCCGTCACCGGGCCGCTGGACGACCGCATGATCGGCATGTCCGTCGACGAGATACGCGAGGTCCCCGACCGCATCTGCGTCGCCGGCGGCGCCGACAAGGTGGCGCCGCTGCGCGCGCTGCTCGCCGGCGGCTTCATCTCCAGCCTGGTGACCGACCAGGCCACCGCCGCGGCGCTGCTGGAGAGCGACGCCCCGGCCGGCTGAGGCGGGCGGGCCGCGATCGTCATGCAACGGTCATGGGCGGACCGGCGGCAACCTGTCTAAGTTTCGATCCATGTCCGATGCAGTCATGTCCGGCACCCGTCCGGTTACCGCCACGCGCTCCGGCCTGCCGACCGCGCTCCTGTTCACCGTCCTGCTGGTGGGAGGGCTGGGCTACGCGCTGTACGGCCTGCTCAGCGACATGAACGAGACCCATGCCGCGCCGCTGGCGATCGGCACCCTGGTGCTGCTCGGGGTGGCGCTGCTGGTGGCGCTCGGCTTCGAGTTCGTCAACGGGTTCCACGACACCGCGAACGCGGTGGCGACGGTGATCTACACCCGCACCCTGGCGCCCGGCCTCGCCGTGGTCTGGTCCGGCTTCTTCAATTTCCTCGGCGTGCTCACCTCGAGCGGCGCGGTCGCCTATTCCATCATCACCCTGCTGCCGATCGACCTGATCCTGAATTCCGGCTCCTCGGCCGGCACCTGCATGATCTTCGCCCTGCTGCTGGCGGCGATCGCCTGGAACCTCGCCACCTGGGCGGCCGGGATCCCGAACTCCTCCTCGCATGCGCTGATCGGCTCGATCCTCGGCGTCGGGCTGGCCAACCAGCTCATGACCCCGCCCGGCGTCGCCAGCTCTGGCGTGCAATGGGGGCAGGCGCTCAAGGTGCTGGAGGCGCTGCTGTTCAGCCCGCTGATCGGCTTCGTCTGCGCGGCGCTGCTGCTGCTGCTCGGCAAGGCGCTGATCCGCCGTCCCGACCTCTGGACCGCGCCGAAGGGCGACGCGCCGCCGCCGCTGTGGATACGCGGCCTGCTGATGCTGACCTGCACCGGGGTCTCGTTCTCGCATGGCGGCAATGACGGCCAGAAGGGCATGGGACTGATCATGCTGATCCTGATCGGCGCCGCCCCCACCGCGTTCGCGCTCAACCGCGCGATCCCGGAGAGCGCCACCCCGGCCTTCGTCTCGACCAGCCAGCAGGCGGCGGGCATCTTCCGCGCCCACGCCGAAGGTGCGCCCGCCACCGACGCCGACCGGGCGCGCGGCATCGTCGCCGACGCGATCAAGACCCACGCGCTGGACAAGCCGCCGGTCTATGCCGCGCTCTCCGCGCTCTCCACCGACGTCGCCAAGCAGATCAGCGACTACGGCGCGATCCGCCGCGTCCCGGCCGAGGCGGTCGGCAACGTCCGCAACGACATGTATCTGGTCGCCGAGGCGGTGCGCATGCTGCCGGCCGCCGGCGCCGCCTTCTCCGGCCAGGAGACCGCCGCCCTCAAGACCTATGCCGGCGCGCTCAACCACGGCACGCGCTACATCCCGACCTGGGTGAAGGTCTCGGTCGCGGTGGCGCTGGGCCTCGGCACCATGGTCGGCTGGAAGCGGATCGTCGTCACCGTCGGCGAGAAGATCGGCAAGACCCACATGACTTACGGCCAGGGTGCCGCCGCCGAGCTAACCGCGATGGCGACGATCGGCCTGGCGGAGTTTTACGGCCTGCCGGTCTCGACCACGCACATCCTGTCCAGCGGCGTCGCCGGCGCCATGGCCGCCAACGGCTCCGGCCTGCAGACCCGCACCCTGCGCAACCTGGCCTTCGCCTGGATCCTCACCCTGCCGGTGGCGATCACGCTCGCCGGCCTGCTCTACTGGGGCCTGCGCACGATCACCGCCTGACCGCCGCCAGGGGCAGGGGGAGCGGCGGCGCTCGCCAGCGGTGCGAATCTGCGGGACAGTCGGGCCGATGACCCGTCTCGTCCCGCGCGCCCTGGCCGGCCTGCTGCTCGCCGCTGCTGTGCCCGCGCGCGCGACCCTGGCCGTCGCCGCTGACGATCCGGTCAGCCACCGCGCCGGCGCTTGGCTCGGGGCCTGCGACAACCTGCTCGACTGCACGCTGTTTGGCTTCTCCGACGACGATGCCGCGACGCTGATCCTGGCGCTGCCGCACGGCCGCGCCGCATCGGCCACCCTGGTGCTGCGGCCGGCGCATCCGCTGCGGGTCCAGGCGCTGCGGCTGTGGCCCGCGGACCGCCATGCGGCGCCGCTGACGCTCCGGCCGGACCCGCAGGCCGACACCGGCCCGCCCCGCTTCGGGCTCGACCCGGCGGCGGCGCAGGCCCTGCCGGCGATGCTCAGGGCCGGTGGCCGGCTCGCCGTCACCCTGGCCGGCACCCTGGCCGGGACCGGGGCGGCCACCGCAGCGCAGGCGCGTCCGCCGTCGCTGGCGGTGATCCGTCTGGCCGGCGCCGGCCCGGTGCTGGACTGGATCGCGCGCACGCGCCGCCACATGCCGCTGCCTTCGGTGGCGCCGATGGTGGCGGCCGGCTCGACGCCGCGCAGGCTGGGCCCGGGCGTGCCGCCGCCCGCTGTGTCGTCGCTGGCGGTCACCCGCGCCTGCCTGAGCCAGGATGCGGAGGGCCCGGATGACGGCGCCGCCGGCTATGCGTTGTCGCAGCGTTTCTTGCTGTGGCAGATCCCCTGCGGCAGCGGCAATTTCGACCGTACCAGCCTGTTCGTGCTGCACGATCTGGAGTCGGGCGTCGCGGCGCCGGCGCTGTTCGCCACCCCGCCGCAGGTCGCGTCCCGGCCGCCCGGCATGCTGGTCAATGCCGAGATCGGCGCCGACGGCCTGTCCCTGACCGCGACCGAGCCCAGCCGCGGCCTCGATGATTGCGGCGACGTGCGACGCTACCGCTGGGACGGCGCCCGCTTCCGCCTGTCGCTCGCCCGGCTGATGGCCGCCTGCCACGGGCTGGCCCCGGAGGACTGGCCGGCGATCTACCGCGATTCGCAGCCGGGCTCGGAGCCGTGACGGCAAGCGGTGCGTGCGGGCCTGCCTAGTTGGTGGCGCCGAGCTGCAGGCCCAGCCCCGCCAGCCCCGCCAGCAGCACCGTCATCGCCAGCGACGTGCCGGTGGCCAGCAGCGCCATCCTGACCAGCGTTCCCGGCGTGCCGCCCCCGTATACGCCGCGCAGATGCCAGAACAGGTGGAACGGCAGCACCAGCAGCACCAGCATGCCGAGCGTAACGGAGATCTCGCCCAGCAGGAACGAGGCGATGAACACCATGCCGACGAAGCTCAGCGAGTGGGTGCAGAGCACCACGTGGTCGTAGAGCGAGAATCCGCGTCGCGGCGCATACAGCGCCCACAGCAGCAGTGACGCGATCGGCAGCATGGCGATGGTGAAGCGTTCCGACCATTCCCGCATCACCGCCATCACCGCCTCCGGCGCCGCCAGCGCGCGGGCGAGATGGACGCGCAGCCAGCCGTCGGCCCATGCCCAGCCGATCGACAGCCTGGCGATCGCCGCCTGCAGCTTGGCCTGCTGGTCGGCGGGGATCATGATGTGGGTGACGGTCGCCCCGGTCATCGAGCCGACCGTGAAGGCGAGCAGCATGGTCACGAAGAACAGCCGCAACGGCGGGATCTCCGACACCCTGCGCCCCAGCAGGTAGTCGCGCGTCAGCCCCGCCGGGTCTAGCGCCAGCCGACGCAGCGTGCGCCAGAGTCGGCTGTCGGCGTGGCTGACGATCTCCACCAGCTCCGCGCCCAGATGCAGCAGCGAGCGATGCGCCGGCCCGGCCTTCTGGCCGCAAGCCTGGCACCAGGGCCCGGCCGGTATCGCGTCGCAATTCAGGCAGGCGCCGGGCCCGGCAACCCGGTGGCTGCCGCACGGCCCGTCAAGCCGGCCTTCCGACCCCATTCCGATGCTCATCGCCGCAGCGCCCTTTGAAGCCGCACCTCGAAGCCATAGATAACAGGGCCCGGCGCGGTCCGCCCGCACGAACCCGCTGTCGCGCCGACTAGAAAACAGGATCCCTTCCTCCATGCCCAGCGAAGCCGTCGTTTCCGCCCCGGACCTGCCACGCTGGGACCTGGCCGACCTCTATGACGGCCAGGACAGCCCGGCGCTGGAGCACGACCTGGCGCAGGCGGACCAGGCCGCGCAGGATTTCGCCGCCCATGCCGGCCGCCTCGATACGCTCGATGCCGCGGGGCTGGCGGCGGCGATCGCCGAGTACGAGCGCATCGACGTGCTGCTCGGCCGCGCCGCCTCCTTTGCCGGGCTGCTGTTCGCCGGCGATTCCGAGGATGGCGCGATCGGACGATTCTACCAGTCGATCAACGAGCGGGTGACGCAGATCTCCACCCGGCTGATCTTCTTCACCCTAGAGCTGAACCAGCTCGGCGAGGACCATCTCGCGGCGCTGCTCGGCGATCCGGTGGCCGGCGCCGCGCTGGCGCGCTGGCAGCCGTTCCTGCGCGACCTGAGGGTGTTCCGTCCGCACCAGCTGCCGCAGGAGGTCGAGCGCGTCCTGCACGAGAAATCCGTGACCGGCGCCTCCGCCTGGAGCCGGCTGTTCGACGAGACCATGGCGGGGCTGCGGATCGATGTGGACGACAAGCGCCTGACCGTCGGCGACGCGCTCAACCTGCTGTCGGACCGCGACCGCACCGTCCGCGAACGCGCCGCCCGGGCGATCGGCCAGACCTTCTCGCAGAACATCCGGCTGTTCTCGCTGATCACCAACACGCTCGCCAAGGACAAGGAGATCTCCGACAAGCTGCGCGCCTATCCGCGCCCCGGCAGCGCCCGCAACCGCGGCAACATGGTCGAGGACGAGGTGGTGGACGCGCTCGTCACCGCCGTAACGGGCGACTATGCGCGGCTGTCGCACCGCTACTACGCGATGAAGGCGGGCTGGCTCGGCCTGGAGAAGCTGCAGCACTGGGACCGCAACGCGCCGTTGCCGGCCGATCCGGACGCGGCGATCTCCTGGCAGGACGCCAAGCGCCGGGTGCTGGGCGCCTATGCCGGCTTCGATCCGGAACTCGGCCGGATCGTGCAGCGGTTCTTCGACCGGCCCTGGATCGATGCCGAGCTGCGGCCCGGCAAATCGAGCGGCGCGTTCGCGCATCCGACGGTGCCGACGGCGCATCCCTACATCCTGATGAACTACCATGGCCGCAGCCGCGACGTGATGACGCTGGCGCACGAACTCGGCCACGGCGTGCATCAGGTGCTGGCGGCCGAGCAGGGCTACCTGATGAGCGCCACCCCGCTGACCCTGGCCGAGACCGCCAGCGTGTTCGGCGAGATGCTCACCTTCCGCGCCCTGCTCGATGCCGAGACCGATCCCTCGCGTCGCCGTCGCATGCTGGCCGGCAAGGTGGAGGACATGCTCAACACCGTGGTGCGGCAGATCGCCTTCTACCGCTTCGAGACGCTGCTGCACGACGAGCGACGCAACGGCGAGCTGCTGCCCGAGCGCATCGGCGAACTCTGGCGCCAGGTGCAGACCGAGAGCCTCGGCCCGGCGTTCGAGTTCACCCCGGAATACGACGTATTCTGGGCCTACGTGCCGCACTTCGTGCATTCGCCGTTCTACGTCTATGCCTACGCGTTCGGCGACTGCCTGGTTAACGCGCTCTATGGCGTGTTCCAGGACGGCCACCCGGACTTCCAGCGCAACTATGTCGAGATGCTCAAGGCCGGCGGCACCAAGCGGCACCAGGAGCTGCTGGCGCCGTTCGGGCTCGATGCCACCGACCCGGCTTTCTGGCGCAAGGGGCTCGACGTGATCGCCGGCTTCATCGACGAACTCGAGGCGTCGCAGGACCCGGCCCATGGTTGAACGCGACATCGACCGTGGCAGCGTGTTCGGCGAGTTCAGACGTCTGGCCCGCACCTCTGGCGCCGTCGGCGGCATCGCCGCGCGGCTGGCCGGCGCGCGTGTCGGCATCCGCACCAATAAGACCGCGCATGCCGAGGATCTGCGCGCGATCCTGGGCGGGCTCAAGGGCCCGCTGATGAAGGTGGCGCAGATCCTCTCGACGATCCCGGACGCGATCCCGGCCGAATATGCCGAGGAACTCGCCCATCTGCAGGCCAACGCGCCGGCGATGGGCTGGTCGTTCGTGCGCCGGCGCATGGCCAACGAACTCGGCGCGGACTGGGAGGCCAGGTTCGCCAGCTTCGAGCACGAGGCGATCGCCGCCGCCAGCCTCGGCCAGGTGCACCGCGCCACCTTGCTCGACGGGCGCGCGGTCGCGGCGAAGCTGCAGTATCCGGACATGAGCGCCACCGTCGAGGCCGACCTGCGCCAGCTCAAGGTGGCGATCGCGGTCTATCACCGGATCGACAACGCGATCAAACAGGACGACGTATTCAAGGAACTCGCAGAACGCGTCCGCGAGGAACTAGATTACACGCGCGAGGCCGCGCATCTGCGCCTGTATCGCGCGATGCTGGCCGGGTGCGACGACATCGCGGTGCCGGAACCGATCGAGGATCTCTCCACCCGGCGTCTGCTGACCATGGGATGGCTCGACGGCCAGTCGATCAAGGACTACCTGGCCGGCAACCCGAGCCAGGAGAGCCGTAATGCGGTGGCGAGAGCCCTGTTCCATGCCTGGTATCTGCCGCTCTACCGCTACGGCATCATCCATGGCGATCCGCATCTCGGCAATTTCCAGGTCCGTCCCGACCAGGGCATCAACCTGCTCGATTTCGGCGCCATCCGCGTGTTCCCGTCCAGGTTCATCCAGGGCGTCGTCGATCTGCAGCAGGCGATCGAGCGCGGTGACGACGAGCAGGCGTTTCATGCCTACCAGGCCTGGGGATTCACTGGCCTGACCCGCGAGACCATGGGCGTGCTCAACGAATGGGCCAAGTTCCTGCACGAGCCGCTGCTGCAGGACCGCGTCCGGCCGATCCAGGAGAACGACGATCCCACCTATGGCCGTTCGGTGGTGGAGCGTGTCCATGCCGGGCTGCAGCGCACCGGCGGCGTGAAGCCGCCGCAGGAATTCGTGATGATCGACCGTTCGGCGATCGGGCTCGGCAGCGTGTTCCTGCGCCTGGGCGCGCGCCTGAACTGGCACCGGCTGTATCACGAGACCATCGCCGGTTTCGATGCCGCCAGCCTGGCGCAGCGTCAATCCGAGGCGCTGGCGCAGGCCAGGGTGCCGCCGCCGCTCTAGGCGCGGGCCCGGCTTTCCCGATGCGGCGGTTTGCGCCTAGATTCTTCCCGACCGTCATCTTCTGCAGGATTGAGCCATGTCCCGTATGGTCCGCTTCCACGAAACCGGCGCGCCCGAGGTCATGCGGATCGAGCCGCAGCCGCTGCGCGAGCCCGGCGAGGGCGAGATCCGCATCGCGGTGCGCGCGATCGGGCTGAACCGGGCGGAGGCCATGTTCCGCGCCGGCCGCTATCTCGAGAGCCCGGTGCTGCCCTCCGGTCTCGGCTACGAGGCGGCCGGGCTGGTCGAGGCGGTCGGGCCGGGCGTGTCCGGCTTCGAGCCCGGCCAGCCGGTCAGCACCATCCCGGCCTTTTCCATGAGCCGCTACGGCATGTATGGCGACCAGGTGATCGCGCCCGCCTTCGCCTGCGTGGCGCATCCGCCGTCGCTGCCGTTCGACAAGGCGGCGTCGGCCTGGATGCAGTACCTGACCGCCTGGGGCGCGCTGCACCAGATCGCCGGCCTCAAGGCGGGCGACACCGTGCTGATCCCGGCCGCGACCAGCAGCGTCGGGCTGGCGGCGATCCAGATCTGCAAGGCGGCCGGCGCCACCCCGGTCGCGCTCACCCGCACCGAGGCCAAGCGACAGCACCTGCTCGACCTCGTGCCGGGGCTCGAGATCGTCGTCACCGAGGCGCAGGATCTCGTCGCCGAGACCATGCGCCTGACCGGCGGCAAGGGTGCGAGGATCGCCTTCGATCCGGTCGGCGGCCCGACGGTCGAGAAGCTCGCCGCCGCCCTGTCGCCGGGCGGCATCCTGTTCCAGTACGGCGCGCTCAGCAGCGACCCGACGCCGCTGCCGCTGTTCACGCTGCTGAGCAAGCAGCTGACGATCCGCGGCTACACCCTGTTCGAGATCACCCAGAGCCGCGAGCGGCTGGCCGCCGGCAAGCGCTACGTGCTGGACGGTCTGGCCTCCGGCGCGCTCGATCCGGTGATCGCCCGGCACTTCCCGTTCGAGGAGGTGGTGGAGGCGCACCGGTTCATGGAATCGAACGCGCAGATCGGCAAGATCGTGCTGACCCTGCCGGGCTGACCGCGACGATGCCGCCGCTGCTCGCCGCGCTGCTGGCCTGGTCGGTCGCCGGGACCGCCTGCGGCCTGCTGCTGCGCCGGCGTCAGGCGGCTTCGATCGAGGCGCACCGCGACCGCGTGCCGGCCGCGTTCGCTGGCAGCGTCACCCTGGAGCAGCATCGCCACGCCGCCGCCTACGGGCTGGCGCGGCTGCGCGCCGATACGGTGGCCAGCCTGATCGACCTCGCGCTGCTGGTGGCGGCGCTGTGGTTCGGCCTCGATCTCGCCGCGCGGCTGGTGTCGGCCGTGGTGCCGCCCGGCGTGGCGCGCAGCGTGTTGATCCTGGGCGCGCTGTGGCTCGCCGCCAGCCTGCTGGCGATGCCGATGCAGGCCTGGCGGGTGCTGGTGCTGGAGCAGCGGTTCGGCTTCAACCGCACCGGCAGGCTGGCGTTCCTGCGGGACGCGGCGCTGCAGACCCTGCTGACCGCCGCGATCGGCGCGCCGCTGCTGGCGGCGCTGTTCCTGGCGATGCGCGGCCTGCACGGTCCCTGGTGGGTGGCGGCCTGGGCGGTGCTGTCGCTGCTGACGGTCGCCGCACCGCCGCTCTATCTCCGGCTGATCGCCCCGCTGTTCAACCGGTTCGTGCCGCTGCGCGCCACCGTCGCCGCGCCGATCGAGGCCCTGCTCGCCCGCACCGGCTTTCGCGCCGGCGCGCTGCTGGAGATGGATGCCTCCCGGCGCAGCAGCCGCGGCAACGCCTATGTCATGGGATTCGGCCCGGCCAAGCGCATCGTGCTGTTCGACACGCTGCTGGACGGGCATCCGGCCTGCGAGATCGAGGCGGTGGTGGCGCACGAACTCGGCCATCTGCACCACCGCCACACCCTCACCGGCACGTTGCGCGGCATCGTCATGCTGTTCGGCCTGTGCGCCGCGGTCGGCTTCCTGTCGCGTCAGCCCTGGCTGCAACCCGGCCTGGGGCTGGTCCATCCCGATCCCGCCCTCGGGCTGCTGGCGTCGCTGCTGCTGGTCGGGATGGCCGGCCCGCTGCTCTCGCTGGCCGGCAACGCGCTGTCGCGACGCCACGAGTTCCAGGCCGATGCGTTCGCCAGGCGCATGGTCGGCGCCGGACCGATGGAGTCGGCGCTGATCCGGCTGTCGCGCGACAATGCGGCGACGCTAACACCGGACCGGCTCTATTCGCTTGTGTATCATACCCACCCGCCGGTGCCGCTCCGACTCGCCCGTCTGGGCGAAGCGGCGTCCGGCTAGGGGTCCGGAAACCAAGCCCGCCCGGCTGGTGTTGTGGTGCAAAATGGGAACGGCCGCATGACAGAGACCACCCGGATTCTGGCACACACGCCGGGCGATCAGCCCGGGGCCCTGGCACGCAAGCCGAGCGAGATACCGGCCGCCGGATGGTTGCAGGTCCTCAAGCGCGTCGCCGTCGCCTTCATCAACGACCGGATCATGGCAGAGGCGGCGAGCTGCACCTTCTACACGCTGCTGGCGCTGTTCCCGGCGATCGCCACGCTGATCTCGATCTACGGCCTGTTCACCGATCCGAAATCGCTCGAACAGCAGCTGCAATCGATGCAGGGCGTGGTGCCGAGCGGCGGCCTCGACCTCATCAAGGGCCAAATCACCGCCCTGACCTCGAGCCCGCCCAAGGCGCTCGGCTTCGGCGTGGCGCTCGGCCTGATCACCTCGCTCTGGAGCGCCAACAACGGCATGAAGTCGCTCTTCGATGCGCTGAACGTGGTCTATCACGAGAAGGAGAAGCGCAGCTTCATCCGCCTGACCTTCCAGACCCTGGGCTTCACGCTGGGCGCGGTGGTGTTCCTGATCCTGGCGATGTTCGCCGTGGTGGCGCTGCCGATCGTGTTCAATTTCGTCGGCCTGGGCAGCATCGCCAACCAGGTGCTGTCGCTGGTGCGCTGGCCGCTGATGCTGTTCCTGCTGACGATCGGCCTCGGCGTGGTCTACCGCTACGGGCCGAGCCGGGCGGCGGCGACGTTCCACTGGCTGAGCTGGGGTGCCGCGTTCGCGGCGATCTCCTGGGTGCTGATCTCCGCCGCCTTCTCCTATTACGTCGCCAATTTCGGCAGCTACAACAAGACCTACGGCTCGCTGGGCGCGGTGATCGGCTTCATGACCTGGATCTGGATCTCGACCATCGTGGTGCTGATGGGCGCCGAGCTGAATGCCGAACTCGAACTCCAGACCAGCCGCGACACCACGGTCGGTCCGGAGCGCGCCGCCGGGCAGCGCGGCGCCTTCAAGGCCGACCACCAGATCAACCATGCGCCCGACCGGCAGCCGGATACACAGGGCCGGCAAGCGCGGGTATAGAGGCCACCGCACAGACCGGAGCCTCCTATGCACGACGATTTCCAGACCATGCCATCCGGCATCCAGTTCCGCGACGAGGTGGTCGGCACCGGTGAGTCGCCGCGCGCCGGGCAGACCGTGATCGTCCACTACACCGGCTGGCTCGACCAGGACGGCGCCCAGGGCAGGAAGTTCGACAGCTCGCGCGATCGCGGCCAGCCGTTCCGCTTCACGCTGGGCGTGCAGCAGGTGATCTCCGGCTGGGATATCGGCGTCGCCTCGATGCGCGTCGGCGGCCGCCGCACCCTGCGCCTGCCGCCGGAGCACGGCTACGGCGCGCGCGGCGCCGGCGGCGCCATTCCGCCCAACGCGACGCTGCTGTTCGACGTCGAACTGCTCGGGCTCGACTGAGCGTCAGGCCGGGTCGCGGGGCGGGCCGTATCCGCCGCCGCCCGGCGTCTCGATGGTGATGCGATCGCCCGGCGCCAGCTCTGCCTGGGCGACGCCCGCGAGGCTCTCGCGGGTGCCGCAGCGCCGGTCGATCCATTGCCGGCCGGTGGCGCCGTCCCCGCCGCCGGCGAGCCCGAACGGCGCCACCGTCCTGCGCGACGAGACCAGCATCGCCGTCATCGGCGCCAGGAACCGCAGCGTCCGCACCAGCCCGTCGCCGCCGCGATGCGCGCCGGCGCCGCCCGAGCCGCGGCGCAGCGCGAACCGCTCGACCCGGACCGGCAGCCGCATCTCCATCACCTCCGGATCGGTCATGCGGGTGTTGGTCATGTGGGTCTGCACCCCGTCGGCGCCGTCGAAATCCGGCCCGGCGCCGCCGCCGCCGCCGATGGTCTCGTAGTACTGGCGGGTGGCGTCGCCGAAAATGAAGTTGTTCATCGTCCCCTGTGCCGAGGCGCAGGCCCCCAGCGCGCCGAGCAGCGCGTTGGCCACAGCCTGCGACAGCTCTGTATTGCCCGACACCACGGCGGCGCCGGGACGCGGCGACAGGAAGCAGCCGGGCGGCACGATGATCTCGATCGGCCGCAGGCAGCCCTCGTTGAGCGGGATGTCGTCATCGAGCAGGCAGCGCAGCACGTACAGCACCGAGGCCCGGACCACCGCCGGCGGGGCGTTGAAGTTGCTGGGACGCTGCGCTCCGGTGCCGGTGAAATCGATGCGGGCGCGGCCGGCCGCCCGGTCGATGGCGACCGCGACCCGAAGCGGGGTGCCGTCATCGAGCGGGTAGGTCCGCGCCCCGTCCCGCAGCCGGCCGAGCAGGCGGCGCACCGCGCGTTCGGCATTGTCCATCACATGACCGGTATAGGCGGCGATGGTCGCCCAGCCATGGCGCGCGGCGATCCGGCCGAGGGCCGCGATCCCGGCCGCGTTGGCGGCGAGCTGGGCGGTCAGGTCGGCGATGTTGGTGTCCGGGTCGCGGGCCGGATAGCGCCCGGCGCCCAGCAGCGCCCGGATCTCGGCCTCGCGGAACACGCCGTCGCGCAGCACCAACACATCCTCGAACACCACCCCTTCCTGGTCGAGCGCGGTCGAGAAGGGCGGCACCGAGCCCGGGGTGATGCCGCCGATATCGGCGTGATGGCCGCGGCTGCCGACCAGGGCGCGCAGCACGCCCGCATCATCGAACACCGGGCTGACCAGGGTCACGTCCGGCAGGTGGGTGCCGCCCTGGAACGGGTCGTTCAGCGCCACCGCATCGCCAGGCCGCAGCCGCTCGCCAAACGCCCGCAGCACATGGCGCACGCTCTCGCCCATCGCGCCGAGATGCACCGGCACATGCGGCGCGTTGGCGATCAGGTGCCCGTCGGCATCGAACAGCGCGCAGGAGAAATCGAGCCGCTCGCGGATGTTCACGCTCAGCGCGGTGTTCCGCAGCACCGTGCCCATCTGCTCGGCGACGCTGGCGAACATCGCGTTGAACAGCGCCAGACGGACCGGGTCCGGCCGGCCCGGCTGCCCCTGGTCGGCGGCGCGGTCCGGTACGGGTCCGGGCCTGGCGGTTTCGCGCCGCAGCACCAGCCCGCCGCAGGGCGCCACGCAGGCCGCCCAGCCGGCCTCGACCATGGTGGTCGCATTGGCCTCGGTGATCAGCGCCGGCCCGGCGACCCGCTCGCCGGCGGCGAGCCGCGCGCGATCATGCATCGGCGCCGGCCGCATCGCCGCACCATCCCAGAGCACCACCTGCCGCGGCGGCGCGGCGGCGTCGCACGGCTGCCAGGGGGCCTGCGGCGGGGTGATGCCGGCCGACGCCACCTCGACCTGCAGCGCGCGCACCACCAGCGCCCGCCCCTCGGTGGCGAAGCCGAACTGCTGCCGGTGCGCCGAGGCGAACGCGGCCCGCATGGTCGCGGGGTCGGTGAGCGGCACCGCCAGCCAGCTCTCGCTGCCGGCATAGCGCAGCTGCGCCCGCATCGTGCCGCGCAGCGTGTCCGGGCTGGCACCGTCCGCGATCAGTGCCTGCCGAGCCGACTCCTCCAGCGTCGCCGCCAGCGCCCGAAGCGGCGCGATCTCCGACAGCGGCTGCTCGACCGCCGCCTCGCGCAGCACCGACTGGTCGGCCAGCCCCATGCCGTAGGCGGACAGCAGGCCGGCGCGCGGATGGATGAAGATGCGCTCCAGCCCGAGTTCGTCCGCCACCAGACAGGCATGCTGTCCGCCGGCGCCGCCGAAGCAGGCCAGGGTGAAGCCGTCGAGCGGCCGGCCGCGCGCCAGGCTGATGCGCCGGATCGCCTCCGCCATCTGCAGCACCGCCAGCCGCAGCGCGCCTGCGGCGATCGCCAGCGGCGCGAGCGGGGTGCCGGCGGCGTCGCATTGCGCCGAGAGCGCCTGGAACGCGGCCTCCACCGCCAGCGGATCGAGCGGCTCGTCGCCCCTGGCGCCGAACACCGCCGGGAACCGCTCCGGCCTGATCCGGCCGAGCAGGATGTTGGCGTCGGTCACGGTCGGCGCGCCGCCGCGACGGTAGGCGGCGGGCCCGGGATCGGCGCCGCCGCTTTCCGGGCCGACCCGCAACCGTTCCCCGTCGAAGCGCAGGATCGAACCGCCGCCGGCGGCCACGGTCTCGATCGCCATCATCGGCGCGCGGATCGCCAGCCCGTCGACCACCGCCTCATCCTGGCGCTCGAACGCGCCATCGCCGCCGGCGGCGTCGTGCAGGCAGACATCGGTCGAGGTGCCGCCCATGTCGAAGCCGACGATGCGCGCGAACCCGGCGGCGGCGGCGGTCCTGACCGCGCCGACCACGCCGCCGGCCGGTCCGGACAGGATCGCGTCGCGGGCGCGGAAGCGCTCGGCCCGCACCAGCCCGCCATGCGACTGCATGAACAGCAGCCCGACGCCCGGCAGCGCCCGGCTCAGCCGGTCGACGTGGCGGCGCAGCACCGGCGCCAGATAGGCATCGACCAGGGTGGTCTGGGCGCGCGGCACCAGGCGCGGGTGCGGGTCGGTCTCGTGGCTGGTGGAGACGTGGGCGAAGCCGGCGGCGCGTGCCAGCGCCGCCAGCCGCCGCTCCTGCGCCGGATGCGCCCAGCCATGCAGCAGCGCGATCGCGCACGACACCAGCCCGTCGGCCACCGCCCGCGCCAGCAGGGTGCGCGCGCACGCCTCGTCGAGCGGCTCGACCTCGCTGCCGTCGGCGGCGATCCGGCCGGGCACCGCCTCGATGCGCGCCGCCGGCGCCGACGGCCTGACGATCGCCAGCTTGAAAAGGTCGGGCCGGGCCTGGTCGCCGATCGCGAGCAGGTCCTCGAAACCGGGCGTGACCAGCAGCAGGGTAGGGGCGCCGCGCCGCTCCAGCAGCGCGTTGGTGGCGACCGTGGTGCCCATGCGCACGCTCTCGATCGCGCCGGCCGGGATCGGCTGGCCGGCCTCGAGCCCGAGCAGGGCGCGGATCCCGGCCAGCGCGGCATCGTCGCCGGCGCCGGGCGTGCCGGACGGGCTCTCGCTGAGCCGCTTGGCGGCGTGCAGCGACCCGTCCGGGGCCAGCCCGATCAGGTCGGTGAAGGTGCCGCCCCGGTCGATCCAGATCCGCCAGCCGGGGCGGCGGTGGTCGCTAATCGCTGGCGACCAGCCGCAGGCCCGGATTGTGCTGGCTGGCGAGCTGGCGGTAGAGCGCCAGGTAGTCGTCGGCCATGCGCCGCGCGGTGAAGCGCGCCTCGAACCGCTCCCGGATCGCCCGCGACGACAGCGTCGGCAGCCGCTCGATGGCGGCGATCGCCCCGGTCTCGTCCTCGACCACCAGGCCGGTCAGGCCGTCCTCGATGATTTCCGGCACCGAGCCGCGGTTGAGGGCGATGACCGGGGTGCCGCAGGCCATGGCCTCGATCATCACCAGGCCGAACGGCTCCGGCCAGTCGATCGGCATCAGCAGGCCGCGGGCGCCGGACAGGAAGGCCGGCTTCTGGGTGTCGTTGATCTCGCCGACCAGCTCGACCCCGTCGCCCAGCATCGGCTTGATCACGGTGTCGAAATAGCCGACATCGACCACATCCACCTTGGCGGCGATCTTGAGCGGTATGCCGACCGCGCGGGCGATGCGGATCGCCTTGTCCACGCCCTTCTCCGGGCAGATGCGGCCCAGGAAGGCGAGGTAGGACCGGTCCTTGCCGTCAGGATCGCCCTGCGGCGTCAGCAGGTTGATCGGCAGGCCGTGCAGGACCGTCTTGACGAAGTTCGCCTCCGGCAGCGGCCGGCGCTGCGCGTCGGAGATCGACACCACCGGCACCTTGCTGAAGGCCTCGAACACCGGCTTGAGTTCGGCCAGGTCGAGCCTGCCGTGCATGGTGGTCAGGAACGGGACCGACTGGCGCGAGAAATGGGTGAAGGGCCAGTAATCCATGTGGAAATGCAGCACGTCGAACTGGTCGAGGCTGCGGGCCACCTTTTCCATCATTAGCATGTGCGGCGCGATCGGGTCGCGGATCGCCGGGTCCAGCCGCAGCGCCCGCGGCCAGCACGGGTGCAGGATCGCCGACGTCACGCTGTCGCCGCTGGCAAACAGGGTGACATCGTGACCGAGATTGACCAGCTCCTCGGTCAGGAACGACACCACCCGCTCGGTGCCGCCGTAAAGCTTGGGCGGAACGGCTTCGTGAAGCGGTGCGATCTGGGCGATCCGCATCAATGATCTCCTTGCGCTATCGGCGGCTGCGGAACGCGGCCAGTGAACAACACCATGGAATACGCCGAACGAGGCATTTTGTTGGCGGTAGTATGGTGCTAGCGCGTTAGAGGCAGTGGTGCGGTCTCGTCAAGCAGCCGTCGGTGCCGGCAATCCGGGGTCGGGCGGGCCGTGGCCGGGATATGGATACGTAGAGAGGCAAAAGGATCGCATGCGGGGGAATTCGAGGAAGGAAGGGCGGCCGGGCAGGTCCGGCGCGCCGGTGATCCACGAGTTCGTCACCGTTCCGGACGCGGACCTGATCCGTCTCGCGCCCAAGCCGCTGGCCTTCATGTTCCGCTACGTGATGCGCCACAAGCTGCAGCACGGCGTGATCCTGGCGTCGGTGGTCCTGGCCGTCTCGGCGGTGGTCGGCTCGTCCTACGCCGTGAACCACCTCGTCGATACCCTCAATGCCCACCATGGCGGGCCGATGCGCCCGGTATGGCTGGCGGTGGCGCTGCTGGCGGTGCTGATCGGGGTGGACAACCTAGCGTGGCGGATCGGCGGCTGGTTCGCAACCTATGCGTTCGTCGCCGTCACCGGCGACCTGCGTCGCGACCTGTTCCGGCATCTGACCGGCCACGCGCCGTCCTATTTCGCCGACCGCATGCCCGGCACCCTTGCCGGCCGCATCACCGCCACCTCCAACGCCATGTTCACGCTGGAGAACCTGACCACCTGGAACGTGCTGCCGCCCTGCCTGAACGTCGCCTTCTCGATCCTGCTGATGATGACCGTCAGCCCGCTGATGGGCGGCGTGCTGATCGTGCTGGCGTTCCTGATCTCGGTGCTGATGTTCCGCCTGGCCGCCGGCGGCCGGCCGCTGCACCACCGCTACGCCTCGGACGCCGCCAAGGTCGATGGCGAGCTGCTCGACATCATCAACAACATGCCGCTGGTGCGGGCGTTCGGCGCCACCAGCCGCGAGCGGGTGCGGTTCAGCCAGCGCATGGAGGGCGAGATGCGGGCGCGCGGCACCTCGCTGCGCTACCTGGAGCGGCTGCGGCTGATCCATGCGGTGCTGACCGCGTTCCTGACCGCCGGGCTGCTGATCTGGGCGGTGATGCTCTGGCAGGACCAAGTCACCAGCGTCGGCGGCGTGGTGATGGTGGTGACGCTGGGCTTCATGATCCTGCACGGCACCCGCGACCTGGCGGTGGCGCTGGTCGAGACCATCCAGCACGTCGCCCGGCTGTCCGAGGCGCTCTCGACCCTGCTGCTGCCGCACGACATGCCGGACGCCCAGGACGCCGAGGATTTCGGCGGCCAGCCCAAGGGCGAGATCGTGTTCGAGCATGTCGACTACGCCTATCCAGGCGGCGGCTCGGTGCTGGCGGATTTCAGCCTGTCGGTCGGCGCCGGCACCCGGCTGGGGCTGGTCGGACGCTCCGGTTCCGGCAAGACCACCGTGCTCGCGGTGCTGCAGCGGCTGCGCTACATCCAGGGCGGCCGCATCCTGATCGACGGCAAGGAACTGCGGTCGCTGACCGACGCCGCGCTGCGCTCGGCGATCTCCGTGGTGCCGCAGGACGTCTCGCTGTTCCACCGCTCGGTGCTGGAGAACATCCGCTACGGCAAGCCGGAGGCCACCGACGCCGAGGTCCATGCCGCGGCCGAGGCGGCCGGCTGCCGGGACTTCATCGAGGCGATGCCCGAGGGCTTCGCGACCGAGGTCGGCGATCGCGGGGTCAAGCTGTCCGGCGGCCAGCGCCAGCGCATCGCCATCGCCCGCGCCTTCCTGCGCAATGCGCCGATCCTGCTGCTCGACGAGGCCACCAGCGCGCTCGACAGCGAGAGCGAGCAGAAGGTGCAGGAGGCGCTGGAACGGCTGATGGTCGGGCGCACCGTGGTCGCGGTGGCGCACCGGCTCTCCACGCTGCGCGATTTCGACAGGATCGTGGTGATGGAGAACGGGCGGGTGCTGCAGGACGGCGCGCCGCACGATCTGGAGCGCACCGAGGGCGCCTATCGCGAGTTGCTGGCCCGCCAGGCGATGAGCCTCGAGGACGTGATCTAGGCCGCGACCGGCCATGGACCGGACAATCCGGACCCGGATCGATCGGTTCGCGGCCCGGCCAGCGTGTGCAAACAGCCACAGTTCGACATCCAAAAAACGTCAACGCCACTTGAACCTTTCTTTCTTCCGCCAGTTTAGTCAAAAGTCAGCAACATTTGGAAAACGATGAAACGCGCTCTCAAGGCGCCGCAAGCCCGCTGGAGGGTTCGGCTGCCGTGGAGCGCGTTTTGTCTCGTGGAGGATGCTAAACGTCGTGGATAGTTTTGGAGCCGAGGGCGTAACGGAACGCCCGGAGAATGACACCATGTCGGACCAAGCCAGCGACGGCACCGATATCGCTCCCGCGCTCGAACAACCACGCGAAAGCCTCAGCCAGCGCGCCTACTGCACGATCCGGCACGCCCTGATCACCAGCGACCTGCGCCCCGGCCACCGCCTGATCCTGCGTCCGCTGGCCCAGGAGCTGAACCTCAGCCCGACCCCGGTGCGCGAGGCGCTGCTGCGGCTGGTCTCGGAGCAGGCGCTGGCGCTGGACGAGCGCGGCTCGGCGATGGTGCCGATCACCACCCGGGAGGATTTCCTCGAACTGCTGGAGATGCGCGCCGTGCTCGAGGCGCAGGCCGCCGAGCGCGCCGTGCGGTTCGCCAACGACGCCCAGATAGAGGAGATAGTGGCCTGCAACGCGCCCTGCATGACCACCTACGAGCGCAACGAGCACGCGGCGATGCTGCATGCCAACGTCTCGTTCCACCGTGCGATCTGCAGGGCCGGCCGCTCGCACCTGCTGCAGCGGACCCTCGAAGGCCTGTGGATGCGGCTGGGACCGGTCTACTCGCTGTGCATAGACAAGACGCTGCCGGACATGAGCGAAACCGGCCATCCGCACCTCCAGCTGATTGCGGCGCTGCGCGACAGGAACGTGCTCGCGGCCAGGGCGGCCGCGACCAACGACGTGCAGCAGGGCGACCGGGCGCTCCGGCCGTACCTGGTCGCCTAGGGTCCGGTCGGCAGCGTCCTGGTGCCGCTGGCCGGGTCGGTCTTGTCGTCCGGCTTGAGGGTCGCGGGCTTTGCAGCGGCTGCCGGCTTCTTGACCAGCTGCGGCACCTCGATGTCGATCTCCAGGGTGGAGACGGCGGCGCCGCGGTCGAGCTTGATCTGCACCTTGTCGCGGTCGATCGGCACGTGCCGGGCGATCACGTCGAGGATCTCCTCGCGCAGCTTGGCGATCAGCTCGGATTGTCCCTCGCCGGCGCCGCCATGCGCGCGCTCGTGGGCCAGCAGGATCTGCAGACGGTCGCGCGCGACCGGGGCGGAGCCGCGCTTGGCGAACAGCTGCGAGAGAAAGCTCATGCCATCCTCCAGTTGAACAGCTTGGCGAACAGGCCCTTGCGGTCAGACGGCACGCTCATGTCCAGGGTCTCGCCGCGCAGGCGCTTGACCGCGTCGAAATAGGCCCGCGCCGGCGCGCTCTCGGGCGCGTTCAGCGTCACCGGCGCGCCGAGGTTCGACGCCCGCAGCACCTCCTCGCTCTCCGGGATGATGCCGATCAGCGGGATCGACAGGATCTCCAGCACGTCCTCGACCCGGAGCATCTCGCCGCGCGCCGCGCGCGCCGGATCGTAGCGCGTCAGCAGCAGGTGCTTGGCCAGCTTCTCGCCGGCCTTGGCCTTGGCGGTGGTGCTGTCCAGCAGGCCGATGATGCGGTCGCTGTCGCGCACCGAGCTGACCTCAGGGTTGGTGACCACCACCGCCTCGTCGGCGTGATACATCGCCAGCTGCGCGCCGCGCTCGATCCCGGCCGGGCTGTCGCAGACGATCCAGTCGAACTTCTCGCGCAGCTCCTCGATCACCCTGGCGACGCCGTCGGCGGTCAGCGCGTCCTTGTCCCTGGTCTGGCTGGCCGGCAGGATCGACAGGGTCTCGATCCGCTTGTCACGGATCAGCGCCTGCGCCAGCTTGGCGTCGCCCTGCACCACGTTGATCAGGTCGAACACCACCCGGCGTTCGGCGCCCATCACCAGGTCGAGGTTGCGCAGCCCGACATCGAAATCGACCACCACCACGGTCTGGTTGCCCTGCGCCAGCGCCGCGCCGAGGGCGGCGGTGGAGGTGGTCTTGCCGACGCCGCCCTTGCCAGAAGTGACGACCAGTACTTTGCCCATGCGGCGACCCTTCCCATACGGGGTGGCCGGCGTAGCGCGAATGACCGCGACTCCGAGCCACGCCGTTGCGTGTCAGTCAAGCGGTAACAGCAGCAGACGTTCCCCGTCGAGACGCACCTGCACCGGCCGGCCACGATGCGCGTCCGGAATGTCCTCCGCCGTCATGTAGAGCCCGCCGATCGCGATCAGCTCGGCGTTCAGGCGCGTGCACATGATCCGCCCGGCGGCGCTGCCGCCGGCGCCAGCGAAGGCGCGCCCGCGCAGGGTGCCGTAGATATGCACCGAGCCGCCGGCCGAGACCTCGGCGCCGGAGGCGACCGAGCCCAGCACCACCACGTCGCCATCCGGGAACGACACGGTCTGGCCGGACCGCACCGGCTCGTCGATCACCAGCGAGGCGGCGCACGGGTCGGGCGGGGGCGGGGGCGCCTGCTCCGGCACCTCGATCGCGCCGATCGCGCGGCCGCCGGCATAGCCCTGCGGCCAGACCCAGTCCGCGGTCGCCGGCCATGCCGGGTCCGCGCCCTCGATCTCGATCAGCCGGATGCCGCGTTCCAGCAGCGCCGGCACCAGCCGGTCCAGCCCGTCATCGCCCTCGCTCAACAGGGCGCATTCCAGGATCACCGGCTTGGCAGCGAAGAACGCGGCGGACCGGGCGATCTGCTGGTCGAGCGCGGTCAGCCAGTCGGCAAGCGGCGGTTCCGGCGAAAGCACCAGCGCCATGAACGAGCGGCCGCGCACGCGGATCTGCGGCAGCGGGCGCGGTTCGGCGGATCGGGCGTCTGGTTGGGCTGGGTCTGACAAGCGGCGCTGGCCTCGGTTCGGGTCCGCCGAGCATGCACGCAGAGCCGCACGGCATCAAACCGGCCGCTCTGGCACCGGGCGGCGGGATGAAATAGCGTGCCGGCCATGCGAATCCTCTACCATTTTCCGCTCTCGCCGTTCTCGCGCAAGGTGCGGCTGATCCTGGCCGAGAAGCGGCTGCCGTTCGAACTCAAGATCGAGAAAGTCTGGGAGCGCCGAACGGAGTATCTCGATCTCAACCCGGCCGGCACGGTGCCGATGCTGATCGAGGAGAACGGGCTGTCGATCCCCGACTCGTCGGTGATCTGCGAGTATCTCGAGGAGGCCTATCCCGACACGCCGCTGCTCGGCCGCACCCTGGCCGAGCGGGTCGAGGTGCGCCGTCTCACCGCCTGGTTCGACGGCAAGTTCCACAACGAGGTCACGCGCAACCTGCTGGGCGAGAAATACCTCAAGCGTCTCACCGGCCGGGGCAACCCGGACGCCACCGCGCTGCGCGCCGGCTACGCCAACATCCGCTACCATCTGGACTATATCGGCTGGCTCGCGGAGACCCGGAAATGGCTCGCCGGACCGGCGCTGAGCCAGGCCGATTTCGCCGCCGCGGCGCAGCTCTCGTCCCTGGACTATATCGGCGACGTCGACTGGAGCATCAGCCCGGCGACCAAGGACTGGTACGCCAAGGTCAAGTCGCGCCCCTGCTTCCGCTCGATCCTGAACGACCGCGTCACCGGCATGAACCCGCCCGAGCATTACGGCGATCTCGATTTCTGAGCGTGCGCCCCTCGCCGCCGATGTGGTGATCCTCGGCGCCGGCGCCGCCGGGCTGATGGCGGCGATCGCCGCCGGGCGTCGCGGCCGACGGGTGCTGGTGCTCGACCATGCAGCCGAGGCCGGGCTCAAAATCGTCATCTCCGGCGGCGGGCGCTGCAACTTCACCAACCTCAACTGCAGCCCGGACCGCTTCCTGTCATCGAACCGGCATTTCGCCCGGTCGGCGCTGGCGCGCTACCAGCCGGCCGATTTCCTGGCGCTGGTGGAGCGGCATCGCATCGCCTGGCACGAGAAGACGCTGGGCCAGCTGTTCTGCGACGGCTCGGCGCGGCAGATCGTCGCCATGCTGCGCGCGGAATGCGACGCCGCCGGGGTGCAGTGCCGCCTTGGCTGCCGCGTCACCGCGATCGACCGCGGCGAGCGGTTCCGCATCGACACCGACCAGGGCGCCATCCTCGCCGAGAGCCTGATCGTCGCCACCGGCGGCCCGTCGATCCCGAAGCTGGGCGCCACCGGCTTCGCCTACGAGATCGCCCGCCGCTTCGAGGTGCCGCTGACCGAGATCGCGCCGGCGCTGGTGCCGTTCACCTTCGCCGGCGCCGCGCAGGAGGCGATGCGCGCGCTCGCCGGCGTGTCGCTGCCGGTGATCGCGCGCTGCGGCAAGGCGGCGTTCGCCGAGGCGATGCTGTTCACCCATCGCGGCCTGTCGGGCCCGGCGCTGCTGCAGCTCTCCTCTTACTGGAGCGGCGGCGCCGAGATCCGCCTCGATCTGGCGCCCGGCCTGGACCTGCCCGCCTGGCTGGACGCGCGGCGGCGGAGCCGGGGCAAGTCCGAACTGCCCGGCATCCTGGGCGAGATCCTGCCGCAGCGGCTGGCGCATGCGGTGGCCCAGGAACAGGCGGCGAGCGGTCCGCTGGGCGGGCTGTCGCGGCCGCTGCTGACCAGGGTGGCGCAGCGCCTGTCGGACTGGCGCCTGTCGCCCACCGGCACCGAGGGCTACGCCAAGGCCGAGGTCACGCGCGGCGGCATCGACACCAGGGCGTTGTCCTCCAAGACCATGCAGGTCGAGCGGGTGCCGGGCCTGTTCTTCATCGGCGAGGCGGTCGACGTCACCGGCTGGCTGGGCGGCTACAATTTCCAGTGGGCGTGGTCGAGCGGCTGGGTGGCCGGCAACGCCGCCTGAGCGATGGCCGGTTCAGCCCGGGACCCTGGGCTTGCGCCGCGGCCGCTGCAGCGATTCCTGCACCACCGTCGCCACCAGCGATCCGGCCCGGTCGTAGATCAGGCCGCGCGACAGGCCGGTGCCGTTGAAGGCGGACGGGCTGTCGAAATCGAACAGCATCCAGTCGCCGGTGCGGCACGGGCGGTGGAACCACATCGCATGGTCCAGGCTGGCGATCATCATGTCCGGGTTCGGCAGGATCACCTGATGGCGCACCACCGCGGCGCTGCTCAGCCAGTGGTCGCTCATCCAGGCCAGGATCTGCTGGTTGAGCGCCGGATCGGCGATGTCGGCGGCACTCGGCACCCTGAACCACAGCCGCAGCCGGCTGTCGGCCTGCGCGCTGAGCAGCCGTTCCGGCTCGACCGGCTTGACCTCGATGGTGGCGTTCAGCCGGCTGAGCAGCGACTTGGCGATGTCGGTATCGAAGGTCGCCGACAGCGCCAGCAGATCCTCCAGCGCCTCCGGCGGCGACACGTCCGGCGGCGGCAGCTGGTGGTCCCAGCCCGGCTCGTCGGCGTGGAACGAGCACTCCATGTGGAAGATCGTCTCCGCCCCCTGGGTGCCGGTGACGCGCCGGGTGGTGAAGGAGCGTCCGTCACGGGTGCGCTCGACCCGGTAGCGCACCGGCTCGCTGCCGATGCCGGGACGCAGGAAATAGCCGTGCATCGAGTGCAGCGAACGGTCCCGCACCGTGGCGCTGGCCGCCGCCAGCGACTGCCCCAGCACCTGGCCGCCGAACACCGCCTGGTTGATGTTCATCTGGTTGGAGCGGGCGACGAAGCAGTCGGTGCCATCGGGCTCGACCCGCAGCAGGGTCTCGATGGCGGTCTGGTCCCACATGGTGACGGCGTTGTACGGCGAGTTCATCGCCGCAAGGTGACAGGAGCCGGCAACAGCGGCAAGAACGCGAAACGCACGCCGCGCGCCGGCTATCGCGCGTCCGGGCCGGCATCGAGCAGCGCCAGATCCTGCTGCGCCAGGTCGGCCTCGTGCGTATCCGGCGACACCGCCAGCACCCGGCTCCAGTCGGTGCGGGCGCCGTCCAGGTCGCCGGCCCGCTCGCGCAGGATGCCGCGTTCGAGCAGCGCCGCCGGCTCGTCCGGCTCCAGCCGGCAGGCGCGGTCGATGTCGGTGCGCGCCTGCTGCAGCGCGCCGGTCTCGCGCAGCGCCGCGGCGCGGACGATCAGCGCGTCGATGCGGTCCGGATGCGCGGCCAGCACCGGCGACAGGTCGGCGATGGTCAGCGCCGGACGGTGCGCCGCCAGCGCCGCGCGCCCATGCTCGATGGCGCTGTCGGTCCCGGGGTCGAGCGCCAGCGCCAGCCCGGCCGATTCCAGCGCCAGATCGGGTTTCGCCGCCAGCAGCCAGGCATGGGTGGCCTCGTCGGCGAGCATCGCCCGCCGCGCCGCCGGCAGGGTGGCGGTCTGCGACAGCGAATCCAGGGTTCTCGCCCCCGCTTCCGGGTCGCCGGAGGCGATCGCGGCCAGCGCCCCGCACCGCGCCGCCTGGTCGGCGCCGCCATGCCGCGCCCATTCCGCCGCCAGGTCCGCCGCCGAGGCCGGATCGTCGGCCACCATCGACAGGCAGCCGGCGCCGGTCGCGTCGCCCTGCGCCGGCGGCGGCCGGGCCGGATCGAGGCGTGCCAGACGCTGCCGGTTTGCGGCATGATGCAGGCCGTCGCGTCCCGTATCGTGCGCGGGGGCCGCCTGTATGCATCGGGGGGCTGCCGCCAGCATCAGGCCGCACAGGAGGGTCGGGGCATGTTTCATCGCAATCCGGGCATTGTGCCCCGTTCGGCGGCGGTGCGGTCAAGCATTCACGGCGGCCGTTGCGCGAACGTGATGGGGAGCGCCAGGCGGTGAGCGAGGCCGTGCTGCCGCCGCATCTGCTGATCCTGGGGCTGGGCTATTCCGCGACCGCGGTGGCGTTGCAGGCGCTCCGGGCCGGTTTCCTGGTCACCGGCACCAGCCGCGCGACGCGGCCGGCGGCGCTGCCGGGGGTCTCGATCGTCACCCCTGACGAGGCCGCCGATCGGCTGGGATCGGCGACGCACTGGCTCGCCAGCGCGCCGCCCGACGATGACGGCGACCCGTTCGTCACCCGTCACCGGCATCTGATGCTGCTGCATCGGCCGGCCTGGATCGGCTATTTCTCCACCACAGGCCTATATGGCGACCGCGCCGGCGGCTGGGTGGACGAGACCAGCGCCCCGGCCCCCGCCGGCCCGCGCGGCCGCCGCCGCCTGCTGGCGGAACGACAATGGGCGGAGGTCGCCGACGCCACCGACGCCCGTTACGACATCCTGCGCCTGGCCGGCATCTACGGTCCCGGACGCAGCGTGTTCGACGCGCTGCGGGCCGGCCAGAGCCGCCGCATCATCGCCCCCGGCCATGCGTTCGGCCGCATCCATCGCGACGACATCGCCGGCGCCACCCTGGCGGCGATGACCGCCGGGCCGTCACGCCGGGTCCTCAACCTCGCCGACGACCTGCCGGCGGAAAGTGCCGAGGTGATCGCCCACGCGGCAGCGCTGCTGGGCGTGCCGCCGCCGCCCGAGGTGCCGCTGGAGCAGGCGCTGGCGACGATGAGCCCGATGGGCCGCAGTTTCTGGGCCGAGAACCGCAAGGTCTCCAGTGCGCTGACCCGGCAGGCGCTGGGTCGCGACTGGACCTATCCGACCTACCGCGAGGGGCTGGCGGCGATCCTGGCCGAGGAGGGCTGAGCCCCGGCTCAGCGCGGCGCCGCGAACGGCGAGACAGTCTCGCGCAGCAGGGCGATGTCCTGTGGCCGCGACAGGCGATGGTCGCCATCCTTGATCAGCACCACCCGGCAGTCCGCGCTCGTGACCCGCTCGGCGATCGCCAGCGCCGTCCGCCACGGCACCACGTCGTCGCGCTGGCCGTGCAGCAGCCGCACCGGGCAGGCGAGCGCGATCGGCCGGTGCATCACGCAGCTGGCCTCGCCGGCGTCGAGCGCCTGGCGGGTCAGCGGCAGCGGGTCCGGCTCGGCCGGCAGCAGCACGGTCTCGCCGCGATCGAGTGCCGCGTTCTGCGCCGCGTCGAGCCCGGCCGCCATCGCCCGGGTGAAGTCGGGGGCGGCGGCGATGCCGATGAAGCCGGCGACGCGCGCCCCCAGCGCCTCCGCCGCCAGCAGCCCGATCCAGCCGCCCATCGACGAGCCGACCAGCAGCACCCGGCCGGGCACCAGCGACTCGATCACCGCCAGCGCATCGTCGCGCCAGGAGGCGATGTTGCCGTCCTCGAACCGGCCGCCGCTGGCGCCGTGGCCGGCATAGTCCAGCCGCAGCGTGCCGATCGCCGATTCGGCGCCGAACGCCGTCAGCGCGGTCGCCTTGTCGCCGGTCATGTCGCTGCGCAGGCCGGGCAGGAACACCAGGGTCGGTGCGTCCAAGCCAGGGGGTGCCGGCCGGTGCAGCGCCGCCAGCCGGTTGCCCGCCCGCATCACGCCGTGTGCTGTCTCGTCGCTCATCGGCACAGGGTAGGGCGTTTCCTGCCGGTTCGGCCACAGGCGGCGCGCGGCCGTGTCGCGGTCGAGGCGCTTGCGTGGTAAGCCCCGCCCCCATGCCGCCCGTCCACGCCCCCTCCAGCCGGAACCCGGCACCCGGCCCCGTGATCCTGCAGGTGCTGCCGTCGTTGCAGACCGGCGGCGTCGAGCGCGGCACCATCGAGATGGCGCGCGCCATCGTCGCCGCCGGCGGCACCGCCCTGGTCGCCAGCGCCGGCGGCCGGCTGGTGCCGCAGCTCGAGCGCGCCGGCGGCATCCATCTCGGGCTCGGCCTGATGACCAAGGATCCGCTGTCGATCTGGCTCAATGCCGGCAAGCTGGCGCGGCTGATCCGCCGGCACCGGGTCGATCTGGTGCATGCCCGCTCGCGCGCCCCGGCCTGGTCGGCGCGGATCGCGGCGCGCCGCACCAGGGTGCCGTTCGTGACCACCTGGCACGGCGTCTATGCCGAGAACCTGCCGTTCAAGCGGCTCTACAACGCGGTGATGGCGTCCGGCGACCGCGTCATCGCCATCAGCGACTTCGTCGCCGCGCGCGTGGCCGGCCGCTACGGCGTCGGCCCCGACCGGCTGCGCGTGGTGCCGCGCGGCGCCGACACCGACGCCTTCGACCCCGACGCGGTGCGCGGCGATCGGATCCAGGCGCTGGTGCGCGCCTGGGCGATCCCCGACGGCGCGCGGGTGATCATGCTGCCGGGCCGGCTGACCCCCTGGAAGGGCCATGCGCTGCTGCTCGAGGCGCTGTCGCGGCTGCGCGACGTGCCGGACTGGGTCTGCGTGCTGGTGGGCCCGTCCGGCTCCGGCAAGCGCGGCCGGTTCGGCACCCAGCTCGCCGCCCAGGCGGCCCGGCTCGGCATCGCCGGGCGGCTGCGCTTCGCCGGCGCCTGCAACGACATGCCCGCCGCCTTCGCGCTGGCGGATCTGGTGGTGATCCCGTCGCTGAAGCCGGAGCCGTTCGGCCGCACCATCGTCGAGGCGCAGGCGATGGGCCGGCTGGTGCTGGCGGCGGCGCACGGCGCGGCGCTGGAGACGGTCGAGGACGGCATCACCGGGCTGCACGTGCCGCCCGGCGACGCGGCGGCGCTGGCGCGCTCGATCGAGACCGCCCTGACCATGGACGACGCGCTCCGGGCGGCGATCGCCGAGGACGCGCGCAGCCATGTGCTGGCGCACTACACGATGCAGGCGATGCAACGCAGCACGCTCGACATCTATGCCGAGCTGCTCGCGGCGCCCGGGTCGTGACGCCGGGCAGCAGGCGCCGCATCCTGGTGATCAAGCTGGGCGCGCTCGGCGACCTGGTGCAGGCGTTCGCGCCGTTCGCGGCGATCCGCGCGCACCACCCCGGCGACCACATCACCCTGCTCACCACCGCGCCGTTCGTCGGCCTGTCGAGCGCCAGCCCCTGGTTCGACGCGGTCACCGTCGATGCGCGCCCGGCGCCGTGGAACCTGCGCGGCCTGCGCCGGCTGCGCGCGCAGCTGAGCGGGTTCGACTTCGTCTACGATCTGCAGACCTCGGCGCGGTCGTCGCGCTACCGCCGGCTGGCCGGTGACGCCGGCTGGTCCGGCATCGCGCCGGGCGCCTCGCACCCCGACGCCGACCCGGATCGCGACCGGCTGCATACCCGCATCCGCCAGGCCGGACAGCTCGCCCAGGCCGGCATCGCCAGCGTCGGCACGCCGGACCTGTCCTGGCTGGCGTCATACGGGCCGCGGCTTCCCGGGCGGCTGGCGCTGCTGGTTCCCGGCGCCAGCCCGAAACATCCGCAGAAGCGCTGGCCGGCCGAGCGGTTCGGCGCGCTGGCGACCGGACTGGCACGCGACGGCTTCGTCCCGGTGATCGCCGGCGCCGCCGCCGACCGGCCGCTGGCGGCCATCATCCGCCGGTGCTGCCCGCCGGCGCACGACCTCACCGGCGCCACCAGCCTGCTCGAGCTGGGCGGGCTGGCCGGCCGCGCGTCGCTGGCGATCGGCAACGATACCGGCCCGATGCACCTCGCCGCCGCGATGGGCTGCCCGTCCCTGGTGCTGTTCTCCGCGCACAGCGACCCGGCGCTGACGGCACCGGTCGGCGCGACGCCGGACCAGGTCGCGTTGCTGCGGGTGCGCGACCTGTCCGGGCTGGCGCTCGACACGGTCACCGCGCGGCTGCGCGCGCTGGCGCCGCGGGAGCCGCGCCCGGCCTGAGGGTTGCGGCGCTGGCGTGCCTTACGCCATACGACACCCTGCTTCCCGCTTGTGTTCCGGAGTTGCCGCGCATGCCCGCCATCACCCTGCCAGACGGAACCGTCCGCCGCTTCGACGGCCCGGTGACCGGCACGGCGGTGGCCGCCGCCATCGGTCCGGGTCTGGCCAAGGCGGCGCTGGCGATGGAGCTTGACGGCGTACTCGCCGACCTGTCGCGCGAGATCGCGCAGGACGCCACGGTCCGCTTCATCACCCGCAAGGACGAGGCCGCCCTGGGCCTGATCCGCCACGACGTCGCGCATGTGCTGGCGGAGGCGGTGCAGTCGCTGCACCCCGGCACCCAGGTCACCATCGGCCCGGCGATCGAGAACGGCTTCTACTACGATTTCTCCCGCAACGAGCCGTTCACCCCGGACGATTTCGCCGCCATCGAGGCGCGCATGCGCGAGATCATCGCCGCCAACGCGCCGTTCGTGCGCGAGGAATGGCCGCGCGCCGAGGCGATCGCCTTCTTCGAGACCAGGGGCGAGCGCTTCAAGGCGGAACTGATCCGCGACCTGCCGGACGGCGAGACGATCTCGATCTACCGCCAGGGCGACTGGCTCGATCTCTGCCGCGGCCCGCACATGCGCGGCACCGGCGATGTCGGCCAGGCGTTCAAGCTGATGAAGGTGGCCGGGGCCTACTGGCGCGGCGACCACCGCAACCCGATGCTGACCCGCATCTACGGCACCGCCTGGCGCGACCAGAAGGAACTCGACGCGCACCTGCTGCAGCTCGAGGAGGCGGAACGGCGCGACCACCGGCGCATCGGCCGCGAGATGGACCTGTTCCATATCCAGGAGGAGGCCACCGGCTCGATCTTCTGGCATCCCAAGGGCTGGCGGCTATACTGCGTGCTGCAGGACTACATGCGGCGGATGCAGAACGCGGCCGCGTATCAGGAGGTGCGCACCCCGCAGCTGGTGGACCGGGTGCTGTGGGAGCAGTCCGGGCACTGGGAGAACTACCGCGAGCACATGTTCATCGCCACCGTCGAGGACGAGGACAAGACGCTGGCGCTGAAGCCGATGAACTGCCCCTGCCATGTGCAGATCTTCCGCCACGGGCTGCGCTCGTATCGCGAACTGCCGCTGCGCATGGCCGAGTTCGGCGCCTGCCACCGCTACGAGCCGTCCGGCGCGCTGCACGGCATCATGCGGGTGCGCTCCTTCGTCCAGGACGACGCGCACATCTTCTGCACCGAGGACCAGATCGCGCCGGAGACGGCGCGCTTCGTCGCCATGCTGGCCACCGTGTATCGCGATCTCGGCTTCGAGGGCTTCCGGGTGAAGTTCGCCGACCGTCCGGAGAACCGGGCCGGCGACGAGGCGAGCTGGGACAAGGCGGAGGCGGCGCTGATCGAGGCCTGCCGGCTGGCCGGCGTCGCCTACGAGCACAATCCGGGCGAGGGGGCGTTCTACGGCCCCAAGCTGGAGTTCGTGCTGCGCGACGCGATCGGCCGCGATTGGCAGTGCGGCACGCTGCAGGTCGACTACGTGCTGCCCGACCGGCTCGACGCCAGCTATATCGGCGAGGACAGCGCCCGGCACCGTCCGGTGATGCTGCACCGGGCGATCCTCGGCAGCTTCGAGCGCTTCCTGGGCATCCTGATCGAGCAGTTCGCCGGCCGGTTCCCGCTCTGGCTGGCGCCGGTGCAGGTGGTGGTGGCCTCGATCGTCAGCGACGCCGAGCCCTATGCGCTGGAGGTGGTGGCAGCGCTGACCCGCGCCGGCCTGCTCGCCCAGGCCGACACCGCCAACGAGAAGATCAACGCCAAGATCCGCACCCACAGCCTGGCACGGGTGCCGGTGATCCTGGTGGTCGGCCGCAAGGAGGCGGAGGCTGGCACGGTGGCGATGCGCCGTCTCGGCGGCGCCGAGCAGACCCTGCTCGGGCTCGACGCGGCGGTCGCGGCCCTTGCGTCGGAGGCGATGCCGCCCGATCTCAGGCGGGCGGGGTCGCCGGCCTGACGCGCGCGCCTCGGCGCGTGCCAGGGTTGCGCATTGCCGTTCACCACTTGACAACGAACGCGTGCTAGCCTCACCCACGCATCCACTTCAGCAGGAGCAGTCCAATAGCCAGACCCCCGATGCCCGCGCCGCCGACTCGCGAGGGCCCCCGCGTCAATGAAGAAATCCGCGTCCCCTCGGTCCGCCTGATCGACGAGGAAGGCGAGATGCAGGGTGTGATGACGACCCGCGACGCGATGCAGCGTGCCTTTTCCGTCGGGCTCGACCTGCTGGAAATAAGCCCGAACGCCGAACCGCCTGTCGTGAAGATCCTCGACTACGGCAAGTTCAAGTACGAGCAGCAGAAGAAGAAGAACGAGGCCCGCAAGAAGCAGAAGGTCATCGAGATCAAGGAAGTCAAGGTTCGTCCGAATATCGACGAGAACGACTACCAGGTTAAGATGCGGGCGATGAAGTCCTTTATCGAGGAGGGCGACAAGGTCAAGGTGACGCTGCGGTTCCGCGGCCGCGAGATGGCGCACCAGGATCTCGGCGTGAAGGTGCTGGAGCGCATCCGCGGCGACCTGGACGAGCGCGCCAAGGTCGAACAGATGCCGCGCATGGAGAACCGCCAGATGATCATGGTACTCTCGCCGCGCTGACATCCCGGCCGGTCACCGCCTGGTGACCGGCTTTTTCGTGGCTGCCGTTACCCCCAGCCCTCCAGCACGATCTTGCCCCTGGTGCGGCCGCTCTCGATCAGGGCGTGGGCGCGCCTGAGGTTCGCCGCCGAGATGCTGCCGAAGCGCTCCGACGCGGTGCTCTGCAGCGCGCCGGCATCGACCATCCTGGCGACCTCGTTCAGCAACCTGCCCTGCTCGGCGATGTCCGGCGTCGCGAACATCGAGCGGGTGAACATGAACTCCCAATGCACCGACACGCTCTTGCGCTTGAACGGCAGGATGTCGAGCGTCTCCGGATCGTCGATCAGCGCGAAGCGGCCCTGCGGCGCGATCAGCTCGGCGATCGCTGCCAGATGCTGGCCGGTGTTGGTGGTCGAGAACACGAAGCCGGGCCGGCCCAGACCCAGCGCCGCCACCGCCTCTGCCAGCGGCCGGGAATGGTCGACGACATGGTGCGCGCCGAGCAGCCGGGTCCATTCCACCGTCTCCGGACGGGAGGCGGTCGCGATCACCGTCAGGTCGGTCAGTTGCCGCACCAGCTGGATCGCGACCGAGCCGACGCCGCCGGCGCCGCCGACGATCAGCACCGCCGGCGCCGCGCCCGGCACCGCGCGACGGATATCGAGCCGGTCGAACAGGGCCTCCCAGGCGGTGATCGCGGTCAGCGGCAGGGCGGCCGCCTCGCCCGCTTGCAGGGTCGCAGGGCGGCGCCCGACCAGCCGTTCGTCGACCAGATGGAATTCGGCGTTGGTGCCGGGCCGCTCCAGCGCCCCGGCGTAGAAGACCGGGTCGCCGGCGCCGAACAGGGTCGCCTCCGGGCCGGCCGCCTCGACGGTCCCGGCGGCGTCATAGCCCAGCACCTTCCACTGGCCGGCTTCCGGCTCGGCGCGGCCCCGGACCTTGGCATCCACCGGGTTCACCGAGACCGCCTCGATACGGACCAGGAGGTCGCGACCGGACGGCACCGGGCGCGGCACTTCGATGTCGGCCAGGCAGGCCGGGTCGGTGGCGGGCAGGGAGCGCTGGTAACCGATGGCACGCATGGATGGGGCCCCGTCTGTTGTCGATGGTTGATGTCGCCCGACGCAAACGCGCCCGGCGGCCCCGGGTGCCCGCGCGGACGCGGCATGCCGGTCGGTTTGCATCCGGACCCTGGCGGCACCACGTAGAGTGTCGGGACGAGCACGGTGAGGTCATGACGGACGCCTACCTGAATGGCGTCGGCACGTCGGTGCCGCCGCATGACGTCCATCACGCCTTCCTGCGCTTCGCCACGACGCTGCTGCCCGACGCGCGGCGGCAGCGGCTGTTCTCGCGCATGGCCGAGCGCAGCGGCATCACCCACCGCTACTCCACCATCGACACCATCGACGACCCGGAAGGGGCCGAACTCGACCGCGACGGCTTCTACCGGAGCGGCGATTTCCCCTCGACCAGAACCAGGATGCGCCGCTTCGAGCGTGCCGCGCTGCCGCTGGCGGTATCCGCCTGCGCGGCGCTGCACCGCCGTCTGGCTGACGGGTTCGAGGCCGCAAGCATCACCCATCTGGTGGTGACCTCCTGCACCGGCTTCTTCGCCCCCGGGCTGGATCTGCAACTGGTCACGGCGCTCGGCCTGCCCTCGTCGGTGGAACGCACCATGATCGGCTTCATGGGCTGCTACGCGGCGTTCAACGCGCTGAAGGTGGCGCGCCACATCGTGCGCTCTGAGCCGGACGCGCGGGTGCTGCTGGTCAATATCGAACTCTGCACCCTGCATCTCCAGGAAACCGACGATCTCGAACAGATCCTGTCCTTCATGGTGTTCGCCGACGGCTGCACCGCGGCGCTGGTATCGGCGGCGCCGCACGGGCTGGCACTCGACGGATTCCACGCCGAGCTGCTGCCGGACACCGATCCGCTGATCACCTGGCATATCGGCGATCTCGGTTTCGACATGCTGCTGTCCGGTCAGGTGCCCGGCGCGATCGCCAGCGGGCTCGGCCGCAACGCGGCGCGCATCCTCGGCGACGGGCCGGCGCCGGCGCTGTGGGCGGTGCATCCCGGCGGCCGCTCGGTGCTGGACGCGGTCGCCGGCGCGCTGTCGCTGCCGCCTGACGCGCTTGCCGATTCGCGTGCCGTGCTCGACGGGTTCGGCAACATGAGTTCGTGCACGGTGCTGTTCGTGCTCGACCGCATGCTGCGCGCCGGCCTGCCCGCCGGCACGCCCGGCATCGCCATGGGCTTCGGCCCCGGCCTGGTCGCCGAGACGATGCGGTTCAGGATCGCCGGATGACGCGCTTCGCCCATCGCGTGCTGCTGCCGGAGCTGATGGACACCGAGCCCTGCGGCTCCGACACCTTCCGCGCCTGCCTGGTGGACCTGTCCAAGGTCAACCGGCTCACCCTGGCCTACCGTCCGACGCTGGCGTTCCTGCGCCGCGCCGCCCGGTCGCTGCCGCCGGGCCGGGCGCTGCGCCTGCTCGATGTCGGCGGCGGCTATGGCGACGCGCTGCGCCATATCGACCGCTGGGCCGCCAGGCGCGGCATCGCCCTGGAGATGACCAGCGTCGACCTGTCGCCCTGGTCGCGCGCGGCCGGCGAGGGCGCCGCGCCGACCCGGACGCCGATTCGCTTCGTCACCGCCAACGTCTTCGACTACCAGCCCGACGCGCCGCCGGACGTGGTGATCTCGTCGCTGTTCGCGCACCATCTCGAGGACCGCGACGTGGTGCGGTTCCTGCAATGGATGGAGCGCCACGCCACGCGCGGCTGGTTCGTCAACGACCTGCACCGCCACCCGCTGCCGTACTGGTTCTTCCGCCTGCTCTCGCGCGCCATGCGCTGGCACCGGTTCGTGCGGCATGACGGTCCGGTCTCGATCGGCCGCGCCTTCGTGCGCGCCGACTGGCAGCGCCTGATCGCCGAAGCCGGGCTGCCCGCCGGCGCGGTCGCGATCCGCTGGTGGCTGCCGTTCCGCTACGGCGTCACCCGCTTCATGCCGCGCCCGCGCCCGTGAGCCCGGGTCCGGCCCCCGACCTCGTCATCGTCGGCGCCGGGCTGGCCGGCGCGGCGCTGGCGATCCGGGCGGCGCGATCGGGGCGGCGGGTGCTGCTGATCGAGCGCGAGCCGGGGCCGCATGACAAGGTGTGCGGCGAGTTCCTGTCGCGCGAGGCGGTGCTGCATCTGCGCGCGCTCGGTCTCGATCCGCTGGCGCTGGGCGGCGTGCCGATCAACGCTGTCGGGCTGGCGCGCGGCCGGCTCTCGACCCGCCACCGGCTGCCGTTCAGTGCCGTCGGCCTGTCGCGCCGGATCCTGGACGAGGCGCTGATCGAACGGGCCCGCGAGAGCGGCGCTAGGCTGCTGCGCGGCGTCAGTGTGCGCTCTGTCGCCGCCGACGGCGCCGGCCAGCGGCTGCGGCTCGATCGTGGCTCCGACATCGTGGCGGGCAGCGTGGTGCTGGCAACCGGCAAGCACACGCTGCGCAGCCATCCGCGCCAGCCGGGCCGGCAGAACGACCTGGTCGGCTTCAAGCTGCATATGCGGCTCTGCGCGGCGCAGCGGGCGGCGCTCGACGGCGCCAGCGAGCTGACGCTGTTTCCCGGCGGCTATGCCGGGCTGCAGATGGTCTCCGCCGAGCTGGCCTCGCTGTGCCTGCTGGTGCGCGACAGCCGGCTGAAGGCGCTCGGCGGCGGCTGGCCGGCGCTGCGCGCGCACATCCTGGCCGGCGCGCCGCAGCTGGCGCGTCGCCTGTCCGGCGCCGAACCGGTCCATGACCGGCCGTTGAGTATCGCCCGCATCCCGTACGGCCTGGTCTCGACGATCCGGGATCCGCTCTGGCGCCTGGGCGACCAGGCGGCGGTGATCCCGTCCTTCACCGGCGACGGCATGTCGATCGCCCTGCACAGCGCCGCGCTGTGCGCCGGGCTGCTCGCCCGCGGCGCCGAGCCGGCGGCCCTGCAGGCGACGCTGGCACATGACGTCGCGCCGCAGATCCGGCTCGCCAGCCTGCTGTCGCAGGGCGCGGTGCGCTCGGCGCTGCAGCACGCGGCGGTCGCCGCCGCCCGGCTGCTGCCATCGCTGGCCGATCGCATCGCCGCCCGCACCCGGATCCCGGAGCCGGCCCTGGCGCGTGTCCTGGCGGGCGAGGGAGGCGTGGGCGGGGAAGGCGGGCGAGACTCCCCGGCCTGAGGCGGTGCTGCTAGCCTCGGTGCGCTCAGAGCGCCGGTCAGGCGACGTTGGAGGACACACCATGACGCTTCCGGCCCCGCTGGCAGGGCGGCTGTCGCTGCCGATGATGGCGGCCCCTTTGTTCATCATCTCCAACCCGGCGATGCTGGTCGCGCAATGCATCGCTGGCGTGGTCGGCAGCACGCCGTCGCTGAACGCGCGGCCGATCGAGCGTCTCGACGACTGGCTCGGCGAGATCCGCGCCGCGCTCGACGCGCACGATGCCGCGTATCCGGAGCGGCCGGCGGCGCCGTTCGCGATCAACCTGATCGTGCATCGCTCGAACGCCAGGATCGAGCAGGATCTGGCGCTGTGCATCAAGCATCGCGTGCCGATCATCATCACCTCGCTCGGCGCGCGGCCGGAGATCAACGACGCGGTTCATGCCTATGGCGGCATCGTGTTTCACGACGTCATCGATGACCGGTTCGCGCGCAAGGCGATCGAGAAGGGCGCCGACGGGCTGATCGCGGTCGCCGCCGGCGCCGGCGGCCATGCCGGCACGCTGTCGCCGTTCGCGCTGGTGTCGGAGATCCGCCGCTGGTTCGACGGGCCGCTGGCCCTGTCCGGATCGATCGCCACCGGCGGCGCGCTGCTGGCCGCGCGCGCGATGGGTGCGGATCTCGGCTATGTCGGCTCCGCCTTCATCGCCACCGAGGAGGCCAACGCGGCGCCGGCCTACAAGCAGATGATCGTCGACGATCGCGCCGCCGACATCGTCTATTCGGACCTGTTCACCGGCGTGCACGGCAACTACCTCAAGCACAGCATCGCCGCCGCCGGGCTCGATCCCGACAACCTGCCGAAATCCGACCCGTCGGCGATGAATTTCGGCGGCGGCGCCGCCAAGGCCTGGCGCGACGTCTGGGGCAGCGGCCAGGGGATCGGCGCGATCGACAGCGTGGTGCCGGTGGCGGAACTCGTCGCCCGGCTCAGGCGCGAATACGAGGCGGCGCGCGCCAGGCTCTGACCGGAATCAGGGGGCACGCGCCCGGTTGAGGAACGCCGCGAACGCCGCCTTCGCCTCGTCCGAGGCCAGCGCGTGGCCGAACGCCGTCAGCTCCTCGGTGATCCGGCTGTCCAGCGCCCGCCTGTCGCCGCGGATCAGCGCCTTCGAGGCCAGCAGCGCCGCCGCCGGCAACGCGGCCAGCGTCCGGGCCTTCTCCAGCGCCTGGGCGTGCAGCGTCCCGGCCGGCAACAGCGCGTTCACCAGCCCGGCCGCGACCGCGGTCTCGGCGTCGAGCGTCTCGCCCAGCAGCAGCATCGCATTGGCCCGCACCGCCCCGATCCGGCGCGGCAGCAGCAGGCTCGAGCCCGCCTCCGGCACTAGCCCCAACTTCGCGAATGGCGTCGAGAACCGCGCGTCGGCGCTGGCATAGACCAGGTCGCAATGCAGCAGCATGGTAGTGCCGATGCCGACCGCCAGCCCCTGCACCGCGGCCAGCAGCGGCTTGTCGAACGCGGCCAGCGCGCGGATGAACCGCACCGACGGCATCGCCTGCGGCGCGGCGGCGCCGTGCGACAGGAAATCGTTCACGTCGTTGCCGGCCGAGAACGCGGCGCCGTTGCCGCTGAGCAGCACCGCTCCGATCGCGTCGTCGGCGCCGGCGCGCTCCAGCCCGTCCGACAGCGCGTGATACATCGCCCCGGTCAGCGCGTTCTTCTTGTCTGGCCGGTCCAGCGTCAGCGACAGCACGCCATCGGTTTCCTGGGACAGAATGCAGCTCACGGGGCCTCTCCTGGGTTCGCCTGCGTCGGCCTATCGAGCATGCCTGCCGCCCGCCCGCCAGCCCGTCGCGCGCCGGCGCCACTTCACGGCATCGGGTGGTGCTTTCCTCCAGATTGCCCATTGCGCTTCGTGGTGAAAAGATGCCACGAAGCCGGGCCGTCGAATTGCATCGGTGGCAGCGGGGCTCGGAGGCAGGATCGTGAGCGCACCACAGCACCAGCCGGCGGCGCCCAGGGCCGACGCCGCCATCATCCGCGACGATGCCGAGGCGCTCGCCGTGGCGCGGGCGCTGGCGCCGCGCTTCGCCGCCGGCGCGGTGGCGCGCGACCAGGAACGGATCCTGCCGCGCGCCGAACTCGACCTGTTCTCGTCGAGCGGCCTGTGGGGCATCACCGTGCCGCGCGCCTATGGCGGCGCCCAGGTATCGTTCGCGACCCTGGCCGAGGTGATCGCCACCATCTCCGAGGCCGATCCCTGCATCGGCCAGATCCCGCAGAACCATCTGGGCGTGGTCGAGGCGCTGCGCTTCACCGCCACCGAGGCGCAGAAGCAGCGCTTCTACGCCGGCGTGCTCCGGGGCCGGCGGTTCGGCAACGCCTTCTCAGAGGCCGGCAGCAAGACCGCCGGCACCTTCGATACCCGCCTGGTCCGCGACGGCGACGGCTACCGCGTCACCGGCGAGAAGTTCTACGCCACCGGGGCGTTGTTCGCCGACATCATCCCGATCGCCGCGACCGGCGAGGACGGCAACGTCCGTCTGGTGTTCGCGCGTCCCGACGCGCCGGGCCTCACCATCACCGACAACTGGTCCGGTTTCGGCCAGCGCACCACCGCCAGCGGCGCGGTGTCGCTCAAGGGCGTGTTCGTCGATGCCGACGACGTGGTCCCGGCCTATCTCGGCTACGACCGGCCGTCGGTGAACGGGCCGGTGTCGCAGATCATCCAGGCCGCGGTCGATCTGGGCATCGCCCGCGCCGCGATCGCCGACACGATCGGCTTCGTGCGCACGCGGTCGCGGCCCTGGATCGACAGCAGCCAGGAGCATGCCTGGGAGGATCCCTACACGATCGCCGCGGTGGGCGACCTGGAGATGCGCCTGCATGCGGCGGAGGCGATCCTGGAGCTGTCCGGTCTCGAGATCGACCGTGCCATCGAGGACGAGACCGAGGCCAGCGTCGCGGCGGCGTCGCTCAAGGTGGCGGAAGCCAAGGTCCTGACCACGGAAATCGCTATCCTCGCCGCCAACAAGCTGCACGAGCTGGCCGGGACGCGCTCGGTGCTGTCGCAGCACGGGCTCGACCGGCACTGGCGCAACGCGCGCACCCACACGCTGCACGATCCGGTGCGCTGGAAGTTCGCGATCATCGGCAACCACGCCCTGAACGACATCCTGCCGAAACGCCATGCCTGGGTCTGAGCCGCCGCCGCGCCGCCGGCGCGAGATCCTGTTCAACGCGTTCGACATGAACTGCGTCGTGCACCAGTCGCCCGGCCTGTGGCGCCATCCGCGCGACCGCGCCGATCGCTACGTCGATCTCGCCTACTGGACCGACCTCGCCAGGATCCTGGAGCGCGGCAAGTTCGACGCGCTGTTCCTGGCCGACGTGCTCGGCGTCTACGACGTCTATGGCGGCAGCACCGACACGGCGCTGCGCGAGGCGACCCAGGTGCCGCTCTGCGATCCGGCGCTGACCATCCCCGCCATGGCCGCGGTGACCGAGCATCTCGGCTTCGGCCTGACCTGCACCCTGTCCTACGAGCCGCCTTTCACCTTCGCCCGCCGCATGTCGACACTCGACCACCTGACCAGGGGGCGCATCGGCTGGAACATCGTCACCGGCTATCTCGACAGCGCCGCGCGCGGCGTCTCCGGTGCGGCCACGCAGCACAAGCACGACACCCGTTATCAGATCGCCGAAGAATACATGGAGCTGGTCTACAAGCTCTGGGAGGGAAGCTGGGAGGACGGCGCGGTGCTGCGCGACCGCGAGAGCGGCGTGTTCACCGACCCGTCGCGCGTGCACCGGGTCCGCCACGAGGGCGAATTCTTCAAGCTCGACGCGATCCATCTGAGCGAGCCGTCGCCGCAGCGCACCCCGGTGCTGTTCCAGGCCGGCACCTCCACCAAGGGACGCGATTTCGCCGCGCGCCATGCCGAATGCGCGTTCATGGCCGCGCCGAGCAAGGCGGTGGCGCGGAACTACGTCGCCGACATCCGCCGCCGCGCCGCCCTGCATGGCCGCGATCCGCACGGCGTGCGGATCCTCAACCTCACCACCGTCATCCTCGGCCGCACCGCGCAGGAGGCCCGTGACAAGCACGCGGACTACCGGCGCTACATCAGCCATGCCGGCGCGCTGGCGCTGATGTCAGGCTGGACCGGCATCGATTTCTCCGCCTACGACCTCGACGAGCCGGTGCGCTACATCCGCAACGAGGCGGTGCATTCGGCGGTGGAATCCTTCACCACCGCCGATCCGGACCGGGTCTGGACCGTGCGCGAGGTCGCCGAGCATGTCGGCATCGGCGGCTTCGGCCCGCTGCTGGTCGGCACCGCCGCCGAGGTGGCCGACCAGATGGAGTCGTGGATCGACGAGACCGACCTGGACGGCTTCAACCTGGCCTATGTGGTGACTCCGGAAAGCTTCAGCGACATCAGCGATCTTCTGGTCCCGGAGCTGCAGGCGCGCGGCCGCTACAAGACCGCGTATCGCCCGGGCACGCTGCGCGAGCGGCTGGGCGGCGCCGGTCCGCGTCTCGATGCCACCCATCCGGCCGCATCCTACCGACACAGAGCCGGCGAGTCAGGACGATGAACGTGCAATCCCCTCCGGCGCCGATCCCGGTGATCGGCTCCGACAGCGCGGCGCTGGCGGCGGCGCGCGCGCTCGCATCCGGCTTCGAGCCCGGCGCCGCGGACCGCGACCGCGAGCGCCGGCTGCCGCGCGCCGAGATCGAGCGCTACGCCAGGAGCGGGCTGTGGGCGATCACCGTGCCGCGCGAGCATGGCGGGGCAGGGGTGTCGGCCGCCACGCTCGCCGAAATGATGGCGATCATGTCCGCCGCCGACGGCAGCATCGGCCAGATCCCGCAGAACCATTTCTTCGTCGTCGAGGCGATCCGGCTCACCGCCAGCGCGGCGCAGCAGCGGCTCTGGTTCGGCCGGGTGCTGGAAGGGGCGCGCTTCGGCAACGCGCTGAGCGAGACCGGCACCCGCACCGTCAGCGACTACAAGACGGTGCTGCGCCGCGAGGGCGGCCGGCTGCGGCTCGACGGGCGCAAGTTCTATTCCACCGGCGCCCTGTTCGCGACCTGGATCGCCGCGGTGGCGCGCGACGAGGACGACCGGCTGGTGTTCGCCTTCGTGCGGCCGGACAGCCCCGGCGTATCGCTGATCGACGACTGGTCCGGGTTCGGCCAGCGCACCACCGGCAGCGGGACCACGCTGTTCGACAACGTGACGGTCGAGCCGGACGCGGTCATCCCCTACGGCGAGGCCTTCGACCGGCCGACCTCGATGGGGCCGTTCGGCCAGATCATGCATGCCGCGATCGATGTCGGCATCGGCCGCGCGGCGCTCGCCGATGCGATCGCCTTCATCCGCACCCGCACCAGACCCTGGATCGACAGCAAGCAGGAGCGCGCCGCCGACGATCCCTACACCATCGCCGCGATCGGCGACCTCACCGTGCGGCAGAACGCCGCCAACGCGCTGCTGGCGCGCGCCGGCCGCGCGGTCGATGCGGCGATGCACGCGCCGGACGAGGAGACGGTGGCGCGGGCCTCGGTCGCGGTCGCCGAGGTGCGCGCCTGGGGCACCGAGTTCGGGCTCGCGGCGTCGAGCAGGCTGCACGAGCTGGCCGGCACCAGCTCGGCGCTGGCGCAGCACAATCTCGACCGGCACTGGCGCAACGTTCGGGTCCATACGCTGCACGATCCGGTGCGCTGGAAATACGCCGCGATCGGCGACTACTACCTCAACGGGGTGAAGCCGCCCCGCCACGGCGCGCTCTGAGCCGCGCCATGGAGCCGGTGCTGGCGCTGCGTGGCGTGGGCAAGCGGTTCGGCGCCACGCGGGCGCTGGACGGCGCCAGCCTGGTGGTCGAACGCGGCAGCATCCACGGGCTGATCGGACAGAACGGCGCCGGCAAATCCACCATCATCAAGATCCTGGCCGGGCTGTATCAGCCTGACGAGGGCAGCATCACCCTGGCCGGCGAGGTGCTGCGCCACATCGCGCCGCGCGACATCGAGCGGCGCGGCGTGCACATCATCCACCAGGATTCGCTGCTGCCGCCGACCCTGACAGTGGCGGAGGCGCTGTTCCTCGGCCACGAGCCGCGTTCCGGCCCGTTCCTGCGCAGCGGCGCGATGCGCCGGCGGGCGGAGGCGCTGATCAACGAGACCTTCGGGCTGTCGATCGACGGCAACGCGCTGATCGGGAGCCTGCAGGCGGCGCAACGGCAGATCGTGCAGATCACCCGCGCCCTGCTGCACCGGCCGCTGGTCCTGGTGTTCGACGAGCCGACCGCCGCCCTGGTGCGCAGGGAAGCGGCGCGGCTGTTCGACATCATCCGCGGGCTGCGCGATGCCGGCACCTCGATCATCTACATCTCGCACTATCTCGAGGAGGTGCGGGCGCTGTGCGACCACATCACCGTGCTTCGCAACGGCCGCGACGTCGGCAGCTTCCCGTCGCGCGAGCGCAGCATGGGCGAGATCGTGTCGCTGATGGTCAACCGCGATCCAGGCGAGATGTTTCCTAAGCGCGCGGGGGCGCCGGGCGAGACGCTGCTCGAGGTCGCTTCGCTGCGCCGCGCCGGCGCGTTCGAGGACGTCTCGCTGCGGCTGCGCGCCGGCGAGATCGTCGGCGTCACCGGGCTGGTCGGCTCGGGGGCCAAGGAGCTGCTGCAATGCCTGTTCGGGCTGGCGCGGCCCGATGGCGGCCAGATCAGCGTGCGCGGCGTCCCGGTGGCGCTGAACTCGCCCGGCCAGGCGGTGCGGCACGGCATCGGCTTCGTGCCGGAGGATCGCCGGCGCCAGGGCGTCGCGGTCGACATCTCGGTGCGCGAGAACGCCACCCTGGCCAGCCTGCGCCGGCTGACCCGTTTTTGCCTGCTCGACCGGTCGGCGGAACGGACCACCGTCCGCGACCTGATCGCGCGGCTGTCGATCAAGGCGCCGGACGCCGAGGCGCTGGTCCGCGACCTGAGCGGCGGCAACCAGCAGAAGCTGGTGCTGGCGAAATGGCTCGGCGCCGGCTCGAGCATCTACCTGCTCGACGAGCCGACCGTCGCGGTCGATGTTGCCGCCAAGGTGGAGATCTACCGGCTGCTGGCGGAACTGGCCGGCCGCGGCGCCGGCATCCTGCTGCTGTCCACCGACCTTGCCGAACTGCTCGGCCTGGCCGACCGGATCCTGGTGCTGCATCGCGGCCGCATCGCCGCCGACCTGCGTCCGCAACAGACCAGCAGCGAGGCGCTGCTGGCGATCGCATCCGGCGCCGCGCTGCCGCCGGACGGGATGCAGGCGGCATGAACGTCGACATACGGAGTCTGGAGCGCGCGCCACCGCTGGCGTCGGCGCCACCCCGGCGCGCCGAGCGCAAGGCGGCGGTGATCCGCTGGGCGTCGGTGGCGGCGCTGCTGCTGGTGTTCGTCTTTCTCGCCATCGACGCGCCGGGTTTCACCACCGCCACCAATCTCGCCGACATCGTCGAGCAGAGCGCGGTGCCGGGCCTGCTGGCGCTGGGGCTCACCATCGTCATCGTCGCCGGTGGCGGCGACGTGATCACCGGCGGCATCGACCTGTCGCTCGGCGCGACGCTCGGCCTGTGCGTGGCGCTCTATGCGGTCGGCATCAATGCCGGGCTGGCCGATGCGGTCGCGGTCGGCATGACGCTCGCGGCCGGGCTGGCGGTGGGCGCGCTGAACGGGTTCGCGGTCACGGTGCTGGGGGTGCTGCCGCTGCTGGCGACGCTGGCGGTGATGAACATCGCCGCCGGGTTGGAACTGCTGCTCACCCAGAACACGGTGATCTCGGCCCAGTCCGGCCTGCTGACCGCGATCGGCGGCAATGCCCGGTTCGGCCTGTCGGTCACGAGCTGGGTGTTCGTCGCGGTATCGGCGCTGCTGCTGGTGCTGATGCACCGTACGCCCTGGGGGCTGCGCCTGCATGCGGTCGGCAGCCACCGGCTGGCGGCGCGGGCGGCCGGGCTGCGCACCGATGCCTATGTCGCCGCCAGCTTCGCAGGCTCCGGCCTGCTCGCGTCGATCGCGGCGATCCTGCAGGCGGCGCGGCTGTCCGGCAGCTCGCCGGGCTCAGGCGACCTGCTGCTGCCGGTGGTGCTGACCAGCCTGCTGGGCGCGGTGTTCTCGCGCCGGCTGCTGCCGTCGATCGGCGGCACCGTGCTCGGCGTGCTGTTCATCGGCGCGCTGAACAACGGGTTCCAGCTTCTCAACGTCTCCAGCTACTGGATCAGCGGCGTGGAAGGGCTGCTGATCCTGGTCGTGGTGGCGCTGCGATCGCTCACCGTGTCGGGCAGGCAGGCGTGAAGCCGTCGGTGATCCGGCTGGTGCTGCCGCTGACGCTGCTGCTGCTGCTGGCGATGTTCTGCGCGGCGTCGCCGACCTTCCGCACGCCGGTCAACCTGATGCACATCCTGGTCAACAATTTCGCGCTGACCGCGATCGCCGCCCTGGGCATGACGCTGGTGGTGTCGGCGGGCGGCATCGACCTGTCGGTCGGCACCGCGGCCGACATGGCGGCGATGGTGTCGGTGATGGCGCTGGATGCGGGGCAGGGCCTGACGCTGGCCTGCGCCGCCGGGCTCGGCGCCGCGTCGCTGGTCGGCATCGTCAACGCGGTCCTGGTCGGCGTGCTCGATATCAGCCCGTTCCTGGCCACGCTCGGCGTGCTGTTCGTGGGCGAGAGCGTGCAGCAGCTGGCGACCAACGGCGGCACGCCGATCTATCTCCCGGCCACGGTGTCGCCGGCGGGGCTGAACGCGATCGCCCATGGCGCGATCCTCGGCCTGCCGGTGCCGCTGCTGCTGGTGGGCGCGGGCGTCGTGCTGGCGCAGCTGCTGCTCGGCCATACCGCGCTCGGCCGGCATGTGCGGGTGATCGGCAGCGCGCCGGCGGTGGCCCGCCATGCCGGCGTGCCGGTACGCCGCGCGCTCTGCACGATCTACCTGCTCTCGGCGCTGCTGTGCGGCCTCGCCGGCCTGCTGCTGGCGGCGACGGTGCGCTCCTATGTGCCGTTGTCGGGCAACGCCTTCCTGCTCGATGCGATCGGCGCGGTGTTCGTCGGCACCAGCATCAGCCGCGAGACCAAGCCGAACGTGCCGGGCACGCTGATCGGCGTGTTCCTGTTCGGCATGCTGCATAACGGCCTGCTGCTGATCGGCTGGTCGTTCTACTGGCAGCAGGTGGCGATCGGCGTGCTGGTGTTCGCGGTGCTGGGCGCCAGCTTCCGCGCGCGCCGCCTGCAGACGAGCGAATGAAAAGCCAATGAGAAACCAAGGAAAGTCCAGAACCATGCCATTGCTGCGCCAAGGCCTCGCCGGCCTTTTGCTGACCACGCTGCTCGCCGGCACCGCCGCGCGCGCCGACGACGTGCCCAGCCTGAAAGGCAAGCGGATCGGCATCACCGTGATCGGCACCGAGCATTACTGGGATCTCAAGGCCTACCAGGGCCAGATCGACGAGGTGAAGCGTCTGGGCGGCACGCCGATCGCGCTCGATGCCGGGCGGAGCGACAGCCGGCAGATCGGCCAGATCCAGACCCTGATCGCCCAGAAACCCGATGCGATCATCGAGCAGCTCGGCAACGCGCCGGTCCTGCAGCCCTGGTTCCGGAAGATCCGCGACGCCGGCATCCCGCTGTTCACGGTCGACACGATCTCGCCCTACAGCATCAACGACACCACCTCGGACAATTACAGCATCGGCGAGAAGCTGGCGCTGCAGATGGCCAGCGACCTGCACGGCAAGGGCAACATCCTGGTGTTCAACGGGTTCTACAGCGTGCCGGTCTGCGCGATCCGCTACGAGGAACTCAAGCTGGTGCTGCGGGCGTTTCCCGACATCCACATCCTGCAGCCAGAACTGCGCGACGTGATCCCGAACACGGTGCAGAACGCCTACAGCCAGATCACCGACATGCTCGCCAAATACCCGAACAAGGGCGACGTGTCGGCGATCTGGTCGGCCTGGGACGTGCCGCAGGTCGGCGCGACGCAGGCGGTGGTGGCGGCGCATCGCGCCGACATCCGCACCTACGGCGTGGATGGCAGCCCGGACGTGGTCAAGATGGTCGCCGATCCGGCCTCGCCCGCCGCCGCGGTGGCGGCGCAGCAGCCCGCGATCATCGGCAGGAACGCGGTCGACAATGTCGCGCGCTATCTCGCCGGGCAGACCGACCTGTCGCCCTACAGCTTCATCCCGGCGATCCTGGTCACCAAGGACAACGCCGCCACGGTGGGCAAGACGCTCGGCCAGTAGCGCGGCGCGGCCGCCTAGCCCTCGATCGCCGAGAAATCCGCGACCTGCCCCAGGGTCGCGCGCAGCCGGGCCAGCAGGCGCAGCCGGTTGGCCCGGGTCGCCGGCTGCTCGGCATTGACCATCACCGCGTCGAAGAACCGGTCGAGCGGCACGCGCAGCCGGGCCATGCCGGTCATCGCCGCGTCGTAGCGCTCGGCGCGCAGGCTGTCGGCGATTGCCGGGCCGGCCTCGTCGAGCGCCGCCGCCAGCGCGCGCTCCTCCTCCTGCTGCAGGAGCGACGGCTCGACCGGGCCCTGGTGCGGCCCGTCCTTGCGGTCCTCGATGCGCAGGATGTTGGCCACCCGCTTGCCCGCCGCCAGCAGGTTGCGCCCGTCCTCGGTGCCCAGCAGGGCGGCGACCGCCTCGGTGCGGGCGAGCAGCCGGGTCAGGTCGCCGTCCCGCGCGGTGGCAGACACCGCCGCCAGCACGTCGTGTCGCGCGCCCTCGGCCCGGAGCTGCACCCGCAGCCGCTCGGCGATGAAGTCCGGCAGCTGCGCCAGCGCCTCGGCGCCGGACAATGCCGCCGGGTACAGCCCGGCCGCCTCCGTGAAGACGGAATCCAGGTCGAGCCGCAGCCGGTTCTCGCGCACGATCCTGATCACGCCCAGCGCCGCGCGCCGCAGCGCGTAGGGGTCGCCGGAGCCGCCCGGCCGCTCGCCGGCGGCGAAGAAGCCGGCCAGGGTGTCGATCTTGTCGGCCAGCGCGGTCGCGACCGAGACCGGCGCCGTCGGCACCGCGTCGCCGGGGCCGCGCGGCTGGTAGTGCGCCGCCACCGCGTCGGCGACCGCGTCCGCCTCGCCGTCGTGCCTGGCGTAGTAGCCGCCCATCACCCCCTGCAGCTCCGGGAATTCGCCCACCATGCCGGTGGTCAGATCCGCCTTGGCGAGCAGCCCGGCGCGTTCCGCCAGCGCCTGGTCGGCGCCGATCCGGCCGGCGATCAGCCCGGCCAGGCGCGACAGCCGCCGTGCCCGCTCGCCCTGGGTGCCGAGCCTGGCGTGGAAGGTCACCGCGTCGAGCGCGCCGACGCGCCGGGCCAGCGGGATGGTGCGGTCGAGATCCCAGAAATGCCGGGCATCGGCGAAGCGCGCCCGCAGCACCCGCTCGTTGCCGGCGACGATCGCCGCCCCGCCATCGTCGGTCACGGTGTTGGCGATGAAGCCGAAATGCGGCGCCGCAGTGCCGTCCGGCAGGCGCAGCGCGAAGTAGCGCTGGTTCACCCGCATCGAGACCTGCATCACCTCCGGCGGCAGGTCCATGAAACCGTCGTCGATCCGGCCCAGCAACGGCACCGGCCACTCCACCAGGCCGGCGACCTCCTCGGTCAGGCCGGCATCCTGCACCAGCACCAGCCCGGCCTCGGCCGCCACGCGCTCCATCCCGTCGCGGATCAGCGCCCGCCGCTCCCCGGCATCGACCACCACGCGGGCGCGCGCCAGCCCGGCTGCCCAGTCCGCGGCCCCGGTGACGGAAAACGCTTCCGGCCGCAGTATACGGTGCCCCTCGGTCAGCGCGTCGCTGGCCAGCCCGTGCCCGTCATCCTCGCCGTCGGCGAGCCGGAACGGCACCACCCGGCCATCGAGCAGACAGACGATGCGGCGCAGCGGCCGCACCCAGGTGAAGCCACTGGTCGAGCCCCAGCGCATCGATTTCGGCCAGGCGAACCGGCGCAGCAGCCCCGGCATCGCCTGGGCCACCAGCGACGCGGCCTCGATCGCCGCGGTCTGCCTGGTCAGTACCCAGAACCCGGACTCGCGGGTGAGCGCCGTCCGCTCGGCGCCGTGCTTGCGCAGGAAGCCTGCCAGCGCCTGTTCCGGCGCGCCCTCGCGCGGGCCGCGCTCGACGCTGCTGCTGGCCGCGACCGAGGCCGCCACCTGCACCGAGAGCGCGATCCGGCGCGGGCCCGACCAGTGCCGCGCCATGGCCGGCGACAGCGCCGACAGCGCCTCGGTGACGGATTTTTCCAGCTGGGCGGCGGCGGGTTCCTGCATCCGCGCCGGGATCTCCTCGCAGAACAGCTCGATGAACAGTTCCTGGGACGCCTCGGCCATGCGCTCAGCCCTCGCCCTGCAGCCACGCCTCGGCGCAGGCGCGCGCCAGCGTCCGCACCCGGCCGATATAGGCGGCGCGTTCCGAGACCGAGATCACGCCACGCGCATCGAGCAGGTTGAACAGGTGGCTGGCCTTCAGGCACTGGTCGTAGGCGGGCTGCGCCACGCCGTGCCGCACCAGGCTCGCGCTCTCGCGCTCCGCATCCTCGAAGTGCCGAAGCAGCATCGCGGTGTCGGCGAGTTCGAAATTGTGCCGCGAATACTCGCGCTCGGCGCGCAGGAACACGTCGCCGTAGCGCAGGCCGCTGCCGTTGAAATCCAGATCGTAGACGTTCTCGACGCCCTGCACGTACATCGCCAGCCGTTCCAGCCCGTAGGTCAGCTCCGTCGAGGGCAGCACGGTGGCGATGCCGCCGACCTGCTGGAAATAGGTGAACTGAGTCACCTCCATCCCGTCGCACCACACCTCCCAGCCGAGCCCCCAGGCGCCGATGGTCGGGTTCTCCCAGTCATCCTCGACGAAGCGGATGTCGTGCACCGCCGGATCGATGCCGATCGCCCGGTAGCTGTCGAGCAGCAGCGCCTGGCTCCGCTCCGGGGTCGGCTTCAGCAGCACCTGATACTGGTAGTAGTGCTGCAGCCGGTTCGGGTTCTCGCCGTAGCGGCCGTCGGACGGGCGCCGGCAGGGCTGCACGTAGGCGGTGCGCCAGGGCGTGGCGCCCAGCGCCCGCAGGCTGGTCGCCGGATGCAGGGTGCCGGCACCCACCTCGGTGTCGTAAGGCTGCAGGATCGCGCAGCCCTGCGCGGCCCAGAAGCCGTGCAGGGTCAGGATCAGATCCTGGAACGACAGCGCGCCGGGGCGGCGCCCGGGCTGGCGTTCCGACCGCTGCCCCGACCGGGAACGGCCGCCATTCTGCAACGTTGCATCCGTCGCAGAGTCTGACATAGGCGCCGTTTCCATGCGGTTCTCGCTCCGGAATGAAGGGGCGGAACCATAGGCAGGCGTCCTGGCCGCGGCAAGGAAGGACCCCCACTCTGGCCTGACGCCCACGCCTACGCCCACACCGCGCGGCACCGCGCCGACCTCCTCAATACCCTGATCGGATGCTCTCATCATGACCAACGAAGAACGCGATCTCATCGAACGCTTCATCGCCCGCGTCGGCGGCGGCGCGCAGGCCCAGGGCGGATTCGGCAGCGTGCCGCAGACGCAGCCGGCGCTGCCCCCGCTCGATCCGGAAGCCGACCGCGCCATCCGCGACAATTTCCAGCGCTTCCCCGAGGCGCCGTATCGCATCACCCAGATGGCGGTGGTGCAGGAGGCGGCGCTCGCAGAGGCGCAGAACCGCATCAAGCGGCTGGAGTGGGAGCTGCAGCAGGCGCAGCAGCAGCAGCAGGCGCAGCCG
>CAZZZA010000008.1:0-49027 GCA_964658455.1 uncultured Lichenihabitans sp.
GCAGCACCAGCAGGGTGACGCTGAGCAGGATGGCGGCGAAGGTCTGGTGCAGCGTCCCGGCCCAGACCGGCACCACCAGCAGCAGCGTGGTGACGCCCAGGGCGTACTGCATCAGCACCGCCCAGCCGAGCAGCATCAGCGCGTCATGCGCCGGGCGCGGCAGGCCGGGCGTGCGCAGCCCGACCAGCAGTGTCGCGCCTACCGATAGCGCGGTCACCGTCGCCAGCAGGCGGTGGTCGAACTGCACCGCGGCCACGGTGGCGAACCAGTTGCGCCAGAACGGGTGCAGCGCGTCGTAGCCGGCTGGTATCAGCCGTCCCTCCATCAGCGGGAAGCTGTTGTAGGCGAAACCGGCATGGGTGCCGGCGGTGAAGCCGCCCGCCACCACGGTCAGCGCCAGCAGAACGGCGCTGCCCAGCGCCAGGCGCCTGGTCCAGAGCCCGCCCCGGCTCGGCACGGAGCGCGGCGGATCCGGCCACCGCACCGAGAAGGCGGTCCACAGGATCGCCGCGTAGAGCGCGAACGCGAAGCCGAGATGCAGCACCAGCTTGGCGGGCGCCACGGCGACGCTGTCCGGATCGAAGCCGGACTTGACCATGAACCAGCCGATCGCGCCCTGCAGCCCGCCCAGCACGAAGAACAGCAGCAGCCGCGCCGCGAGCGCCGCGCCGATCGCGCCGGTGGCGACGAAATAGATCAATGGCAGCAACAGCACCGCCCCCATCAGCCGGCCCCAGAAGCGGTGGATCCATTCCAGCCAGAAGATGTGCTGGAAGCCGGCGAGCCCGAACCCGCGATGCTCCAGACGGTATTGCGGGATCTGTTGATAGAGCGTGAACAGATGCTCCCACTGCGCATGGGTCAGTGGCGGGACGGCGCCGGAGAGCGGCGCCCACTCCATGATCGACAGGCCGGAGCCGGTCAGCCTGGTGGCGCCGCCGAGCGCGACCATGCCCAGCAGCATGAAGCACAGCGCGAACAGCCAGCCGGATACCCGAAGCCGGTCTCGATGCGCGCGATCGGCGCGTTCCGCCGGTCGCGCCGGCCGCGTCGCGGTCCGGGTGAGGGTGGTGTCGGAGGGCATGCCCCAGCATTATGGGCCACCGAGGTCCGCCCGCAAGGGAGCCGCGGCTTGTGCTGGCCATCGCGGCAATGCTACCGCCGCCGCATGACCTCCAGCCTGCCCGCTCCGCTGCTCCGCGACGCGCCGCTCGTCTCGCTGCTCGGCAGGCTGGTCAGGCCGTTCCTGCTGCTGCTGGCGCTGCTGGCGGCGGGACTGGCGCTGCACCATCTGCGCGGCGTGCAGTCCGGTCTGCTGCCGGCGGTGGCGACCCTGCAGGACGGGCTGCGCGGCCGTCTGCTGTTCCTGGCCGCCGGCACCCTGATCTGCGCGCTCGGCATGCCGCGCCAGGCCGTCTGCTTCGCCGGCGGCGTCGCCTACGGGCTGACCGAGGGGGTGGCGCTGTCGCTGCTCGCCACCGTGGCCGGCGGGCTGATCGATTTCGTCTGGGCGCGGCTCGCCGGACGCGGCCTGGCCGAACGGATGCTGGAGAAAGGCCGCGCCAGATGGTTCGCGCGTCTCGCCGCGCTGGTGCGGCGGCGCCCGTTCATGACCATCCTGACCGTGCGCCTGCTGCCGGTCGGCAGCGCCCTGATGCTCAATCTGGCCGCTGGCGTCCTGGGCACCCCGGTGCTGCCGTTCCTGGCGGCCAGCATCCTGGGCAGCCTGCCGCAGACCGTCATCTTCGTGCTGCTGGGCAGCGGCACCCGGATCGGCCATGGGCTGCAGGTGCTGCTGGCGCTGGTGCTGTTCGCGGTTTCCGGGCTGGCCGGGTTGACGCTGCTGCGCCGCTCCTCGCTTGCCGAGCCGGGCGGAACCGCGTAGAGCGCGGTTTCACGATGCGAGGCGGGCCCCGATCGTCATGGACTCCAACGCCCTGGACCTGAAGCAGCATATTCGCGGCATTCCGGATTTTCCCAAGCCCGGTATCCTGTTCTACGACATCTCGACATTGCTGCGGAACGCCGATGCCTGGCAGGTGGCGATGGGCCGGCTGTCGCGCGCCGTCGCCCCCGCGCGGCCCGATCTGCTGGCCGGCGTGGAATCGCGCGGCTTCCTGCTTGCCGCACCCCTGGCCAGTAAGCTCGGCTGCGGGTTCCTGATGCTGCGCAAGCCGGGCAAGCTGCCCGGCCCGACGGTGTCGGTGCAGTACGAACTGGAATATGGCAGCGACAGCCTGCACATCCAGCAGGACGCGATTACGCCGGGACAGCGCGTGGTGGTGGTCGACGACCTGCTGGCGACCGGTGGCACGCTGGCGGCCTCGGTGGCGCTGCTGCGCAAGGTCGGCGCCGAGGTGACGGCGGCGGCGGTGATCATCGAGATCCTGTCGCTGGGTGGCCGCGAGCGGATCGGCGTGCCGACCACGGCCCTGGTCACATACGCTTCCTAAATCATTTGCAGGCAGGCTGACGAAGCGCCGCGGCGGTCGCGCGGCGCCGACACGGGAGCACGCGATGCGACGCGACTACGATCTGATCGTGATCGGCAGCGGGCCGTCCGGGCGCCGCGCCGCGGTCCAGGCCGCCAAGCTCGGCCGGTCGGTGCTGGTGATCGAGAAGCAGCCGCGTCTCGGCGGCGTGTCGGTGCATACCGGCACCATCCCGTCGAAGACGCTGCGCGAGACCGTGCTCAACCTGACCGGCTGGCGCGAACGCGGCTTCTACGGGCTGGCCTACCGCGTGAAGCAGGACATCGCCGCCGGCGACCTGACCTCGCGCCTGACCAAGACGCTCGACCATGAGGTCGAGGGGCTGAAGCACCAGTTCATCCGCAACCATGTGCAGATGATGCAGGGTCTGGCGCGGTTCCGCGATCCGCACACGCTCGAGGTGACGGTCGATGCCGGCGAGACCCATACGGTCCGCGGCAGCCGGATCGTGATCGCGGTCGGCACCAGGCCGCACCGCCCCGACAACGTGCCGTTCAACGGCACCACCGTGGTCGACAGCGACGGCATGATCAACCTGACCCGGCTGCCGAACAGCCTGGCGGTGATCGGGGCCGGCGTGATCGGGGTCGAGTACGCCACCATCTTCAACGCGCTCGACGTCAGGGTGACGCTGATCGAGCCGCGCGAGACCTTCCTCGATTTCGTCGATCGCGAGCTGATGAGCGAGTTCGTCTACCAGCTGCGCGATCGCGGGGTGTCGTTCCGCATGGGCGACAAGGTCGAGGGCATCGACATGGAGGCCAACCAGCCGGTGGTGATGCTGGAGGGCGGCCGCCGGGTGCGCGCCGAGATGGTGCTCTACACCGCCGGCCGGGTCGGTGCGACCGACCAGCTCGATCTCGACCAGTGCGGGCTGCCGGTGGATGCGCGCGGCCGGCTGCAGGTCGATCCGGACACCTTCCAGACCCAGGTGCCGCATATCTACGCCACCGGCGACGTGATCGGCTTTCCCAGCCTGGCCTCGACGGCGATGGAACAGGGGCGCATCGCTGCCTGCCACGCGTTCGGCCAGGCGCTGCCGCCGGCGCCAAAATTCTTTCCCTACGGGATCTATTCGGTGCCGGAGATCTCCACCGTCGGCATGAGCGAGGAGGAGGTCCGCGCCCGCAAGATCCCGTACGAATGCGGCGTCGCCCGGTTCAGCGAGACGTCGCGCGGCCACATCATGGGCCTGCAGGGCGGGCTGCTGAAGATGATCGTCTCGCTGGACAACCGGAAGCTGCTCGGCGTGCACATCGTCGGCGAAGGCGCCACCGAGCTGGTGCATATCGGCCAGGCGGTGCTCAACCTCGGCGGCACGCTCGATTATTTCCTGGAGAACACCTTCAACTATCCGACGCTCGCCGAGGCCTACAAGGTGGCGGCGCTCGACGCCTGGAACCGGATCACGCCGCGCACCATCAGCCGCGACGACGAGGCGGCCGTCGAGCTGGACCAGATCCAGAACGATGCCCAGGCCGCCGGCGCCGAGGCCGCCGCCTGAGCGGCGCGCTCCGCTCTACTCTTCGCGGGCCGTGCCGGCCGCCCCGGCCAGATTGCCGGCGACGAACTTCTCCAGCCAGTGGATCGTGTAGTCGCCGGAGCGGAAGCCGGGATCGGCCAGGATCTTCTGGTGCAGCGGGATCACCGTCTTGATCCCGGTCACCACGAACTCGTCGAGCGCCCGCTGCATGCGCGCGATCGCCGCCTGCCTGGTCGGCGCGTGGACGATCAGCTTGGCGACCATGCTGTCATAGTACGGCGGCACCACGTAGCCGGCGTACAGCGCGCTGTCGATGCGCACGCCGAGGCCGCCGGGCGCATGGAACATCGTCACCCGGCCGGGGGTTGGCATGAAGGTCTCCGGATCCTCGGCGTTGATCCGGCACTCGATCGCATGGCCCTCGAAACGGATGTCGGCCTGGCTGTAGCCGAGCTTCTCGCCGGCGGCGATGCGGATCTGCTCGCGCACCAGATCGACGTTGCAGACCATCTCGGTGACCGGGTGCTCGACCTGCAGGCGGGTATTCATCTCGATGAAGCAGAACTGGCCGTCCTGGTAGAGGAATTCCAGGGTGCCGGCGTTGCGGTAGCCGAGCTTCTTCAGCGCCTGGGTCGCGGTCTCGCCGATCGCGTCGCGCGCCGCGGCGGTCAGCGCCGGGGAGCCGGCCTCCTCGAGCAGCTTCTGGTGGCGGCGCTGCAGCGAACAGTCGCGCTCGCCGAAATGCACCACCTCGCCATGGGTGTCGGCCATGATCTGCAGCTCGATATGGCGCGGCCGGTCGAGATATTTCTCCAGATAGACCTCGTCGTTGCCGAACGCGGCCTTCGCCTCGGCACGCGCGACCCGCCAGGCCTCCTCGATCTCGTCCGCCGAGAGCGCCACCTTCATGCCACGGCCGCCGCCGCCCGCCGCCGCCTTGATCAGCACCGGATAGCCGATCTCTGCGGCGACCTTGCGCGCCTCCTCGAGGCTGGCCAGCGCGCCGTCCGAGCCCGGGACCAGCGGCACGCCCAGCCGGCGCATCGCGTCCTTGGCGGTGATCTTGTCGCCCATCATCCGGATATGGTCGGCGGTGGGGCCGATGAAGGTGAGGCCGTGCGCCTCGACCGCCTCGGCGAAGCCGGCATTCTCCGAGAGGAATCCGTAGCCCGGATGGATCGCATCGGCGCCGCAGATATGCGCCGCGGTCAGGATCGCCGGGATGTTCAGATAGCTGTCGCGCGAGGCGGGCGGGCCGATGCAGACGCTCTCGTCGGCGAGCCGGACATGCATCGCCTCGGCGTCGGCGGTGGAATGCACCGCCACGGTGCGAATGCCGAGTTCACGGCAGGCGCGCAGCACCCGCAGCGCGATCTCGCCGCGGTTGGCGATCAGGATCTTGTCAAACATCAGGCATCAACCGCTTCCGTGGGCGAAGGATCGGTCACTCAATGATCGCCAGCACTTCGCCGAACTCGACCGGCGACCCGGACGTGACCAGCAGCCGGGTCAGCGTTCCGGCGCGCGGCGCCTTGATCTGGTTGAAGGTCTTCATCGCCTCGATCAGCATCAGGGTCTGGCCGGCGACGACGCTTTGCCCCTCCGAGACATAGGCCGCGGCGGCCGGTTCCGGCGACAGGTAGGCGACGCCGACCATCGGGCTGGTGACGGCGCCGGGATGCTTGGACAGGTCGGCGGCAGCGGCGGGGGCCGGGCCCGCCACGCCCGCAGGGGCAGCGGCGACGGAGATGGTGGCAGGCGCCGCCGCTGCGTAGGTCTGCATCACCGGGGCCGGCATCCGCACCACCCGGATGCGGTGGTCCTTCTCGGAGACCTCGATCTCGGTGAGGCCGGTTTCGGTCAGGATCTCGGCCAGGGCACGGATCGCCTCGGCATCCGTCGGCAGGCGGGTCATCGTTCGTCCTCGTCCATGATGATGTCGGCGAGCGCGGATAGTCCGAGCGCGTAGCCGCGCACGCCGAAGCCGCAGATCACGCCCACTGCCGCCCGGCTGACATAGGAGTGGCTGCGGAAGGCCTCGCGGCGGTGAATGTTGGAGATGTGCACCTCGGCCACCGGCAGGCCGACCGCGGTCAGGGCGTCCATCAGCGCGATCGAGGTGTGCGAATAGCCGCCAGGATTGATCAGGATGCCCCGCGCGCGGCCATGGCACTCCTGTACCCAGGAGATCAGCTCGCCCTCGCCGTTGGTCTGGCGGAAGTCGATCGCAACGTCCAAGCGCTCCGCCGCCTGGACGCAGACCTGCTCGAGGTCGTCGAGCGTCGCCCGGCCGTAGACGGCAGGTTCGCGCAGACCCAGCATGTTGAGGTTGGGGCCGTTCAGCACGGCGATCAGCGGCGGGCTCATGGTGGTGCGGCGTTAGCATGCCCGACCCCGCGCTCCAAGTCTGGCGCACGGCCGACGCGCCCGCGTGTGCATTGCACAATAATCGTTCCGGAGCGGCGGCAGTCGCGGCGTGATCTACTTTTATGCGGTTTTGATTTGCCGCCGCCGGCATTGGCATCGCCGTGCCGCCAGGCAGTCCGGATGAAATTTACGCCATACAGTTTAGGGTTTGTTCATAATCCGGGCGGATAATAGCCCTTGATCTTCAGGACGTGATCAGCCTCTACTAAGTTTGAACGGGACAGGACGAAACGATCGTGCAATCAGCGAAACGGCAGCCGGCAGGGACCAGGAACGCGCTCCTGCTACAGACGAAGGCCGCCGCTCCGGTGCTTGCCATCCTCCTGTCGTTCGGTTTCTGCACCCCCTCCTTCTCCGCCACCACGGCCTGGACCGAGTCGGTCCGCGCCCATCTCGGCCTGGCCGCCGCCGCCCACGACAGCGAAGCGCCGCCGGCCGCCGCCGGCCCCACCGCAATTGCCGCCACGACCCCCGCGCCGGCCGCGGCGCGCCCCGCCACCTTCTGGGCCCGGTCGGTCGAGGCGCATCTTGCCGATCGTGCGCTGCGTGTCGCCGCCGCCGGCCGCGCCGCGCTGGCCTGGTCGGAGAGCGGCGTCGCCAGCTGGTATGGTGGCCGGTTCTCCGGGCGCCGGACCTCCAGCGGCGCGAAGTACAACCCGATCCAGCTGACCTGCGCCCACCCGACCCTGCCGCTCGGCACCCGCGTGCTGGTGACGTCCGAGGATACCGGCCGCTCTGTGGTCGTCACCGTGAACGATCGCGGCCCGTTCGGCGGCCGGATCGTCGACCTCTCCCGCGAGGCCGCCGCGCGAATCGGCATCCTCGGCGCCGGCACCGGCAGCGTGACGCTGGAGAAGGCCACCCCGGAGATCATCGAGGTCGCCGAGGCCCAGGAAAAGGCCACCAGCGAGGAGGCGATCGAGGCGGCCGACACCACCGCCCGCGCGCCCGCCGCCCGTCGGCACGCGCGTCGCGGCCAGTAGCACCGCAGCCCGATAGCGTCCGGCCAGGAGCGTCTAGCCACCCGCGGACCGGCGCAGGCCTCCCGCAGATCGGGCGGGCAGCGCAACGGTTGCGCGAGGAAGTTTTCCGGCCCGGCATTCCAACGCCCGCGGATTTCGACTAAGCGACACTCCGCCACATCGGGATCGTCTTTCATGGTGCGTCGTCTGCTGGTCGGAGCAGCCCTGCTGTTCCCATTGCCCGCCTTTGCCCACGCCATTCTCGTCAGCTCCACGCCGGCAGCCGGCGGCAGCATCGCGTCCGGCCACCAGAAGCTGGACTTCCAGTACAACAGCAAGATCGACCACCGGCGCTCGCGCCTGACCCTGACCGGGCCGGACCATGCGCCGGTCGTGCTGCCGATCCTGGCGGGCAGCGCCACCAACGCGCTCGACGCCGAGGCCGACCTCAAGCCGGGCGCCTACACGCTGCGCTGGCAGGCGCTGGCGCTGGACGGACACATCACGCGCGGCGACGTCCCGTTCACCGTTACCGCGCCCTGACCGCCGCCAAGGCTGCCGCCTAAGTGTCCCTGCTCGTCGACCTGTTCGGCTATCTCAGCATTGTCCTGCACGGGCTGACCATCGTCGCGCAGTCGATGGCGCTCGGCGGAGTGCTGTTCCTGGTGCTGCTGGCGCGCCCGTTCGCGGCCGAACTCCCCGCCGGCCCACGGATCGAAGCCAGGATCGCCGCGCTCACCTTGTGGAGCGCGGCGGCGATGGCGCTGGTCGAGGGGCTCGGCAACGGCCTGCAGGTCGCGGTGCTGATGTCCACGGTCGACCTGCCGTTCCTGGACGTGATGCAGGCCAACTTCGCCCTCGCCGCGCTGGTCAAGATTGGCTGCGCGCTGCTGATCGCGCTGTCGACCCGCCCTGGCGGTCGGCGCGTCCCCGGCGCCGCGCTGCTGGCGCTGGTGGCGGTCGAACTCGCCGCCGCGACCGCGACCACCCATGCCGCCGCGCGGCTGCAGAGTTCGACCCTGCTGCTGGTGGTCGAATGGCTGCACCAGCTCGGCGCCGCGATCTGGATCGGCGGCATCCCGTCCTTCCTGATCGCGCTCGCCGAGGTGCATGACGGCGCCGGATGGCGGCGGGTCGGCGCCCGGTTCTCGCGCATGTCGATGGCCGGCGTCGGCTGCATCCTGCTCTCCGGCATCACCATGTTCATCGCCTATATCGGCTCGTTGCCGGCGTTCTACGGCACCGCCTACGGCGTGATGGTGGGCGCCAAGATCGGCCTGTTCCTGGGGCTGCTGGCGCTCGGCGCCGGCAACTTCCTGCTCACCGAACGGCTGCGGCGCGATCCGACGGTCTCGGTGGTCCGGATGAAGCGGTTCGCCGAGGTGGAGATCGGGCTCGGCTTCTCGATCTTCTTCGCCGCCGCCTCGCTGACCTCGGTGCCGCCGGCGGTGGACCTGACCCAGGACCGCGTCACCTGGCACGAGATCGTCGAGCGGAACATGCCGGTCTGGCCGCGGCTCAGGTCGCCGGATCACGACGTGCTGGCGATCCCCGAACTGCAGGCCAAGATCGACGCCCAGGCGGCGCAGCAGCACCGCGCCGCCGCGCCCGCCTTCGTGCCCGGCGACGGCACGCTGCCGCCGCGCAATGCCGACGACATCGCCTGGTCGGAATACAACCACCATTGGGCCGGGCTGTTCGTGATCGCGATCGGCCTGCTGGTGCTGGCGGCGCATGCCGGCTTCAGGCCCGCGCGCCACTGGCCGGTGGTGTTCCTGGGGCTGGCGCTGTTCCTGCTGCTGCGGTCCGACCCCGAGGTCTGGCCGCTCGGCAAGGAGGATTTCATGGCCGCCTTCCGCGACGTGGAGGTGGTGCAGCACCGAATCTTCGTGGTGCTGATCCTGGTGTTCGCGGCGTTCGAATGGTCGGTGCAGACCGGCTCGCTGAAATCGCGCCGGGCGGCCCTGGTGTTTCCGCTGATGGTCGCGGCTGGCGGGGCGCTGCTGCTGACCCACAGCCACCAGATCGCCAACGTCAAGGACGCGATGCTGATCGAGCTGACCCACACGCCGCTGGCGCTGGCCGGCATCGCCGCCGGCTGGGGGCGCTGGCTGGAGTTGCGGCTGCCGGGCCGTGGCGGCAGGATCGCCGGGTGGGTCTGGCCGTGCTGCTTCATCCTGGTCGGCGTGATCCTGCTCTGGTATCGCGAGGCCTGATCGATGTCCGACACCGCTACCCTGGCGCAGTTGCGCAGCGATCCCGACGGCATGTTCGCCCGGGCGGATTTCGCCGTAGATACCGGGTCGGTGCCGGGCGGCGCGTTGGGCGGACCCTGCCGCCTGGACTGCGAGCCGCTCGCAGCCAGATTGTTCAGCCTGCAGGTGCGGCCGGGGCAGGGCGACTATGTGTTTCCCTATGCCAGCATGCAGGATGGCGGCGTCGGCACCTGCGCGGTGCCGATCGCGGCGCCCGACGGCACGATCGTCGTCACCGGCGGCATGAACGGGTGCGCGCTGCATGTCTCGCGCACCGCGACCCACCTGCATTTCTTCCACGAACTCAACGGCCGGGCGATGAACGGCAAGCTGGTGCCGGGCGCGGTGGTCTCGCAGGTGATGGCGCCGCAATACATGGGCGTCGACGACCAGGCCCGCACGCTGGTGGCGCGCTACGCGGCGTCGGGCACCATGGCGATGCCGGTCTATCATCTGCTGACGATACGGCGCGGCGCGGTGTGGAAGATCTTCGCCAGTGCGGTGATGCAGCGTCGCGCCTCGAACACCGGCGCGTCGCTGGGCCCGCAGGCGTTCCTGCCGCGCGCCTCCAAGCTGGTCGGCCAGTTCGACGCGTGAGCCGCTCGGTGGGCCTCGTTCCGAAAGCGCTGTAGCCTCCCGCCCATGCTGTTCTCCATCGTCGTCATCCTTCTGCTGGTCGCGCTGAACGGCGTGTTCGCCATGGGCGAGCTGGCGCTGATCTCGGCGCGTCGCGCCCGGCTCGCGGTGCTGGTGCGTCGCGGCGTGCCCGGCGCCGACCGCGCGCTCGCCTTGTCGGAGGATCCGCAGAGCTTCCTGCCGACGGTGCAGGTCGGCATCACCCTGGTCAGCATCCTGGAGGGAACCTTCGGCGGCGCCGACATCGCCGCCGATCTGGCGCCGCGCCTGGCGCGGATCGCGATGCTGGCGCCGTTCGCGCATGAATTGTCGCTGGCGCTGTGCGTCATCGTCATCACCGCGCTGATGCTGGTGCTGGGCGAGCTGGTGCCGAAGCAGCTGGCGCTGCGCCATCCGGAGCAGATCGCCGCCCGCCTGTCGCTGCCGCTGCTGATCCTGGCCAGGCTCGCCGGGCCGGCGGTCTGGCTGCTGAACGGCTCCTCCTCGCTGGTGCTGCGCCTGGTCGGCGTCACCAAGATCGGCCGCGAGGCGGTGACCGAGGAGGAGCTGAAGGCGCTGATCGCCGAGGGCGCGCAGGTCGGGGTGCTCGAGGTCGAGGAGCGCAACATGATCGAGCGGCTGCTGCGGCTGGCCGACCGCCCGGTGCGCGCGATCATGACGCCGCGCAACGAGCTGGTCTGGGTCGATCGGCTGGCCGATGCCGAAACCCTGCGCGCGCTGCTCAAGAGTTCGGAGCACACCAGGATGGTGGTGTGCGACGGCGGCATCGACAATCCGGTCGGGCTGATCCTGGCGAAGGACGTGCTCGACCGGCTGCTCGACGGCGGCACGCTCGCCGTGACCGAGCTGATGGTACCGCCGGTGGTGGTGCCGGACACCATCAGCGCCTTCAACGTGCTCGAGCAGCTGCGCACCCATCCGCTCGGCATGGTGCTAGTGCTGGACGAGTATGGCAGCTTCGAGGGCGTCGCCACCGCGGCAGACGTGTTCGAGGCGATCATCGGCGAGCAGCAGGAACCGGGCGCCGCCACCACTGCCCATGCCGCCACCGACGCGGTGCTCACGCTCGACGGCGCGTCGCCGGCGGACGAGATCAAGGACCGCCTCGGGCTCGAGGATCTGCCGGCGGAGGGCAGCTATCACACGCTGGGCGGGCTGATCCTGGCGCTGCTGCGCCGGGTGCCGGCGGCGGACGACAAGGTCGTGTTTTCCGGCTGGCTGTTCGAGGTGCTGGAGATGGATGGACGGCGCGTGCACAAGGTCCGCGCCAGCCGGCAGCGGCTGGCGGAGAACTAGTGCAGCGCCACCGGGTGTGACGCGGTCTCGTCGCTGAAGCTGGGCCAGCGTCCGGCGGCCAGCGCATCGAGCGACGGCGAGGGCAGGTGCATGTGCGCCGCGTAGAGCCAGAAATAGGTGAAGCTGCGATGCACGTAGTCGCGCGTCTCGTCGTGGCGCAGGCTCTCTATATAGAGCAGCGGATCGTGCTCGGTGTCGCCGTCGCCGTCCCAGCGCAGCACTGCGTTGGGGCCGGCATTATAGCTCGCCAGCAGGCGCACCAGGTCGTCGTGGATGCCGGCCGACCTGGCGAGATAGGCGAGGTAGCGCTGGCCGAGATCGAGATTGAGGCCGTCATTGTGCAGCGCCTCGCTGTTGCCGGTGAACCGGTCCGGCGCGCCGACCACGAAGCCCGCGGTCACCGGCATCAGCTGCATCAGTCCGGTCGCCCCGGCGCCGGAGACGGCGTGGGAGTCGAAATTGGATTCGATCCGCGCCACCGCGTAGACCAGCGCCGGGTTGACGGTGAAGCCGTGGCGCGGCGACAGAGCGGGCACCGCGAGATGGGCCTGGTCGCGCGGCTGGCCGCCGCGATCCTGGAGGATCGAGGCGAGCTGTTCCGACAGGCCGGTCAGGTCGGCGGCGTCGGCCACCAGCTGCAGCGACCGGCAGAGCGCCATGTCGCCCTGCACGCTCGGCCACAAGCGGCGCAGGGTCGCCTCGGCGCGCGCGGTCTCGCCGATCTGCAGCAGCGCGAAGGCGCGCCGTCCGGCCGGTGTCGCGGCGACGGCGTCGACGTCGATTTCCGACAGGGTGGGTGCGCCCGGCTGTTCCGACGGCGCCGGGCCGGAGGCCGCCGGCCAGCCGCCGCCGGGACGGCCCAGCAGGCGGGCGGCGATCAGCCCGTAGAAGGTCCGCGGCGCGGAGGCGGCACGCTCCATCCAGGGCCGGTAATGCGCCATGTCGCCGGTGCGCTGGTGGGCGCGGGCGGCCCAGAAGGCGGCGCCGGCGCGCACGCTGGCAGAGGTCAGTCCGGCGCGCGACGCCGCCTCGAACAGCGGCAGGGCCTGTTCCGGATGGCCGTAGCGCCAGGCGGCCAGACCGGCGACATAGCCGGCCAGGCCGATCCTGCGGCCGGAACTCTCGAAGGCGAGGCGGCCGGTCTCCAGGGCGCGGCGATCCTCGCCCTCGGTGAACAGCCGCAGCGCGATCTCGGCGCGCAGCTGGGCGGCGAACAGCGGGTCGAGATGCGGGGTGGCTGCCACCAGCGACAGCGCGCTCGCCGCCCCCTTGACCCCGTTCTCCAGGCGCTGCTGCACCGTCCGGTCCAACAGCGGGTTGCGCGAGAAGGCGTGCGAGGCCGGATCGGCCTCCTCCGGGAGCGGCTCGGCCGGCGATTGCGTGCCGAGCGTCGCGGTGTCCGGCGGCGGCGGCTTGCCGCCATGCGGGCTGATCGAGGACAGCAGCTGGTAGATCGCCGGCGCGTCCGACTGGTCGGGAAACCGTTTGAGCCAGAGCCGGAGCTGGTCGGCATCCGGGGTCGCCGCCGGGCTCAGGAAGCGTTCGGCCAGCACGTCGCCCAGCAGGGTGGTATCGCCGAGCGACGCGGTCTCGTGCGCGGCGCCGCCAAGGTCGCCAAGACGGATCAGGGCGAAGATGTGCCGCAGCCTGGCGGCGTCCGGCGAGGCGAGCGGGTGCGGCAGCGCGACCGTGCTGGCCGATCCGTCGGCATGCGGCAGACGGGCCACCGCCATTGCGGTTTCCTCTGGCCGGCTGCTCGATCCCTCGTGCTCGGTCCGGACCTGTGCCCTTGCCGGCGTGGGCGCGGCGCCGGACAGGAAGGCCGCGCCGGCCAGGAAGGCTGTCGCGGCGAGGGGGGATTGTCGTCGAATGAACCCGCGCATGGCCCGGCGGCTCTACGGCGCGATCCGGGCGGGCACAACACAAGATGGCGCGGCCCTGCTGCGCGCCGCCCCTAAACCTGGGAAATTCAACGATCTGCGCGCGGCGTCATCACGGTTCTGTGATGCCGGGGCCGGCGTTCGCGGCGGCGTCGAGCCGGTGCCGCAGCCGCAGCAGGTCGGCCCAGGCCTCCCGTCGCGCCGGCAGGTGGCTGAGCAGATAGCTCGGATGGCGCATCGCCAGCGCCCGGCAGCCGGGTGGCAGGCCGGGCAGCACCGGCACCCGCCAGCCGCCGCCGGCGCGGATCTGCGTGCCGGCGACCAGACGCGCCGGCCGGCTGCCCATCAGCAGGAGGTGCGACGGGCCGGCCAGATGCAGTGCCCGTTCGAGGAACGGCAGGCAGATCGACAGTTCGAGCGGGCTCGGCGGCCGGTTGCCGGGCGGCCGCCAGGGGATCAGCGGCAGCAGCAGCAGCCCGGCGCGGTCGAGCCCGATGCTGGCCAGCATCCTGTCGAGCAGCTGGCCGGGACGGCCGGCGAACGGCGTGCCGGAGCGATCCTCCTCCTCGTCCGGCACCTCGCCGACGATGACCAGCCGGGCGGCCGGCGCCACCGCCGGCCTGGTCGCGGTGTCGCGCAGCCCGCAGCCGTCGAAGGCGGCGATCGCGGCGCGCAACGCATCGAGGTCGGCGGCCCGGTCTGCGGCGTCGCGGGCGACCGCCACAGGGCCCGCTGCCGGCGGCGGCACCGGCCGGGCCGGCGGCACGCCTGGCGCCGCGTTGGCCGGCGCGCGCGCAGGGTTGGGCGCCGCCATCGCCGGCCGGACACCCAGCCGCGCGACCGGCTCGTTCTCCAGCGCCTCGTCGGCGCCCCATTCGATCTGCAGCGAGAGCAGGGCCAGCGCATCCATCCCGTCGCCCCTTTCCCGGACCGCGGCCGCACCGGGCCGCCGATGGCGCGAAGCCGGCGGCCGCGCTAGCCTGCCGCACTATGCAACGCTTGATCTGTCTGTGCACCGCCCTGGCGGCATTTGCCTTGCCCGTCGCGCCGACGCCGGCCGCCGGCGCCGCCACGCCGGAGCCTGGCGCCGCGTCCCGCCCGGCCCTGGCGCTCGGCGCCTACCTGGCCGGCATCGTCGCCGGCAAACGCGGCGACAACCAGCAGGCGGCGGATTTCCTGTTCCAGGCGCTGCAGCGCGACCCGGACGCCGGCCAGGTGCGCGATCCCGCCTTCCTGTTCGCGACTCTCGCCGGCGATCCGCGGGCGGCGCGCCTGGCCGGCAAATCCGGCGCCGGGCTGATCGCCGCCCTGGTGCTGGCCAACCAGGCCGCCAGACAGGGCGACTGGAAGCGCGCCGCCGACGGCTATGCGGCGCTGCCGGCCTCGCCGCTGACCGACGCCGTGCGGCCGTTGCTGCTCGCCTGGGCCCTGCAGGGCGCCGGCGAGACCGACCACGCGCTGCGCCTGCTGGCGACGGTGCCGAGCGGCAGCCCGCTGGCCGCGGTGGCGGCGCTGCAGGCCGGCACCATCGCCGATTTCGCCGGCCGGGTGCAGGCGGCGGCCGCGCTCTATCAGACGGCGCAGGCGGTGTTCCCGTCCACCGGCCTGGCGACGGTGCAGGTGATCGGCGGCTACCTGGCCCGCAACGGGCATCCCGAGCAGGGCGCGGCGATGGTGCACGAGCTGGCGCGACGGCTGCCGATCATCGGCCTGGTCGAACCCGGCCTGGTCGCGGCGCTGGACCGTCCGGTGGTGAACAACCCGGCCCAGGGGTTGGCGCGGGCCTACATGGCGATCGCCATCGCGATGCAGGAGCAGGGCAACGGCGGCAAGGAGGCGGCGGGATTCATGCTGCGCTTCGCGCTCGATCTCGATCCGGGCCTGACCGCGGCGCGTCTCAGCGTCGCCGAACTGCTGGCGAGCGACCATCCCGATGCCGCGCTCGCGGTGCTCGCCGACGTGCCGGGCGGCGATCCGCTGGCGCCGCTGGTCACCCTGCGCACCGCCACCCTGCTGGCGGCGAGCGGACAGACCGATGCCAGCATCGCCAGGCTGCAGGCGCTGGCGGACTCGATGCCGCGCCGGCCGGAACCGGCGCAGACCCTGGGCGACGTGCTGTCCGACGCCAAGCGCTATGCCGAGGCGATCCCGGCCTATGACCGGGCCATCGAGGCGCGCCGGCGCCTCAATGACGGGCACCTGTCCGGCGACGACTGGCAGCTGCTGTTCTCGCGCGCGGTGGCCTACGACCGCCAGGACCATTGGGCGCAGGCGCGCGCCGATCTCGACCAGGCGCTGGCGCTGTCGCCGACCCAGCCCTACGTGCTGAACTATCTCGGCTACAGTCTGGTCGAGCGCGGCCTGGATCTGCCCCGGGCCCGGCTGCTGATCCGCCGCGCCCTGGACGCCAAGCCGGATGACGGGTCGATCCGCGACAGTCTCGGCTGGGTGATGCTGCGGCTGGGCGATGTGCCCGGTGCCGTCCGCACCCTCGAACGCGCCGCGGAGCAGACCCCGGAAGACCCGACGGTCAATTTCCATCTCGGCTCGGCCTACTGGGCGGCCGGGCGGCACAACGAGGCGGAGGATCAATGGCGCTGGGCGCTGGTGCTGGGGCCGGAGCCGTCGGACTCGGCGAAGATCCACGAGGCGATGCGACAGGCCGGGCTCGAGGCGCCGGCGACCACCGCGCGATGAGCCAGGACACGGTGCTGGAGGAGGCGGCGCACGCCAAGGTCAACCTGTATCTGCACGTGGTGGGCCGGCGCGCCGATGGCTACCACCTGCTCGACAGCCTGGCGGTGTTCGCCGGGGCGCATGACCGGCTGCGGGCGCGGGTCGTGGACCGGCCCGGGATCGGCCTGACCCTGGAGGGCCTGTTCGCCGCCGTGCTGGCGGACGAGGATCCGGCCGGCAACCTGGTGACCCGGGCGGCCAGGGCGCTGGCGGGGGACGGAACGGCGAGCGGCATCGCCCTGGTCCTGGAGAAGAACCTGCCGGTGGCGTCGGGCATCGGAGGCGGCTCCGCCGATGCGGCGGCGGCGCTGCGGCTGCTCGCGCGGCTGCGGTCCGGCGCGCCGATCGAGGCCGCGCGGCTGGCCGACATCGCCACCGGGCTGGGGGCAGACGTGCCGGTCTGTCTCGGCCAGCGCCCGACGCGCATGCGCGGGATCGGCGAGCGGCTGGATCCGGCGCCACGCCTGCCGGCCTGCTTCATGGTGCTGGTCAATTGCGGCATCGGCGTTGCCACCCGGTCGGTGTTCGCCGCCCGGCCGCAGGCCTTCTCCCCGGAAGCGGTGCTGCCCGAGTCCTGGCCCGACGCGGCGGCGATGGCGGCCGATCTTGGCCGCCTGTCGAACGACCTCGAGGCGCCGGCGATCGCGCTCTGCCCGACGATCGCGACCGTGCTGGCGGCGATCGGTGCGACGCCCGGCTGCCTGCTGGCCAGGATGAGCGGCTCGGGTGCGACCTGCTTCGGCCTGTATGCCACCGGGGATGCCGCCGCCGCGGCGGCGTCGGCGCTGCGCCGGCCCGACTGGTGGGTGTGGGCCGGACCATTGCATGAGATTTCCTCCATGCAGGCGCGTCGATAGGCACGCGCGGGCGGCTTCCTGTAATGTGGACCGACTGATGCTGAGGGACGCGAGATGAGCGCACATGCTGCGGCGAGGATGCGGGTGACGGTGGCCGACGACCGCAGTCAGGCGACGCTCGAACTGCTGCCGGCCAGCGGCCTCGAAGGCGAGGTGGCGCTGACGCTCGACCAGCTGACGCAGCTGATCGCCAGCCTGGGCCAGGCGCGCGCGGCGATGCTCGATGCGCGTCCGGTGCCGCCGATGGAGACGGCGGTGTTCTCGCCGGTGTTCAAGACCCGATGGATGGTGCAGCCGGAAGCGCTGACCGAGGGGTCGGTGATCGCGTTCCAGCACCCGGCGTTCGGACCGGTCGGCTTCGTGCTGCCGCCGACCGACACCGAGAAGGTGGTGCGGGCGCTGACGGTGCATATGGGCATGGTCCACAGCAGCGAGCGCTCGCACGGCAAGCCGAGCTGATCAGACCCGAAGCGCCAGCAGCAGGCCGCCCAGCACCAGGACGAAGGCGAGCAGCGCCAGCAGCGTCAGCCGCCGCTCGATGAAGCGCTGCGCCGCCGGACCGTAGCGGCGCAGCAGCGCCGCCACCAGGAAGAACCGGGCGCCGCGGGTGATCAGGCTGGCGAGCAGGAACAGCGCCAGGCTGTAATGCGCGGCGCCGGCGGCGATCGCCACCACCTTGTAGGGCACCGGGGTCAGGCCCTTGAGCAGGATCACCGTGAAACCGTACTGCGCGAACCGGTCGCGATAGACCGCGAGCGCGTGCTCGGCGTGGTAGAAATGGATCACCTTGCCGGCCACCGCGATCAGGGCGTTGCCCAGCACCCAGCCGATCGCGCCGCCGCACAGGCTGGCCACGGTGCACAGCGCGGCCAGCGCCCAGGCGCGGTCGCGGCGCGCCAGCACCATCGGGATCAGCAGCAGATCCGGCGGCACCGGGAACACGCTGCCCTCGGCGACCGCGATCGCCGCCAGCCACCAGGGCGCGGCCTTGGTGGCGGAGAGGGCGAGCACGCGTGCATAGAGACGTTTCAGCATCGACAGGACCATCCGGACAGACAGCGCGAGGTAGCGTCTTGCGGCGGTCCTGGAAACCCGTCTTGCGGCCGGGCTGCTCCAAACCGGCCTACGCCACCAGGGTCACGGTGGCCTTCAGCCCGTGCGGTGTGCGGTTCGACAAGGCGATGTCGCCGCCCTGTCCGCGGATGATGTTGCGGGCGATCGACAGGCCGAGGCCGGTGCCGCCGGTCTCGCGGTTGCGGCTGGCCTCCAGGCGCACGAACGGCTCGAACACGCGCTCGAGCGACTCCGCCGGGATGCCGGGCCCGTCATCCTCGATCACCACCACCACGTGCCCGTCCTGCGGCGGGTGCAGCGTGACCATGACGTCGCCGCCGTAGCAGATCGCGTTGCCGATCAGGTTGCCGAGCGCGCGCTTGAGCCCGAGCGAGCGCGCCTGGATCGTGACCGGCGGCGGCGGCGTAGTGAAGCCGACCGTATCGGCAAGATCCGGCCGGCCATCGACCGCGTCGTCCAGGATCGTGCTCAGCAGCGCGTTCAGGTCGAGCGGCACCATCGGTTCCCGGTCCGCGGCGTCGCGCCCGAACGCCAGTGTCGCCGACACCATCGCTTCCAGCTCGTCGAGATCGGTGAGGAACTTGGCCTGCAATTCCTCGTCGTCGATGAATTCGGCGCGCAGCTTGAGCCGGGTGATCGGGGTGCGCAGATCGTGCCCGATCGCGGTCAGCATCAAGGTGCGGTCGGTGACGAAGCGCCTGATCCGCGTCGCCATGGTGTTGAACGCGATCGCCGCGGTCGCGACCTCGGTCGGGCCGTTCTCCGGCAGCGGCTCGGAATTGACGTCGCGCCCAAGCCGCTCGGCGGCGACTGCCAGGATGCGCAGCGGCGCGGTCAGCCGGCGCACCGCCCAGACGCTCAGCAGGCCGGCGGCGAGGGTCATGATCAGGAACGCCAGCGGCAGCGTCGGCGACAGGAACGGATCGGCCAGCGGCATGACGAAGCGCACCGTCAGCCAGCGCTGGTCGTCGGGCAGCTGCATGGCGATGCCGTAATTGCGCCCGAGATGGCGGAACGGCGGCATGAAGCCGGCCTGCATCGGCCCGAACGTGTCGAACCCGGCACCCGGCGGCCCGGCCACCCATTCCGGCGGCTCGCCCGGCCTGAAGCCGTGTGGCGCGGCCGCCCCGGTCTGCTCGCCCGGCCCGTTGCCCGGCGCGAAGAACACAGGATCGTCGGGACCGTTCGGGGCCAGCCCCTGGACGTTGACCGCGATCATCACCCGCAACGGCCGCAGCCGCGGCGGCATCGGCATCAGCATCAGGTGATGCCGGATCGCGCGCTGGATCGGCTCCGGCGCCGGCCGCAATTTCCCGAGCACCGGCACCGTGGTCAGGTAGGCGCGGAAGTTCGGTGGCAGACGCAGCTTGGCGATTTCCGCATCGCGCGCCATCGGATCGGAATCGGCGACGATCCGGTAGATCGCCGCAACCTGGTTGCCGGTCTCGCGCTGGTTGGCGAGCCGCGCGAACTCGATGCGGTCCAGCGCGTGGATCGCGAGCCCGATCGCCTGCACCACCACCAGTCCGAGCAGCAGCACCAGGGCGGTGCGCGCGGCGAGGCTGCGCGGCAGCAGCCGCAGACGGGGCAGGCGGCGTGGCATCGGTCGGCCTCGTGTCGTCGTCGCGGGTGCTCAGACGCGCTCGACGTCGGCGGCCAGGACGTAGCCGCCGCCGCGCACGGTCTTGATCACCTGCGCGTTGCGGCCGTCATCCTCGAGCTTGCGGCGCAGGCGCGAGATCGCGACGTCGATCGCGCGATCGAACGGACCCGCCTGACGGCCGCGCAGCAGATCGAGCAGCATGTCGCGGGTCAGCACCCGGTTGGCGCGATCGAGCAGCGCCAGCAGCAGTTCGTATTCGCCACCGGTCAGCGGCACCTCGACGCCGTCGGGATTGAGCAGCCGGCGACGCAACGGCTCGAGCACCCAGCCGGCGAAGCGCAGCACCCGCACATCGCCCTCGGGCTTGCGTTCGTCGCGTTCCGCGGTGCGCCGCATCACCGCGCGCATCCTTGCCATCAGCTCGCGCGGGTTGAACGGCTTCGGCACGTAGTCGTCGGCGCCGAGTTCGAGGCCGATGATGCGGTCGGTCTCGTCGCCCATCGCCGTCAGCATGATGATCGGCACGTTGCCCTGGCTGCGCATCCAGCGCGCCAGATCCAGCCCGCTCTCGCCCGGCAGCATCAGGTCGAGCACGACGAGCTGGTAGTGGCCGTTGATCCAGGCGCGTCTGGCGTCGCGCCCGTCGCGCGCGGTGGTGACGCGAAACCGGTTGCGTTCGAGAAACCGGGCGAGCAGGTCGCGGATATCGCGGTCGTCATCGACGATGAGGATATGAGGGAGCTGTTCCATGCGGTGCAGATCTAGCCTGTTACAATCGGCCTGTGCAGCCATCGTTGCAATTGGTTGCACGAGCGGGCCGAGCGGCCTTCCGCCCTACGTCGCGTAGAGCATTTTCCGCGTCATGCCGCCGTCGCAGACGAAATCGGCGCCGGTGACGAAGCCGCTTTCCGCCCCGAGCAGCCAGGCGGCCATCCCGGCCACATCGTCGGGCCGCCCGACCCGGCCGGCGGGGTGCTGCGCGTGATCCTCGGCGGTGAGCGGATCGCCGGCGACGTCGATCCAGCCTGGACTGATGCAGTTCACCCTGATGTCCGGCCCGAGGCTGATCGCCAGCGCATGCACCAGCGCCACCAGGCCGCCCTTGCTGGCGGCATAGCTCTCGGTGTCGGGCTCGGACATGCGCGCGCGCGTCGAGCCGATCGCGACGATGGCGGCGCCGGGACCGGCGGCGCGCAGCATCTTCTGCGCACCGCGTGCGAGCAAAAACAGGCTGGTCAGGTTGGTCGCGAGCGCGCGGTTCCAGTCCTGCAGCGACAGATCGGCGAGCGGCTTGCGGATCATGATGCCGGTATTGCTGACCAGCCCGTGCAGGCGGCCGGATTGGCGGGCGATCAGCGCCAGCGCGGCCTCGATCGCATCGGCGTCGGCGGTGTCGGCGAGGATCGGATGGAAGCGGTCCTCCGAGGGCTGCGGCGCGATGTCCAGCCCGTAGACCGTCCAGCCATCGGCGAGCAGCCGCCTAGCGGTCGACCGGCCGATGCCATGCGCGCTGCCGGTGACCAGCCCGATCCGCCGCCCGTCCTCGGGCGCGGCATGGGCCGGGTCGTCTCGTTCCGATCGCTGTGTCACACTCTGCTCCGGGTTCGGGCCTGCGCGGTCGCCCGGGCAACGCGGCAGGGCCGGCCGGGATGCAGGGCGGCCGGGGCGGCGCAGAGCGGGAGGCAGCATGACAGGATCGACGTGGCGCCGGCGCACCAGGCTGCTCATCGCCGCCCCCGCCTGCTGGCTGCTGGCGATGACCGCGCCGGTACGCGCGGCGAGCGCGAACCCGGCGACGCCGGACCCGACCGAGGGCGACCGCACCGCGCTGATCGTCCAGGACATGGCGCAGCATCCGCCGCAGGCGGACATCCCCTCGCAGGATCCCTCGCACCTGCAGACCACGCGGCTGAAGCTCGGCGGCCTGCTCGACCGCAGCGTGCGCGGCACCGAGAACAGCGAGGTGGGGCGGGTGATCGACGTGATGACCGGCGATGACGGCAAGCCCGAGGCGCTCGAACTCGATGTCGGCGGGTTCATGGGCGTGGGCAACCGCAAGATCGCCGTCGCCTGGAACCTGTTTGACCTGTCGCGCACCGACCCCAACCAGGCGCTGCGGGTGGCGCTCAGCGAGGCGCAGGTCCGTTCCGCGCCGGCCGCCGAGGGCTCCGGCACCATCGCCGTGGTGACCGGCGCCGCCCCGGCGGCGGCGAAACCGGCCACCGGCACCGGCAAGGGCCAGGCCCAGGAACAGGCCCCGGCTCAGACCCAGGCCCAGACCCAGTCCGCTCCGGCGGCGGCGGGCGCGTCGAGGCCGGAACCGCACCCGGCGCCAGCGCCCGCGCCAGCCGGTGCGACCCACCCCGGCGACCAGGCGGCGCCGGGCGGCTCTGCCGGCGCCGACGGACGGTTCTGACCACGTCCGTGGATGGTCCAGCGCCTTTCACCGCCTTGCGCGGAACCGGAGCAGGTCTGCCGGCGATCGACCGACGCAGCCAGCGCGGGCTTGACTGGCTCAATTTCTTCGTCGCCAACCTGCAGACCGCGTTCGGCCCGTTCATCGCCGTCTACCTGACCAGCGCGCACTGGACCCAGGGACAGATCGGACTGGTGCTGACGGTCGGGTCGGTGACGGCGATGGCCAGCCAGGTGCCCGCCGGGGCGGCGGTCGATCTGCTGCGCAACAAGCATGCCGCCGCGGCGCTGGCGATCGTGGCGATCGTGGTGTCCTGCCTGCTGCTGGCGGTGGTGCCGGACCGGCTGCCGGTGACCGCGGCGGAGATCCTGCACGGGTTCGCGAGCTGCATGCTCAACCCGGCGATCGCGGCGATCACCTTGTCGGTGGTCGCCGCACAGGTGCTCGATGCGTCCCCGGACGGCCGCAACGGCGCGCGCGCCCGCAGCGCCGACGCCGCCGATGCGGCGGCCGCCGTCGCCGCGGCCGCGGAGGCGGAGATGGCCGCCCACACCGCGCTCGGCGAGCGCTTCGGGCGCAACGCCAGCTTCGGGTCGATCGGCAACGCGGTGGCGGCCGGGCTGATGGGCGGGACCGGCTATCTGGTGTCCGCCCGCGCCACCTTCTTTCTCGGCGCCGCGCTGGCGCTGCCCGGCCTATGGGCGCTGCGGGCGATCGCGCGGCTGCCGGAACCGTCGCGGCATCCACCGGCAGCGCCGGATGCACCGGACGATTCGCTGATCGCCGCCAAGCCCAAGGGCGGGGTGAGGGCGCTGCTGCGCGACCGCCGGCTGGCCGGGTTCGCGGTCTGCGTGGTGCTGTATCATCTGGGCAATGCCGGCATGCTGCCGCTGGCGGGCGGCGAGGTGACGCGCGATGCCGGTCATCTGGCGGAGCTGGTGATCGCCGCCTGCATCCTGCTGCCGCAGATCCTGGGCGCGTTCCTGTCGCCCAAGCTCGGCCGCTGGGCGGGCATCTACGGGCGGCGTCCGGTCATGCTGGTGGCGTTCGCCGCCTTGCCGCTGCGTGGCGTGCTGCTGGCGATCTCGCCGTCGCCGACGCTGATCGTCGCGGTGCAGATGCTCGACGCGGTGAGTTCGGCGGCGTTCGGGGTGATGCTGCCGCTGGTGGCGGCGGATCTCAGCCGCGGCACCGGCCGGTTCAATCTCTGCATGGGCGTGCTCGGCCTGGCGATGGGCATCGGCGCCAGCCTGAGCACGACCCTGGCCGGCTTCGTCGCCGACCGCTCGACCCGTGCCGGCTTCCTGGTGCTGGCCGCGGCCGGGCTGGCCTGCGTCGGCGCGGTCTGGCTGCTGTTCGGCGAGACCGCGCCCGGGAAGGTCAAGCCATCCAGGGCGGCACGGGCAGGTTCCGCGCCCGCAGGAATTCCGGATTGAACAGCTTGGACTGGTAGCGCTCGCCGCCGTCGCACAGGATCGTGGCGATGACGTGCCCGGGACCGAGCGTGCGCGCGACGCGGATCGCGGCCGCGACGTTGATCCCGGCCGAGCCGCCGACCGAGATGCCCTCATGGATCAGCAGATCGAACACCTGGTCCAGCGCCTCTGCATCGGGGATGCGTTCGGCATCGTCGATCGCGATCCCCTCCAGGTTGCCCGGCACCCTGGACTGGCCGATGCCCTCGGTGATCGAGCTGCCCTCGACCGAGAGCGTGCCGTGCTTGACCCAGCCATGCAGCGCCGAACCCTCTGGATCGGCGAGCACGATCCGTGGCGGTGCCGCGCCGTCCCGCTCGGCCAGCGCGCGCAATCCCAGCGCCGCGCCCGCCAGCGTGCCGCCGGTGCCGCAGGCGCAGGTGAAGGCGTCGAGACAGCCGCCGGTCTGCTGCCACAGTTCGGCGGCGGTGGTGCGGCGATGGCCCTCGCGGTTGGCGAGATTGTCGAACTGGTTGGCCCAGACCGCGCCGCTCTCCTCGGCGAGCCGCCGCGACACGTGCACGTAGTTGCCGGGATCCTTGAAGGGCTTGGCCGGCACCAGCCGCAGATCGGCGCCGATCATGCGCAGGAAGCCGATCTTCTCCTGGCTCTGCGTCTCAGGCATCACGATCACGCAGCGATAGCCTCGCGCATTGCCGACCAGCGTCAGGCCGATCCCGGTATTGCCGGCGGTCCCCTCGACGATGGTGCCGCCCGGCCTGAGCGTGCCGTCGCGCTCCGCCGCGTCGATGATCGCCGCCGCCGCGCGATCCTTGACCGAGCCGCCGGGATTCATGAACTCGGCCTTGCCGTAGATGCGGCATCCGGTCGCCTCTGAGGCGCGCCGCAATAGCAGCAGCGGCGTGCCGCCGATCGCCGCATCGAGGTCGGGCGAGGTGCCGGTCCAGCCGGCACCGGCGGGCGACGGTGTCTCGCGGCCGGGCAGATTTGTGCTTTCTCTCATCGCGGATCACCTTCGGCAGCGCAGCGTCGGGCGACGGCGCGCTTGATCATGGAGCGGACGCGATTCCAGCGGACGCGCCTGGCCGACACTAGAACAGGAGTAACGAGGATGGTCGAGGACGTGGCGCCGCAACAGGCCTGGCAGGCCTTGTCGGAACAGCCGGACGCGCACCTGGTCGATGTGCGGACCGACGCGGAATGGGCGTATGTCGGCGTCCCCGACCTGTCGCCGATCGGCAAGCAGGTGCTGCTGGTGCAGTGGCAGACCTTTCCGAGCGGCGCGCCGAACAGCGCCTTCATGGCCCAGCTCGGCGCCGCCGGACTGACGCCGGAGCACACGGTCTATTTCATCTGCCGCAGCGGCGCGCGCAGCCTGTATGCGGCCGAGACCGCAGAGCAGGCCGGCTATCGCGCCGTGTTCAACGTCGCCGACGGTTTCGAGGGACCGCCGGACCAGCACGCCCACCGCGGCCGGGTCGCCGGCTGGAAATCCGACGGCCTGCCCTGGAGACAGGGATGATCGCCGACGCGCTAGTCGCGTGCCGGTGACTCGGTGTCTCCGTCATACAGGACCTGCAGCACGACCAGCCACGGGTAGCGGCTGTCCAGCGACCGGCCGTCCGGTCCGAACAGGAGGCCGCCGGCGCCGACCGGCACATGGGTCAGCGCCACCGCATCATCGACATTGCCGCCGATCACGCTGATCTGGTTGGGCGCGGTGCCCGCCACGATCGCGCAATGCGCGGGAAATCCGCCAGCGGTCGGCAGGTTGGCGTAGCGCAGGTTGCGGGCCGATCCGCGTCCGGCGCAGATCAGGTCGCCGGTCCTGGGCGGGTAGATTGCCGGATCCTGCGCCCGCAGCCCGGTGGAGGATCCTGAAACCGCAGCGTTGATATAGGTCGAATGGTTCGGCGCGTAGGCGAAGCGGTCGCCGGCGCCGGACACGCGCATGACGTAGGAGATGAACGCGGCCGACCAGGCAAAGCGCCCGTCATGCGCCGGATCGAACGGCGCGCCGTCGCCATCATGCTTGCCGGTCCAGGAAACTTCGGCCTCGTAGGGATCCTGGCCGATCCACCAGTATTCGCCGACCCGCTCCCAGAGTCCTGGAAGCCGCTCCGGCTTGACCGCGCTTGAGGAGGCGTCCGGGCGCTGCTCCGGATCGTCGTCATCGACCGGGTTGCCGAACAGGCGCCACTCCCGCAACGCGATCGCGATCGCGTTCTGGCGGGTGAACGGCGCGAAATTGCGGGTCGCGAAGTCCGGCACATGCTCGTCCGGGCCGGCTGGACCCTGCGACGTGCGATATTGCGCGACCGGCGTCGGCAACGGCGTCGGATGCGGAGTCTGGGCTGCGTTGTCGGCGCATCCGGCAAGCATCCCGAGCAGTATCGCGCCCGCCGCGTGGCACCTGGTGTTCGTCATCGAGATCCTACCCAGCCCGCTCGGGGAAAAGTTCCGCCAGCCCGGCTTCCGACGCGGCACACGCGCCGCGCTCGGTCAGCAGGCCGGTGACCAGCCTCGCCGGCGTGACGTCGAAGGCGGGATTGGCGGCTCCGGTTCCGTCTGGCGTCACCTGAATGGCGCGAACGGTCCCGTTCTCGTCGCGTCCGGTCACCATGGTCACTTCCTGCGGTGCGCGCGCCTCGATCGGGATCTCGGTCAGCCCGTCGCTTACGGTCCAGTCGATGGTGGTCGATGGCAGCGCGACCCAGAACGGCACCTGGTTGTCGTGCGCCGCGAGCGCCTTGAGATAGGTGCCGATCTTATTGGCGACATCGCCGCTGCGCGTGACCCGGTCGGTGCCCACGATCACCAGATCGACATCGCCGCGCTGCATCAGGTGACCGCCGGCATTGTCGGAGATGACGGTGTGATCGACGCCGTGGCTGCCAAGCTCCCACGCGGTCAGCGCGGCCCCCTGGTTGCGCGGCCTGGTCTCGTCCACCCAGACGTGCACCGGGATTCCCTTGTCGTGCGCCATGTAGATCGGCGCCAGCGCGGTGCCCCAATCGACGGTGGCGATCCAGCCGGCGTTGCAGTGCGTGAGCAGGCGAACCGGCTCCTGGCTGCCGCGTGCCTGTTTCGCCGCGGCGATCCCCTCGATCAGCGCCAGCCCGTGACGGCCGATCGCCTCGTTCTGCGCCGCGTCCTCGTCGCAGATCAGCGCCGCCTCTTCGTAGGCCGCCTGCACGCGGTCGGCCTCTCGCGTGTTGCGAAGCCTGGTCAGCATGCGCTGGATCGCCCAGCGCAGATTGATCGCGGTGGGGCGGGTCCCGGCCAGCATCGCCGCATCGCGTTCCATGGCGTCGCTGCTGGCATCCTGCCGCAACGCCAGTGCCAGCCCGTAGGCCGCCACTGCGCCGATCAGCGGCGCGCCGCGCACCTGCATGGTGGCGATCGCGTTCGCCACCGCCTCGTGGGTTTCGAGCCGCATGATGTCGAGGTGCCAGGGCAGCTTGGTCTGGTCGAAGATACGCACCGAGAAGCCGTCGTCGCGATCCACCCAGACGCTGCGAAAATACTCACCGTTTATCTTCATGGCAGGCCCAGCTCCGCAAGGTTTCGATCGCGCCGCTCCGACGGCCGACTGTTCCGTGCCGTCTCGTAGCATCCTTCGGGCGGCACTGGCATCTCCCTCGGCGCACCGGTTCCGCCGTGCGCCGCGCATGTGTCGCGCGTAGAATTGGCGACGTTCTGCCACGGAACTTTATCGTAACGGTCGCTTTTGATTGACATGCGCCGGCTGACTGGTGATGAGCGTGGTGGGGCGAACGCTGTATGGATGCGAATCGGCGGACGCCGGATTGTCGACGAGGCCTCCAAAGACTGGAACCGCCACTCTTCCAGATCGAGCAGCCATGTATCTGCGTGAACCAGAGGAACAACCATGAACAGCGAAGATAAGACCGACGGTCGCCGCACGCGTGCGATGGCCGTTCGTGCCGGTGGGCGACGCACCGCCGGCTCCAGCGCCGGTGCCGCTTCGACCAGAACCGCCCGCGCGACCACCGCGACGCGCAAGCCGGCATCGAAAACCGCCAGCAAGACCGCTGCGAAAACTACGGCGCGGACCGGCGCCAAACCCGGACCGAAGCCGGGTGTCCGCAAGGGCGCCAAGCCCGGACCGAAGCCGGCTGCACGGTCGACGACGCGGGTGAGCAAGACCACCAAGGCTCCCGCCAAGACGACCCGCGCCGCCGCGAGCCGCACCGGTACGGTGCGCGCCAAGGCCGCGACCAGCAAGACCGCGACGGCGAAAAAGACCGTCCGCGCCAAGGCCGTTCCCGCGACCAAGCGTTCGACGACCGCAACCCGCGCCGCCGCGACCCGCAAGCCGGCGACGCGCGCTTCCGTCGCCAGCCGCAAGCCGGCGACGCGCGGTTCGGCTGCCGGCGGCAAGACCGCGGCCACCGCGCGCAAGACGACCGCCCGCGCGACGACGGCGCGGGCCGGCAAGGCGACCACGACGGCGCGCACGACCCGCGCCACGGCGGCGCGTAGCGCTGTGAAGCGGACCACGAAAGCCGCAACCGCGACCCGCACGACCAAGCGCGCCGCTCCGGCGACGCCGCGCAAGATCGCGGCTGACAAGGCGGCCGCCCGCGTGACCCGCACCACCAGGGGAACCGCGTCGAAGACGACGCCGGTCACGAAGGCCCGCACGACGCGGACGAGCAGCCGCAAGACGACCGCCGATGCCGAGAGGACGCCCGCGAAGGCGCGCCGCACGACATCGCGCAAGCCCGTGTCGTCACCGGCAGGCGCGTCGACGCCGTCACCTCGCGCTCGGCGCAAACCGTCCGAGCCGGTGGTGTCCGAGCCGGTTGCGACTGAAACGCCGGCGATGACCCCGAGCGTGCCGACCGACGAGCCCGCTGAGGACTGAGTCCCGGTCTTGTGGAAGCGGGGGGGGGCTGGATCGGTGCACCCGATCCAGCCGTCCTCCCTGGCGTCACGCACGCACCACCAGGGCGAAGGCTTGTGCCGACCGGGCAGCCGGTCTCGCGCCCCGCGCACCGTAGCCGGTCGGCTCGTTCAGCCGCCGCGCGGCGTTGCCAAGCAACTCCAGGATCTGGCCCTGGATCCGCAGGGCATGTTCGAGCGCGGTCCGATTCTCCGCCGCCAGCGTGTCGAGCCGTCGAGCGAGGGTCCGATCCGCCTCGGTGTCGGCCTCTCCGGAATTGCCACGATTAGCGTCGAGTTCGGCGATCAGGGAACGCTTCTCGTCGGAACGCTCGCCGATCCTGCCAAAATCGGCGGCGGCGAGCAGGGCGTTCTCCGCTTCGAGAAGGAGCGCCAACCGGGTTGCGGCTGCCCTGCATGCCTGGTTCATCGCTTCGATTCCTGCATCTTGAGCATCTGTTCATAGATCTCGTGAGCCATGCCGAGACCGCCGCGGGTCTCGACCTGTTTCGCCATTTCGGTCACCAGCATCGGCTTGAAGTTCGCCTCCCCAGCGCCGCCGCCGAACATCCCTTGTGCCGTATCGACGGTGGCGAACATCGGTTCGAGCAGTTGGCCGATCGCCATCGCTTCGAAATCCTGGGCCGATTTCATGATTGCAGGATTGGTCGGGACGGCGTCGCCGCTCGGGGCGGCCGGGCCGTTCGTCGGTGCTATCGTCATCGCACCACCAGGTTGGCCTGCAAGGCGCCGGCCGCCTTGATGGTCTGCAAAATGCTGATCATGTCGCGCGGACCGACCCCAAGCGCGTTCAAGCCGCCGACGAGATCGCGCAGACTGGGACCCGCGGGAAGGATACCAAGACGTTTCCCGGCCCCTGTATCGACCTTGATCGTGGTTCGCGGGACGACCGCGGTCTGCCCACCCGAAAGCGGCGCGGGCTGGGATACCTGCGGCGACTCGCTGACCTGGATCGTCAGATTGCCCTGAGCGATCGCGACGGTGCTGATACGCACGTTGTCGCCCATCACGATGGTGCCGCTCGCTTCGTCGACCACGACGATCGCCGGCGTATCCGGCTGGACCAGCAGATCTTCGATCCGGCCGAGGGTCGACATCACGTCCTGCCCATTGAGCGAAAGCAGGACCGTCCGGGGATCCTCGACGCTCGCGATGGTGCCGACGGCCTGATTGATGACCGAGGCCATGCGCTCGGCGGTCGTCAGATCGGGGTTACGCAGCGACAGATGCAGAACCCCCCGACCGGCGAGTTGTGCCGCCACCTCCTTCTCGACGATCGCGCCGTTGGCGATGTGCGCGCTGGTCGGAATGTTGCGCGTGACCGATGCCCCGGCACCCTTTGCCAGGAACGCGCTACTCACCAGTTGGCCCTGAGCGACCGCATAGACATCGCCGTCCGCTGCCATGAGCGGCGTGACGAGAAGCGTGCCGCCGGACAGGTCGGATGCGTCGCCGGTCGCGGAGACCGTCACGTCGATGCGGCTGCCATCATGGGAGAAGGCCGGAAGGTCGGCCGTGACCATCACCGCCGCGATGTCTCGGGTCTGCAGCTTGGCCTGCTGGTCGCGAATATTGACGCCGAGCCGCTCGAGCATGCTGATCAGGGATTCCTTGGTGAATAACGAGTTGTTGAGGCGATCGCCGCTTCCGTTGAGGCCGACCACGAGGCCGTAGCCGACGAGCTGGTTGCTCCTGATCCCCTCGACGTCGGCGATATCCTTGATGCGGACCGCCTCAGCCGCGGCGCCGCGCGGCACGGCCAGCAGCGAGACACCCAGGAGAAGCAGAAAACACAGCGCGCGCATGGTGGCCTTCAAAGGTCATCAAGGTTTGACGCCTATAATCTGCACCGAAAGGACGAATAATGTCTGAACGCGTGTGCGATTTCCGTGGCGCCACCGGGGCTGCCGGGCCGTTCCCATCGACATGGTGATCGGTCCGATCCGCGCGCCGCTCCCCGTTGCCGGCAATCTCGTCGCGCGGCCACCTTCGGAGGGTGGCTTCAGCGTGCCCGTGCCGGCGGATGGTCGCGCCCAGCCCGCACCGGTCGGCATGGCCGGGACCATGACGCCGGTCGGGAGCACCGTGATGCTGGCGCTCCAGGAACAAGCGGCGCGGGGAACCTCGGACCGCGAGGCTCGGCGCCATGGCCGGGCGATGATCGAGCAGCTCGTCGCCCTGCAGCGCGCGCTCCTCTCCGGGACCGCTGCGGAGATGGTCGACCCGCTCTGCAGCATCGCGCGGATCGACCTTCATGGTGTCGATCCGGCGCTGGCACAGATCCTCGCCTCCATACGGCTGCGTGCGCGGGTGGAGCTGGAACGGCTTGCGAGAGAGACTTGACCGATCGGTCCAAGGCGTGCCGACCCGGCCGACTTCTTGCTTGGCGCAGGGACCGGCCCTCGCTATAAGCCGCGCAATTCCTCCACGGCGGTGCGTCAGCCGCTCCAGGAAAGGCGCTTATGATCACCTTACCGCCCGACTATCGTCCGACCGACGACGAGGAGTTCATGAACCCCCGCCACGTCGAGTATTTCCGTCTTAAATTATTGAAATGGCGGGCAGAACTTCTCAGGGAGGCGGACGGGACGCTGGCCAGCCTTTCCGAAGGCGGGATCCACGAGGCGGACATTACGGATCGTGCCAGCGTGGAGACGGACAGGGCTCTCGAACTCAGAACACGGGACCGTGCGCGGAAGTTGATCGCCAAGATCGGGCAGGCGCTGTTGCGGATCGAGAACGGCAGCTACGGATTCTGCGAAGAGACCGGGGAGCCGATCGGCCTGAAGCGGCTGGAGGCCCGGCCGATCGCGACGCTGTCGATCGAAGCCCAGGAGCGTCACGAGCGGATGGAAAAGGTCCATCGCGACGACTGACCGGACCTAGAACGGCAGGAGAACATCCATCAGCTGTTGTCCGTAGCGCGGCGTCTGCAGATCGGTCATCTGGCCGCGGCCGCCGTAGGAGATCCGCGCCTCTGCCATCCGGTCGTGGGTCACGGTGTTGTCACCGGCAATATCCTGGGGTCGGACCACGCCGCTGACGTTCAGCACCCTGAGTTCGCTGTTGACCCTGACTTCCTGCCGCGCATTGACAACGAAATTGCCATTCGCGAGGACCTGGGTGATCGTTCCGGCTACCCGCAAGACAACGCTCTCGTTCCGCTTGATCTTTCCCGTGGCGACATTGCCGTTGGTGCTGTTCGTGGAGAGGGAGGTCGCGCCGAGAGCCGACTGAACGAGTTGCTGCTTCAGGCCGAACAGGTTCGGTATCCCCATCGTCTCGTTTCCGGTACGGTTCGTCGTGCTGTTGTTTTCGAAGTCGGCGTTATCGGTGATGTTGACCAGAACCGTGAGCAGATCGCCCACCTGGGCGGCCCGCTGGTCCTTGAAGAACGCACGGCTGCCCGGGCGCCAGAGGCTTGCAACATCGGCCGGTGGCGGCTGAAGCGCGGGCGTTGGCATGGTGACGGGTCGAAAGTCGCTGGCCAGGGTCGGATCGGTGATCGGCGTCAGGCCGGGGGGGCGGCCGATCTCGGAAAGGCGCGACAGACTGCCGCAGCCACCGATGCAGCAGGGCACCAGGACGACGAGCATACGCATCGACCAACTGATCATGGATATTGCGCCTCCTGCGCGGGAATGGGCATCTCGGTCGACGCGATGCGCCGGTCGTCTGTAATTCTCGGAAGACTGTTCATGTCACCCTGCTGGGCAACGAAGACCGGGGATGTGCCTGGATCGACCTCGATATCCGCGACATCGAGGATTTTGCCGACCAGAACGGCATGCGACGAGGTATTCAATACGTGGATATTATCGCCGAGGCCGCCGCTCTCCAGCGCTGTCCCGGAGGCGGTGAGAGCCAGCCAGCCATTCGCCAGCCGAAGAACGACCGGCCGACCGCGGCCGACCAGCACGGACCTCGATAGTTGAGTGGAAAGGATAGGCTGACCGGGGGTCAGCATCTGCCGCGTGACAAGTCCCTGCGCCTGCGTCACGTCGGTCAGGACCGTGCCATGAATGGTGGCCATCGGCAGGGAAGTCAGGATGACGTCACGCGCGGTGAGTTGGCTCCCCGGCGCTATCGCGTGCAGCGGCGTCAGCGCGGTCACCATCTGGTCGACGCGTCCGGTGACCCGGACCATCTGGAAGCTGCCATCCCCGGAACCGACCTGGAGGACCGAGGAGAAACGTCCCGATTTGGCATCGAAATCCAGGGACTGCACTTCGGGCGCCGTTGCGACATCGGCCGGTAGGGACGGACTTGCGAAGACGCCCAAATTGACCGGACTGCCTGGCGGCATGCCGTTGGTCACCAGGGCCGGGGTCAAGGCAGCGATCACTTCGCTGCGGGTGATCAGCCTCGCCGGCCGTTCCAGCGATGCCGCCGCATAGCCCTCGGACTTCTGCCATTCGACACCATACTGGCTAGCGATGGCCGAAAGCTGGCTGCCGGGAATCAGCAGGGGTTTCCCCGGCGCCGGCGCGGGACCCAGATCGCAATCCTGGCCCGGCTTGAGGTCGGCGAACAGGTCGGACAGTCTGACGGTAGGTCCGTGCAGGATGGCATGGGTGCGGAGCGTCGCAGCGCCGGCTCCCACCTGGGTGGAGGCGAGGAATACGGCGAAAGCAAGCGGCGTCAGCCCTCTCATTTGAGGTTGCTCAGCGTCTGCATCATGTCGTTCGACGCGGTGATGACCTTGCTGTTCATCTCGTACGCTCTCTGGGCGGTAATCAGGTTGGTGATTTCCGTGACCACGTTCACGTTTGAACTCTCGACGAAGCCCTGCATGACGCTGCCAAACCCCGAGGCGCCCGGATTTCCGGTCGCAGGGTTCCCGGACGCGGCGGTCTGCATCAAGAGGTTGTCACCGGTCGCGTCCAGCCCGGTTTCGTTCGGAAATACCGCAAGCTGGATCTGGCCGACCGTCGAGGCGGTACTCTGCCCCGCGAGCGTGACCTGCACCTGACCCGATGCGTTGATCGACACGTTCTGCGCATTGGTCGGCACGGTTATTCCGGGTGCCACCGCGTAGCCATCCGATGTGACGATCGTGCCATCAGCCGCCAGCGCAAACGTGCCGTCCCGCGTATAGGCGGTTTCGCCAGAAGGCAGCGTGACCTGGAAGTAGCCGTTTCCCTGGATGGCCAGATCGAGGCTGTTGCTGGTCTGGCTGAGATTTCCCTGCTCGTTGATACGGTATATCGCCGCTGTTTTGACACCGAGCCCGATCTGCGCGCCGGACGGCACCACGGTGCCGTTATCGGAACTGTTCGATCCGACCCGCCGGAGATCCTGATACATCAGGTCCTGGAACTCGGCGCGACGGCGCTTGAATCCGGTCGTCGTCATGTTGGCGATGTTGTTGGAAATCACCTCGACGTTTGTCTGTTGAGCCTGCATGCCGGTGCCGGCAATATCGAGCGAACGCATGATGCTTTCCCGGTCTGGTTGATGTTGAGGGTCAGCTTTGCAGCTGGTCGATCTTGTCGATCGCGGTCTGCTGCCGCTGCGACTCGGCTTCCACGAATTGCGAGACGAACTGGAAGTCCCGCTGCGTCTGCATCATCTGCGTAAGCTCGGCCATCGGCTTGACGTTGCTGGCCTCAACCGCACCTTGTATGACCTTGGGCTGTGAGACAGTGGTCGTCGGTCCATCGCTTCGATACAGGCCGCCTCCCGCCGCCTTGACCGACGATGGGTCGTCGGCCGTGACGACGCCGATCTGGCCGATCTTCCCGTTCTCCGTGGTTATCGTTCCGTCGGCCGATATCCGGATCTTGGTGTCGGAAGGTGAGAGCTGGATGGGACTACCGGCTGTATCGAGAACCGCGTTGCCGGAGCCATCCGTCAACGTGCCGTCCTGCTTGATGGTGAAACGGCCGGCCCGGGTCAGGCGCGTGCCATCCGCCGTCGATACCGTGAAATAGCCGGACCCGGAGAGGGCGACATCCAGAGGATTGCCGGTGGTCACCAGGCTTCCGTTGCTCTGGTCGAAATAGGTCGCACGATCCTGCGTATATGTCAGCGGGGAGTCGCCGGCTGGGATGCCCCCATGCTGCTGCCTGGACAGGAAGTCACTGAAGAGAACGCGTTCGGCCTTGAATCCATCGGTATTCGCATTCGCAATGTTGCTCGCGATCACGTCCATGGAGCGTTGCTGGGCGTCGAGCCTTGACAACGCGATATAGGTCGAATTTTCCATGTAGAGCCCCCGATGACGCGTAATCTTCGCCCAACAAAGTTAATCCGGGCTTAATGCCGGCTGGCGGAAGGAGGGCGGGCGGGCGCTTAAGCGGCTGTTAACGGACGCCACCGCATAGTCCCCCCGAGGCCAAAAGGGCCTGGGTCGGAGCAGAGCAGATGAGCGACGCGAAAAAGAAGGGCGGGGGCAAGAAGCGGATCATCATGCTTGCCGCGGTCGTCCTGCTGGCTGGCGGCGGCGGCGCGGCCGCCTGGTTCGGCGGTTTCCTCTCGCATGCTGGCAAACACGCCAAGCCCGAAGCCGTGGCGGTCGAAAAGCCGTCGTTGGTGGACCTGCCGGATATGGTCTCCAACCTCGATACGGGTGGCCATCGACCCAGTTTCGTCAAGGTCCACATAAAACTCGAAGTGCAACATGCCTCTGACGCCGCGGCGATCCAGGCGGCCGAGCCGGAGCTGCTGGACATCGTGCAAACCTACCTGCGCGAAATGCGGCCGGAGGAGCTGCACGGCGGCGAGGCGACGTACCGGCTCCGGGAATCGTTGATGAACCGGATCGATGCCAAGCTGGCTCCGATAGTGGTCACCGACCTGCTCTTCACCCAGTTGCTGGTCCAGTGAGCGACGGCATGCCGACAAACTCCGACGAGGATCTGGCTTCGGCCTGGGCCGACGCCGTCGAATCCGCACCCGGCGGCGATGAAGCAGCGACGCCGGACTCGACCCGTATCCTCAACCAGGCCGAGATCGACAGCCTGCTCGGATTCGAACAGGGCCGTGCCGACGATGTCGATAGCGACGGCATGCAGCGGATCATCAGCTCGGGGCTCATATCCTATGAGCGCTTGCCGATGCTGGAGATCGTGTTCGATCGTCTGGTGCGGATCATGTCGACGAGCCTGCGAAACTTCACCAATGACAATGTCGAGGTCTCGATCGACAACGTCGTGTCGCTTCGCTTTGGCGACTACCTCGATTCCGTCCCGCTGCCGGCAATGTTCGCGGTCTTCAAGGCGGAGGAGTGGGAAAACTACGGCCTGATGGTCATCGACTCCGCAATGATCTACTCGATCGTCGATGTTCTCCTGGGCGGTCGGCGTGGTACTGCCGCCATGCGCATCGAAGGCCGACCATACACCACGATCGAACGGACCCTGGTCGAACGCCTGATCAGGGTGGTCCTGGCTGACCTGTCAGCAAGTTTCGACCCGCTCTGCGCCATCACGTTTCGCTTCGAGAGGCTCGAGGTCAACCCGCGTTTCGCGGCGATCTCGCGCCTCTCGAACGCGGCCGTGCTCGCTCGCATGCATGTCGACATGGAAGATCGCGGCGGGAGGATGGATCTCGTCTTGCCTTACGCGACGCTCGAGCCGGTACGCGAGCTGCTGCTCCAGCAATTCATGGGTGAGAAATTCGGGCGTGATGCGATCTGGGAAACCCATCTCGCCGAGGAACTGTGGAACACTGAAATCGACATCGAGGCAGTCTTGGACGAGCAGCCGATGCGGTTGTCTGAGATCATCGCCCTGAAGCCGGGCAGCCAGTTCATCCTTCGCCAGGGCCCGGAAGCGCCGGTCCAGCTCAGGTGTGGACAGGTGGTGCTGTTCGAGGGGCGGGTCGGGCGGCGAAAGAACCGCGTTGCCGTTCGCATCGATCACGTGACCAGTTGTTTTCCCGGGAACGAGCCGCTTGGGGCGCGAAAGGGCTGATGATGTACGACCTTGCCACGAACAGTGGGTTGTTGCCCGAAATCGTCTTGATGGTGCTGCTCGTCGCGACAACGTTCCATGCGTTCCGTCTCGAGCGTGCCCTGGGTGTGCTGCGTCGAGACCGTGCGTCACTCGAAAAGCTGGTCGTCGGCTTCAGCGAAAGCATTCAGCAGGCAGAGGACGGCATCGAACGGCTTCGAACGGCAGCGGACGATACCGGGCGCCAGATTGCCCGGCATATCGATCAAGCGCGGAACCTGAAGAGCGACCTCGAGTTCCTGATCGCCCGCGGGGAGAGAGCCGCCGATCGACTCGAATCGAAGGTCACCCACGCAAAGACGGGCTCGGCTGCCCAGGTGTCGGCGGCGCCCATGGCGCTCTCTCCTGTTCCGCCGCTCAGTCTGACCAGCAAGGCGGTCTCCGTCGATCCCGACACGAGGCCGAGAAGTCAGGCGGAACGCGATCTGCTCCGCGCACTCCGGGCGGCACGCTGACATGAATGCTTTCTCCTGGCACCGCTTGCTGTTGCCGCTGACGATCGTCGCCATGTTTTTCGTCTTCACCCAGAAGGCGATCGACATGGCGCGCGCAGCGACCGGGACGGCGGAAGTCCGTTCATCCGCGCCGGCAGCAAGACCGGCGATCCAGGACTCAGCATCCGGCATACCGGCTGCCGCGGCTCCGCCCGAGGCCAGCTCCGCGGCTGAAATGGCCTTGCTTGCTGACCTGCGCAAGCGGCGGGAGGCGATCGATGCCCGCGCGACTGCGCTCGATCGCCGGGCCGAACTGCTCGCCGCGGCGGAGATCAAGCTGCAGACCAGGCTCGACGAGCTTACCCGCCTTCAGGCGCATCTGGAGGAACTGGAGCAGCGCCGGCGCCAGCGCGAGAGCGCGAACTGGAACGGGCTCGTCAAGACCTACCAGGATATGAAGGCAGGCGACGCGGCGACCATATTCAATGTGCTCGACATCGATGTGCTGCTGGAGGTGCTGGACCGCATGGAGGAGCGCAAGGCTGCCCCGATTCTCGCCGCCATGCTGCCGGAACGCGCGAGGCGTGCGACGGAGCTGCTGGCCAAGAAGCGGTTGGACGAAAGCGCCGTCAAGACGCAGGTCGCCGTGTCCAACCCGTCCGACAATCAGAAGTGAGCATGAGTTCAATATGTCCGAGCATCAGACGGTGATCCCAGAGAGCGTCCGGACAAACCGACGCGACACTTCAGACAGGAATGTCTCTGCCGAGCTACGCGCGCAGGTGGAAACGTTGAAGGCGGGTTATCCGGATCCGGGGTCCGTGATCGTCAGCAACATCGTGATGGCGATGCTCTCGACCATGAGCGGAGACGTCAGTGTCCGCGAGGCGGCGCTGCTGCACGAGATCGGCACCTTGGGGGCAGCCGTTGCCGATGCCCGACAGGAGATCGCGGCGTTGCGGGTAGAGGACATCCGGCTGAGCCACATTCCCTGTGCCACCGACGAACTCGATGCGATCGTCGCCCATACGGCCGCCGCGACCGAGTCGATCCTGGAAGTCTGTGAAACGCTCGACTCGCTCGGGGACGCGCTGGACGGTGAGCCGGGGCGAGACCTGCAAGCCGCGACAAGCAAGATCTACGAGGCCTGCAGCTTCCAGGACATAACCGGGCAGCGGATAACGAAAGTCGTCGCCGCGCTGAAGGCGATCGAGACCACCGTGGCGCGGATCGTCGATACCTTCGGTGTCAAGGCGCTGCCTGTCGCCGACATCGTCGACGCGCCACCGGCTGCCAGCCTCCTCAATGGTCCGCAGCTCCCGGCCGCGGCGATGGACCAGTCCGATATCGACCGGCTGCTCGCGAGTTTCGATTGATGAGGAGGCTGGGCGCGCTCGTGCTGTCGTTGCTGTTGGCGCTCGCTGTCTGGCCGGCAACAGGTCGCGCCGCGGATGGCAACCAGCTCGCCGTCCGGCTCGGCGATCATCGGAAGTTCGGCCGTCTGGTCGTAGCCGGCGCCGAGGCGGCCGCGGTCACATGGTCGCGGAACGGCGATAGCTTCGTCCTGAAAGCCGCCGTGGGCTTCGACGATGCGGGAATCGCAGGCGAGCACGTTCCGGGCGTGGTGTCGGTGCGGGCGGAAGGCGGCATGCTGACGGTCCGTATGCAGACGGGCGCGAAGGTTCATGCCGCGCGGCTGGACGAGCGCGTGGTCGTCGATTTCACGCCTGTCTCCACCATGCCGATCGCCGCGAAGCCTGTCGCTGGCCCCCCGGCCGTTGCGCCGAAACTAGAGGCTCCGGGGGCGCCTACCATAACCGATGCCGGTGTACTGCCCGGCCTGCCAGCGCCGATGGTCGCTGTTCTCGATGGTCCGCGTCCCACGCAGGCGTCGGCAAGGCCAGCGTCGCCGACCGGGTCCGCGACAGCAGCGGCTCCCGCTATGGCGCAAGCCTCGCCGGTTCCGGCCGTCGGCGTTCGCGATGGGGCGGCGTTGTCGATCGCCGCGAGCATGGTCCAGCCATCCGGCGATCAGCCTGGTGGCCTGTTGCTGCCGTTCGACCAGTCGGTCGGCGTCGCGGCGTTCGAGCAGGGCGGCCATTTCAAGGTCGTGTTCGACAGCCTGAAGCCGATCGATCTCGGCGGCGTCAGCGCCGACCAGCGTTTCGGCCGGGCACGGTTCGTGCTGCTCGTATCGGGAGCGTTGCTTGACATCCCCTGCGATGGTCGTTGTGCGATGCATGTCTGCAGGGTGGCCGATGGATGGCTGGTGACGCCGGAACCGCTGGTGCCGGCCGCGGCCGACCCCGAGGCCACCACTGATGGGCTGGTCTTTCCGTTCACCCGGCCAGGGCGTGTCGTCGTCGTCAGGGACGACACGAGCGGTGTGGATACGCTCGTCGGCACCGTTCGCGACCCGGACCATGGCGTTGTCAACGCGTTGCGGACCCCGGGCCTGCGTGTCGTTCCGACCGCCCTCGGCATCGCGGTCGAACGTTTCGCCGACACCGTGGATCTTCGGGTGGTCGCGAAGGGGTTCCTGCTGACCGATCCCAGCGGGCCGCTCGGCCGGGTCGATCTGGGCACGCCGGCGGCGTTTTCCCGCGCTGTGGAACTCTGGGCGGTCCCGCCGGAAGAGCAATGGCGGCGCTACAAGGCTGCCTTGGCGGAGGCGGCGTCGTATGCGCCGGGATCGAGACGGCCGGCGCGTCTCGCAGCGGCGCGATCGGCGCTGGCGCTCGGTCTCGGCCGCGAGGCACGCAGGCTGTCGACGATCGCGGATGCGGACGCGCCGAAGAGCGTGGACCAGGCGCAATCCGCCTTCCTTGCCGCCGCCGGATCCTATCTCGCCCGCGATCAGGATGCGCCGGCGTTGCTGGACGACCCGAAGCTCGGCGGCAGCGACGAGGTGGCGCTGTGGCGTGGCCTGGCCAGTGCGCGTCAACAGCCGGATGATCACGCAGCTGCCCGCGCCATAGCCGGGCGGCTGGCGCTCCTGCAGGCCTATCCGGTCGGTTTGCGACGCGCGCTGGCCGGTGACGCGGCGCTGGCTCTGGCCAGGGGCGGCGATCAGGCTGCACGGGCGCTGGTCGCGAGCCTGCCCGATGACAGCGGAGGGGTGCGGTTCGCCCGCGCGCTGGTCGCGGGAGCGGGGCACAGGGATGTCGCGGCGCTCGGCGCGCTCGACCGGCTGGCGGGCGAGGATGATCCCGCGATCGCGTTCGCGGCCGCGACCGAGGCGGTCGAGACCCGGCTGCAGGCCGGACTGATCTCGCCGGCACAGGCGGCGAAGCTCCTGCAACAGCACATCTATGACGGGCGGATGGCGGGGCAGGAACTCCCGGTGCGGCTGCGTGTCGCCGCGCTGAAGGCGCAGGCAAGCGACTGGTCCGGATCGCTTGCCGATCTGCGGCAGACGAGCCAGCAATTCCCGGAGGCGCTACCCGCGATCCGTCAGGCGGCCGGGGCCGCGATCACAGCCCTGTCCAGCCCCGGCGCGTCAGCCGGCAAGGCGGGCGGGGCGGAAGCGGCGCCCGAGACGCTCCGGGCGGTGGCGCTCCTGGAGGATTATCGCGACCTGCTGCCGCCGGACCTCGACCGGGCGGCGTTGTCGGTCGGGCTGGCCGACCGCCTGGTGTCGCTCGACCTGCCGGACCGCGCCGCGGCGCTGCTGCGCGAGGCGGTCGCACCCGCCCGGCCCGGCGCGGAGCAGGCACGCGACGGGCTGGCGCTGGCACGGCTGCTGATGGATGGCGGCGATACCAAGGCGGCGCGGGCTGCGCTCGACGACGTCGACCGGTCCGGCCTGCCGCCGTCGTTCGCCCCTGAGCGGGCTCTCCTCGACGCGAAGCTGCTGGCCGCGGGCGGCGATCGCGACGGCGCCCTGGCGGCGCTGGCCACGCTGCAGGACCCGGTCGCGCTCGACCTGAAGGCGACGATCCTGGCCGATGCGAAGAACTGGCAGGCGGAGGTTCCGGTGCTGTCGGCGCTGCTGGCGGCACGCGTGCCGGGCGGTCCGCATGCCAGGCCGACACTCGCACCGGAGGTGCAGGATCTGGTGCTGCGGATCGCCAGCGCGATGGAGCGGGCCGGACAGACGGATGCGCTGCATCAGTTCGGCCAGGACTGGGGCCCCAGCGTCACCGATCCCTCGCGGCGCGCGATGCTCGACGTGCTGGCGGCGCCCAGCGTGACGTCGGTCGCCGATCTGACCCGGTCGGGCGCCGATCTCGCAACGACACGCAGCGCCCTGACGCTGCTGGACGGGCACGGAGGGTCCGGCGGGCGCCAGCCGATGTGAAGTTTTCACCTGTAAGACCGAGTTAATGCTTGCGCTCGGGGGGCGTAGGACCTACTACCCACCCCCTTGGCCAAAGGGGGCGATCCCGCCCAACAGGCTATCTACTGGTTTGGGGGTACGTGATGAACGCACTTGCTCAACTGGGGATGGTCTCGGATCTTCCGAGCAATATCCAGATGTCTTCCACTTCTTCGGCTGCAGAGCTGGAGATTTCCAAAGATTATTTCGTCGAGAAGGACGGAATGAAGTTTGCGGGAACGCATCTTCTGATTGATCTTTGGGACGCGACCAATCTCGGTGATCCCGATTTGATCGACCGCACGCTTTGCGAAGCGGCGGTGACGGCCGGTGCGACCATCCTGCACAGCCATTTCCACCATTTCTCGCCGAACGGCGGCGTTTCCGGCGTCGTGGTGCTGGCGGAAAGCCACATCTCGATCCACACCTGGCCGGAGCGCAATTTCGCCGCGATCGACATCTTCATGTGCGGTGTGTGCGATCCGCATCTCGCGATCCCGGTGATGCAGCGGACGTTCCAGGCTGCACGCGTGGAAGTCGACGAGCAGCGTCGCGGTCGCGTATTCTGATTCCGCAGGTCGGCTATTCGAACGAGGCCGGGCTTGTCCCGGCCTTTTTCTTGTGCGCGCGGCGCCAGCACCCCGCGCATTCCCGACAGACCACCAACCAGGGACACGCGCGATGAGCGAGCCGATCTGGATCAACGAGACACTCTATCCCGGCTGGGGACAGCGTTTCCGCGTCGTTGCCGAACTGGCCAGGACGAAGAGCGCGTTCCAGGAGATCATCGTATTTCAGAGCGAGACGCACGGTCGCGTGCTGGTGCTCGACGGCGCGATCCAGATCACCGAGGCCGACGAGTTCGTCTACCAGGAAATGCTGGCGCACGTGCCGCTGCTGACGCACGGCGCCGCCAGGAACGTGCTGATCATCGGCGCCGGTGATGGTGGCGTGCTGCGGCGGGTTCTCGAACATCGCGGGGTGGAGCGCGCGGTGATGGTCGAGATCGACGGCGAGGTCATTCGCCTGGCCAGGCAGTTCCTGCCCGACGTGGCGGGCGATGCCTGGAGCGATCCGCGTGCCGAGGTGCTGGTGGGCGACGGCATCGACTATGTCCGCAAGGCGGCGAGCGGATCCGTCGACGTGATCATCGTCGACAGCACCGATCCGGTCGGCGTCGGCGAGGCGCTGTTCACGGACGCGTTCTACGAGGATTGCGCCCGGATCCTGACCGCGGACGGGCTGATCGTGAACCAGTGCGGGGTGCCGTTCATGCAGGCCGACGAGCTGCGCGAGACCAGCCTGCGGCGGGCCCGGTTCTTCCCCCGGGTCTCGGCCTATGTCGCGGCGGTGCCGACCTATGTCGGCGGTTTCATGACGCTGGGGATCGCCGGCAAGGGCGCCGCCCTGACGCGGCCGCTGACGGCGCCGCAGATCGCCGACCGTGCCGCAAAGGCCGGCATCGCGGGGCGCACCCGCTACTGGACGCCGGACATACAGTGCGGCGCGTTCCACCTGCCGCCCTACATCGCCGAGCACCTGCCGGCGCCGCCGGGCTAAAAGCTTCGTAAGCAGGGCCGAACGCCGGAACGGCCGAGCGCTTGCCGCGTCATGAACGGCAGATCGCATCCCGCGCAGGAAGGCCGTCGCCATGCCCAACCCTACTGTCCGCATTGCCGTTCTCGCCCTGACGCTGGGAGCGCCAACCCTGCTCGGGGCCTGCGCCACCCAGCAGGAGCTGGTGCAGGCCAAGGAGGACCGGCTGCTGGCCGCCGGCTTCGTCGCCCGGCCGGCCAATACCCCCACGCGGCAGGCGATGCTGAACCGGCTGCCGCCGCACACCTTCGAGATGCGCGAGCAGAACGGCCACTACGTCTATCTCTATGCCGACCCGCTGGTCTGCGGCTGTCTGTATGTCGGCTCCGAAGCCGCCTACGGGCAGTACAAGCAGATGATGTTCCAGCAGCATCTGGCCGACCAGCAGCAGATGACCGCGCAGCTCTATGCCGATCCGGCCTGGAGCTTCGGCGGCTGGGGCGGCCCGTTCGGACCGGGGTTCGGTCCGGGATTCGGCCCCGGTTTCTACTGACGCTATAGTCCCGCCACCGCCGGCGGCGCTCCGCCGGCACGCGAGCGGGAGTTCCATCATGACCGTCCTGGACAATGTCGCCCTGACCCGGATCGACGGCAGCAGCGAGGATCTGGCCGCCTATGCCGGCAAGGTGGCGCTGGTGGTGAACGTGGCCTCGAAATGCGGCCTGACGCCGCAATATGCAGCGCTGGAGCAGAGCTTCGAGCGGCTCCGCGATCGCGGTTTCGTGGTGCTGGGCTTCCCGTGCAACCAGTTCCGGGGCCAGGAGCCGGGCGACGAGAGCGAGATCCAGGCCTTCTGCGCCACCAGCTACGGGGTCACGTTCCCGATGTTCGCCAAGGTCGAGGTCAACGGCCCCGGCCGCCATCCGCTCTATCAGGCGCTGGTCGAGGCCGCTCCGGTGGCGGTGGAGAACCAGGATGGCGGCATGCGCGCCCGGCTGGCGCAGCATGGCGTCAGCGTTCCGCCCGGCGACGTGATGTGGAACTTCGAGAAATTCCTCATCGGCCGCGACGGCACGGTGCGCGCCCGCTTCGCGCCCGACATCACCGTCGACGATCCGCGCGTCGGCCAGGCGATCGACGACGCGCTGGCGGCCTGAGGCATGCCGCCGCTCGATCTGCTGCGCGACCGCGTCTCGGTCTCGATGTTCCGCGAACCGGCGCCGGACGGCGCGGTGCTCGACCGCATCCTGGAGGCCGGGCTGCGCGCGCCCGATCACGGCCGGCTGCGCCCCTGGCGCTTCGTGCTGATCAGGGGTGCTGCCCTCGCCACGCTGGCCGATATCGTGGTGTCGGCGCTGTGCGCCCGTGAGCCCGAGACCACCCCGGCGCTCGCGGAGAAGCAGCGCGCCAAGTTCCTGCGCGCGCCGCTGGTGATCGCGCTGGGCGTCCAGGTGCGGCAGCACCCCAAGGTCCCGGAGATCGAGCAGGTGATGTCGGCCGCCGCGGCGGCGATGAACCTGCTCAATGCGATCCATGCCGAGGGGTTCGGCGCGATCTGGGTCACCGGCGCCAACGCCTACGATCCGAGCGTGCAGGCGGCCCTCGGCTTCACCGCCCCGGACCGCCTGATCGGCTTCCTGTTCGTCGGCACGCCGGACGCACCGCCGAAGGCGGCCGCGCGTCCGGCGCTCGCCGACCACGTCAGCGAATGGACCGGGATCGCGCCCGGCCCGTGACGCCGGTCAGCCGGACACCAGCGTCCAGACGCCGTTGGTCTTCTTGAAGCTCAGCGTCGCGGTGTTCAGCCCATCCTTGCTCTGCGCGGTGACGGCGCAGCTGTAGATGCCGTTCTCCTTGGCGGTGCAGTCCGCCCCGGTGACGCTGAAATTGTTCACGTCGTAGGGGCCCTTCAGCAGCCCGAGCGAGTTGTCCGAGGCGGCGTTGTTGGCCTGCTGCATCTTTGCCGTCACCACCTGCTGGATTTCCGCCTTGGTCGGTGCGCCGGCCTCGCCGCAGCCGGCGGCGAACAGCGGCAGGGCCAGGAACAGAACGCCGAACCGCGCCGCTGCCGGCCTGGTCGATCGCGAACGACTGATGACACCCACTTTGTCTCTCCCCGAATTCGGGCCGCCGCGGCCCGCCCTGCCGACAACGGCGCAGCGCCGCGACCGTTGCAGAAACCGGTGACCGCGCCGCCGTCCGGCCGATCGCCGACGCGACCGGCGTTTCGCCGAGCGCCGCCCCCGGTCGCGCTCGATCCGTCGCTGGCAATCGTCTGGTTTCGCGTCACGGTGGCGCCGGCATATCGGAGGGCATCGCATGCAACGCATCGCCATCATCGGCGCGGGCAAGATCGGCAGCATGATCGCGGCGATGCTGTCCTCGAGCGGCAGCTACGACGTCACCGTGCTCGATCGGGACGCAGTCCAGCTCGAGCGTCTGCGTCTGGCGCAGCCGGTGGCCCGGGTGCGCGTCGATATCGACGACGAACCGGCGCTCCGCGCCGCGCTCGCCGGCATGAAGGCGGTGCTCAATGCCGGCCCGTTCCAGCTCACCACCCGGATCGCCGGCGCCGCGCGGGCGGTCGGCGCGCATTACCTCGATCTGACCGAGGATGTCGCCAGCACCCGGATCGTCCGTGGCCTAGCGGAGGGCGCCGATGCCGCGTTCATCCCGCAATGCGGACTGGCGCCGGGCTTCATCACCATCGTCGCCCATGATCTGGCGCAGCGCTTCGAGACGCTGCACGACGTGCGCATGCGGGTCGGCGCGCTGCCGCAATATCCGACCAACGCGCTCGGCTACAACCTGACCTGGAGCACCGACGGCGTCATCAACGAGTATTGCGAGCCGTGCGAGGCGATCGTGAACGGCCGCCTGCAGCAGACCATGCCGATGGAGGAGCTGGAGACGTTCGCGCTCGACGGCATCGCCTACGAGGCGTTCAACACCTCGGGCGGCCTTGGCTCGCTGTGCGAGACCCTGCTCGGCCGGGTCCGCAACCTGAACTACCGCACCATCCGCTATCCTGGTCACGCCGCGATCATGAAGACGCTGCTCAACGATCTCGGCCTGCGTGACCGCCGGCCGCTGCTCAAGGAGATCTTCGAGAACGCGATCCCGGTGACGTTGCAGGATCTGGTGATCGTGTTCGTGACCGTGACCGGCCTGCGCGACGGACGGCTGATGCAGGAGAGCTACGCCAACCAGGTACGCGCCACCAGCATCGATGGCGTGCCGTGCAGCGCGATCCAGATCACCACCGCGTCCGGGATCTGCGCCGTGCTCGATCTGCTGATGCTGGGCCAGTTGCCCGATCGCGGCTTCGTCCGGCAGGAGGCGGTGCCGCTGCCGGCCTTCCTCGCCAACCGGTTCGGCCGCCACTATGTCGTCTGAGCGCGAAACAGGGAGCCGAGCCATGACCGGAAGCGAGACCGTCGCCGCCGAGACGACCGCGATCCTGGGCCGCCTCGGCGTCGATCCGGCGCTGCTCGATGCCGGCGACGCCACCGCGGGCGGCGCGCGCGCGCTGCTGGCGCGCTCGCCGCTGACCGGCGAGGCGACCGCCAGTCTCGCCTGCCACGACCCTGAGACCGTGGCGGCGGCGATCGCGCTGTCGCACCAGGCCTTCCTTGCCTGGCGCCTGGTGCCGGCCCCGCGTCGCGGCGAGCTGGTCCGGCTGCTGGGCGAGGAGCTGCGCGCCGCCAAGGCCGAGCTGGGCCGGCTGGTGACGCTCGAGGCCGGCAAGGTGGGCTCCGAGGGGCTCGGCGAGGTGCAGGAGATGATCGACATCTGCGACTTCGCGGTCGGCCTGTCGCGCCAGCTCCACGGGCTGACCATCGCCACCGAGCGGCCGTCGCACCGCATGATGGAGAGCTGGCACCCGCTGGGCGTGGTCGGCATCATCTCGGCGTTCAATTTCCCGGTCGCGGTCTGGTGCTGGAACGCGGCCCTGGCGCTGGTCTGCGGCAACCCGGTGGTCTGGAAGCCGTCCGAGAAGACCCCGCTGACCGCGCTCGGCGTGCAGGCGCTGCTCAGGCGCGCGATCGCCCGCTTCGACGCTCAGGGCGCGCCGGGGGCGCCGTCCGGCCTGTCGCAGGTGCTGATCGGCGGCCGCGATGTCGGCGAGGCGCTGGTCGACGATCCCAGGGTGGCGCTGGTGTCGGCGACCGGCTCGACGGCGATGGGACGCGCGGTGGCGCCGAAGCTCGCCGCCCGCTTCGCGCGCCAGCTGCTCGAACTCGGCGGCAACAACGCCGCCATCGTCAGCGCCAGCGCCGATCTCGATCTGGCGTTGCGCGGCGTGGCGTTCGCGGCCATGGGCACCGCCGGCCAGCGCTGCACGACGCTGCGCCGGCTGTTCGTGCATGACAGCGTGCATGACGACTTCCTGCAGCGCCTGAAGGCGGCCTACGCCTCGGTCACGGTCGGCGATCCGCGCGCCGCCGGGACGCTGGTCGGACCGCTGATCGACCAGTCCGCCTTCGCCGCCATGCAGCAGGCGCTGGACGAGGCCCGTGCGGCCGGCGGCATCGTCAGCGGCGGCGAGCGGGTGATGATCAACGGCTCGGAGTCGTTCTATGTGCGGCCGGCGCTGGTCGAGATCGCGCTTGCCGGTGGCGTGCAGCCGCCGGTGGTCAGGCGCGAGACCTTCGCGCCGATCCTGTACGTGATGCGCTACCGCACGCTCGCCGAGGCGATCGCGCTGCAGAACGATGTCGGCGCCGGCCTGTCTTCCGCGATCTTCACCCTCGATCTGCGCGAGGCGGAACTGTTCCTCTCCGCGCAGGGCTCGGATTGCGGCATCGCCAACGTCAATATCGGTCCGTCCGGGGCAGAGATCGGCGGCGCGTTCGGCGGCGAGAAGGAGACCGGCGGCGGCCGCGAATCCGGGTCGGACAGCTGGCGGGCCTACATGCGCCGCGCCACCAACACGGTGAATTACGGCACCTCGCTGCCGCTGGCGCAGGGCGTGGTGTTCGATGTCTGACACGGGGGTCCAGGCGGACGACCCGGACGATCTCGAACGCTTCGTGCGCGCCCAGGCGCCGGTGATCGAGCAGGTGCGGCGCGAGCTGGCCGCCGGCGCGAAACGCTCGCACTGGATGTGGTTCGTGTTTCCGCAACTGCGCGGGCTCGGCCGGAGTGCGACCGCGCAGCATTACGGGCTGGCGGATCGCGAGGAAGCGCGGCGCTACCTTGACCATCCCGTGCTGGGGCCGCGCCTGCTCGCCTGCACCGCGCTGGCGATGGGTGCGGCGCACCGGTCCGCGGCGCAGCTGTTCGGTGCGCCGGACGACCTGAAGTTCCGCTCCTGCATGACGCTGTTCGCGGCGATCGAGGGCGCGCCGGTCTGCTTCGACGCGGCCCTGACCCGTTTCTTCGACGGCGTGCCGGACGAAGCCACGCTGCGTCGGCTCTGACCTATTTGCCCCGCCGCCGCGCCCGGTCGTAGAGGATGCCCGCCGTCAGCAGATAGACCGCGGCGCCGGCCAGGGTGATCGCCGGCCAGACCGGGAACCCGATCGCGCTGCCGGGCGGCGCGTCGCGATAGGCGATCAGGTCCTGGCCGAGGATCAGGGCGTTGAGGGCGACGACGACGCAGCCGATCCACAAGCCTGTCGATGGTTTCATGCTCGCTCCCGGTCCGCGGTTCAGAACACCGCATGGTCGCCGCGGTCGATCGTGACCGTGCCGGCGACCAGTCTGGCATAGAAATCGAACAGGGTTTCGCTTCCGGTCGAGGGCGTCGCGTCGGCATCGTAGCGGCCGGTCGCCGGATCGAGCACCAGCATCGACTCGGTGGCGTAGTAGCGGCCGATCCTGGCCAGCTCGGCCTTGTCGGTAAGCCGTGGCACCACGGCGCCGAGCGCCGAGAGCCCGGCCACGATCGCGTCGAGCAGCCCGACCGGGACGCTGCGGAACCGTGGCGTGCGTCCCAGCAGCGCGAACAGGCGCTCGCCCTGCTGGCGCGGCGTGATCGCCGCCCCCGGGCCGCCGATCGGCAGGATGCGGTCCTGGCGGTCCGGGTCGTCGAGGCAGCCGGCGAGATAGGCCGCCAGGTCGTCGTCGCCGATCGGCTTGCAGGCGGTGAGGCGGCCATCGCCGAACAGCAGGAACGGCTTGCCGCGTCGCAGGCGGTCGAGCTGGCCGGACAGCGACTTGAAGAACGCGGTCGGCCGGACGATCGAGTAGGTCAGGCCGGACCGGATCAGCGCCGTCTCGAAGGCCAGCTTGGCTTGCTGGACCGCCAGCGTCGGTTTCTGCACGCACAGCGCCGACAGCAGCACCATGTGCGTGAC
>CAZZZA010000009.1:0-43952 GCA_964658455.1 uncultured Lichenihabitans sp.
CCGCCTCGGCCGGGCAGCGACGCGGCCCGCGCCGCTGCGGCCTGGCGCGGCCCGATGCGTCCGTTCGCGCCGGAGGAGGCGGCGCGGGCCGGGCTGGTGATCGACGCGGTGTTCGGCGCCGGCCTGTCGCGCGGGCTGGAGCCGGTCGTGGAACGGACCCTGGCGGCGGCGCGGCGGATCCTGGCGGTGGACGTGCCGAGCGGGCTCGACGGCGAGACCGGACAGGCGCGCGGACAGGTGCCGGCGGTCTGGCGGACGGTGACGTTCCACCGCGCCAAGCCGGGACACATGCTGCTGCCGGGGCGGCTGCTCTGCGGCGGGCTCGACGTGGCCGATATCGGCATCAGGCACGGGGTGGCGGTGCGTGCCTGGCGCAATGCGCCGGGGCTCTGGCGGCTGCCGGCGGTGGATCTGCAGACGCACAAATACCGTCGCGGCGTGGTCTGCGTCTGCGGCGGCGCCACCATGCCGGGCGCCGCCAGGCTGGCGGCCGGGGCGGCGCGGTCGGCCGGCGCCGGGCTGGTGCGGATCGCGGCGCCGCGCCATGCGGCGCTCTATCGCGTCGGCGCGCCGGGACTGATCGTCGACCACGCGCCGCTGGCCGAGCTGCTCGCGGACCAGCGTCGCCAGGTCTGGGTGTGCGGTCCCGGGCTCGATGCCGGGGAGGCGGGCGCGGCCCTGCCGCTGCTTCTCGGCGCCGGACGGCAGGTGGTGGCGGATGCCGGGGTGCTGAGCGCGGCGGCGGGCGCCCCGGAGCGGCTGCGCGGGGTGGCGGTGGCGACGCCGCATGCCGGCGAGTTCGCCCGCCTGTTCGGCGATCCGGGGCCGGACCGGGTCGGCGCGGCGCGGCGGGCGGCGCTGGCGATCGACGGCGTGGTGGTGCTCAAGGGCCCGGACAGCATCGTCGCGGCGCCGGACGGGCGGGTCTCGATCAACGAGCATGCGACGCCCTGGCTCGGCACCGCCGGGTCCGGCGACGTGCTGTCCGGCATCGTCGGCGCCTGCCTGGCGGCGGGCCTGCCGCCGTTCGAGGCCGCATCGGCGGCGGTCTGGCTGCATGGCGAGGCCGGCATCCTGGCCGGCGAGGGATTGCTGGCGGAGATGCTCGAATGCTATCTGCCCGCCGCCTGCGCCAACGCCCGCGCCCTGGCACCCTAAAACTTGCCCTGGGGTCCGGCTTGAGTTAAGGCCCGCCGCTGCGAAGGCGGGCGTGGTGGAATTGGTAGACACGCCAGATTTAGGTTCTGGTGGCGCAAGTCGTGGGGGTTCAAGTCCCTCCGCCCGCACCACCGGGGTCCGGTCGCGCTTTCCCGTCGTTCTGTTCACGAGAGGATTGCCTGGCTCATGCAGGTCACTGAAACCCTGAACCAGGGTCTGAAGCGCGGCTATACCGTGGTGGTGCCCGCCGACGAGCTGGAGACCAAGCGCAGCGCGCGTCTCGCCGAACTCGGCCGCGGCATGAGCCTGAAGGGCTTCCGGCCCGGCAAGGTGCCGATGGCGATCGTCAAGCAGCGCTACGGCACCGCCGTGACCGGCGAGGTGCTGGAGCAGACCGTCAACGACGCCACCCGCGATCTGCTCAGCGAACGCGGGCTGCGCCAGGCGTCGCAGCCCAAGGTCGAGCTGGTGCGCGGCGCCGAGCCGGGCGCGCCGACCGACCTGGAATTCACCCTGGAGCTGGAGCTGCTGCCGGAGATCGCGCAGCCGGACCTGAGCCAGCTGTCGCTGACGCGCCTGACCGCGGAGCCCGACCAGGCGACCATCGACAAGGCGCTGGCCGACATCGCCAAGCGCCAGCGCAGCTTCGAGACCATCGAGGAGGCCCGTCCGGCCGCCAGGGGCGACGTGCTGACGGTCGATTTCGTCGGCAAGATCGACGGGGTGCCGTTCGATGGCGGCACCGCCCAGGGCGTGGACGTGGAACTGGGCGGCGACGGGTTCATCCCCGGGTTCGCCGACCAGCTGGAGGGATTGTCGGCGGGCGAGAGCCGGGTAATCACGGTGTCGTTCCCGGCGGACTACCAGGCCGCCGAGCTGGCCGGCAAGGAAGCCACCTTCGACATCGACGCCAAGGCGCTCAAGCGCCCGATCGACGCCGCGGTCGATGACGAACTGGCCCGCAAGATCGGCTTCGAGGGGCTGGAGCAGGTCAGGGAGGCGCTGTCCGGCCAGGTCCGGCAGGAGTATGAGCAGCTGTCGCGCATGCGGATCAAGCGCGAGCTGCTGGACGCGCTGTCGGAGCAGACCAGCTTCGAGGCGCCGGAAGGCATGGTCGAGGCCGAGTTCGCGTCGATCTGGAGCCGGGTCGAGCAGGACCTGAAGGCGGACAAGCTCGACGACGAGGACAAGGGCAAGGACGAGGCCACGCTGCGCGCCGATTATCGCAAGATCGCCGAGCGCCGGGTGAAGCTCGGGCTGCTGCTGGCGGAGATCGGCCGCGCCAACGGCGTCACCGTGACCTCGGAGGAGATGGTGCGGGCGATGCGCGCCGAGGCCGGGCGCTATCCCGGCCAGGAGCAGCAGGTGATCGAGTTCTTCCGCGCCAACCCGCAGGCGGCGGAGACGCTGCGCGGCCCGATCTTCGAGAACAAGGTGGTCGACTACGTGCTGGGCCTGGCCAAGGTCGAGGACAAGACCGTGACGCCCGAGGAACTGGCCGAGGTGCCGCCGGCGCAGCTCTGAAGCAGGCCGACGCAGGGGGAGCATGGCGCCCACGGCCCGCCGATCTGGGGCCGTGGGCTTTCAACCGGCGTTTTTATGTCTATCTTGAACGAGGCGGGCCGCGATGCAGGATGCCGGCGCGTCGCGAAAAACGAGCAGATCAGGGTGACTGACATGTGGGATCGAGATCCCGTCGAGATCTACAACAACGCCCTGGTGCCGATGGTCGTCGAGCAGACATCGCGCGGCGAGCGGGCGTTCGACATCTACTCCCGGCTGCTGCAGGACCGCATCATCTTCCTGACCGGGCCGGTCTACGACCAGGTGGCCTCGGTGATCTGCGCCCAGCTGCTGCATCTGGAGAGCGTCAATCCGAGCAAGGACATCTCGTTCTACATCAACAGCCCTGGCGGCGTGGTCTCGGCCGGGCTCGCGATCTACGACACGATGCAGTACATCCGCAGCCCGGTGAACACGGTGTGCATCGGCCAGGCCGCGTCGATGGGCTCGCTGCTGCTGGCGGCCGGCACCAAGGGTAAGCGGGTGGCGCTGCCCAACGCGCGGGTGATGGTGCATCAGCCCTCCGGCGGCGCGCAGGGCCAGGCCAGCGACATCGAGATCCAGGCCAAGGAGATCCTCTATCTCCGCTCGCGGCTGAACGGCATCTACGAGACCCATACCGGCCAGACCCTGGAGGAGATCGAGCGCAAGCTCGAGCGCGACAGCTACATGTCGGCGCACGAGGCGCTCGAGTTCGGCATCATCGACGAGGTGCTGCAGAACCGTCCGGCGCCGGCGAGCGAGGATGCGAGCCGCGGCTGAGCCGTCTGGCGGGGTTGCGAAGGCCCGGTTTGCAACCCGTACTTGATGAAGTTTCTGGGGCGGGTCTAGTCTGCCCGGAGTGAGCCTTGGCGTGCGGACCCGTCCGCCCGCCTCGGGTGGAGTGGTCATGCCGAAGTCGAGCGACTCAAAGAACACCCTGTATTGCTCTTTCTGCGGCAAATCGCAGCACGAGGTGCGTAAGCTCATCGCCGGGCCGACCGTGTTCATCTGCGACGAATGCGTCGAACTGTGCATGGACATCATCCGCGAGGAGCACAAGACGCACCTGGTCAAGAGCCGGGACGGGGTGCCGACGCCCAAGGAGATCTGCAAGGTCCTGGACGACTACGTGATCGGCCAGTTCCACGCCAAGAAGGTGCTCTCGGTCGCGGTCCACAACCATTACAAGCGGTTGGCGCACGGGGCTAAGAACAACGACGTCGAGATCGCCAAGTCCAACATCATGCTGGTCGGGCCGACCGGCTCCGGCAAGACGCTGCTGGCGCAGACTCTGGCGCGCATCCTCGACGTGCCGTTCACCATGGCCGACGCCACCACGCTGACCGAGGCCGGCTATGTCGGCGAGGATGTGGAGAACATTATCCTCAAGCTGCTGCAGTCGGCCGACTACAATGTCGAGCGGGCGCAGCGCGGCATCGTCTATATCGACGAGATCGACAAGATCAGCCGCAAGTCCGACAACCCCTCCATAACCCGCGACGTCAGCGGCGAGGGCGTGCAGCAGGCCCTGCTCAAGATCATGGAGGGCACCGTGGCGTCGGTGCCGCCGCAGGGCGGGCGCAAGCACCCGCAGCAGGAGTTCCTGCAGGTCGATACCACCAACATGCTCTTCATCTGCGGCGGCGCGTTCGCCGGGCTGGAGAAGATCATCGGCGCGCGCGGCAAGGGCGCCGGGGTCGGGTTCGGGGCGCATGTGCAGGCGCCGGACGAGCGCCGCACCGGCCAGATCCTGCGCGAGGTGGAGCCGGAGGATCTGCTCAAGTTCGGCCTGATCCCGGAATTCATCGGCCGCCTGCCGGTGGTGGCGACGCTAGAGGATCTGGACGAGGAAGCGCTGATCGAGATCCTGACCAAACCCAAGAACGCGCTGGTCAAGCAGTATGCCCGCCTGTTCCAGATGGAAGGGGTCAAGCTGAGCTTCACCGAGGATGCGCTGAAGCACATCGCGCTGCGGGCGATCGCTCGCAAGACCGGGGCGCGCGGGCTGCGCTCGATCATGGAGGCCATCTTGCTCGGCACCATGTTCGACCTGCCCGGGCTGGAGAACGTCGACGAGGTGGTGATCAACCGCGACGTCGCCGAGGCGAAGGCGGACCCGGTGTTCGTCTATGGCCAGGAACGGGCGGCCGAGCAGTCCGCCTGAGCCGCACCTGACGCAGCGTTAATTTCACGCCCCCGGCGCGGGACTTGCGGCGGAAGCGCCCGCGACCGACATTGGGGATGACGGCGCCATGACACAGAGTCGTGGCGCCTGCGCCGTGCTCCGCCGATTCCGGGAAGCGCTGCGCCGACTGTCCGTAGGAGGTCTAGATGGCGAATGAATCCGATCGCAAGCCGGGCGGAACCACCCCCGGCGCGGTCCCGGCCCCTGCGGACGATGCGCAGCATGGCGAACAGAGCGGCGAGGCGAACGGCGCGCCTGCGGTGGCGGCGAACGATCCCGGCGTGAAGCCGGCCCGGTCCGCATCCGATCCGGCCGAGCCGAAGGCCGAGGCGGCCGCCGCTCCGAGCGCCGAGGCCGCGCAGCCTGGCGAGGATGACGGGCTGCGGGTGGACGAGGAGACGCTGGCGGTGCTGCCGCTGCGCGACATCGTCGTGTTCCCGCACATGATCGTGCCGCTGTTCGTCGGGCGCGAGAAGTCGGTGCGCGCCCTGGAGGCGGTGACCAAGGAGGACAAGCAGATCCTCCTGGTGGCGCAGAAGAACGCGTCCCAGGACGATCCGGCCGCCGACGACATCTACCGTACCGGCACCGTCTCGACGATCCTGCAGCTGCTCAAGCTCCCCGACGGCACCGTAAAGGTGCTGGTCGAGGGCAGCAGGCGGGCCAGGATCCGCGCGTTCCGCGAGACCGAGAGCCATTTCGAGGCGGTGGTGGACGAGCTGCCGGAGGCGCCGGTCGAGGCCGGCGAGGTCGAGGCGCTGGGCCGCACCGTGGTCGGGCAGTTCGAGCAATACATCAAGCTGAACAAGAAGATCGCGCCCGAGGTGCTGGTTTCGCTGAACCAGATCGAGGAGCCGAGCAAGCTCGCCGATACCATCGCCAGCCACCTGAACCTGAAGATCTCCGAGAAGCAGGAGCTGCTGGAGACGCTGCCGGTCAGCGAGCGGCTGGAGCGCGTGTTCGCGCACATGGAAGCCGAGATCGGCGTGCTGCAGGTCGAGAAGCGCATTCGCAACCGCGTCAAGCGGCAGATGGAGAAGACGCAGCGCGAGTACTATCTGAACGAGCAGCTCAAGGCGATCCAGAAGGAGCTGGGCGAGGGCGAGGACGGCAAGGACGAGACCTCCGAACTCGAGGAGCGGATCAAGAAGACCAAGCTGTCCAAGGAAGCGCACGACAAGGCGATGGGCGAGCTGAAGAAGCTGCGCGCCATGAGCCCGATGTCGGCGGAGTCGACGGTGGTGCGGAACTATCTCGACTGGATCCTGTCGATCCCCTGGAAGAAGCGCTCCAAGGTCCGGACCGACGTGTCGGAGGCCGAGAAGGTGCTCGATCTCGACCATTACGGGCTGGAGAAGGTCAAGGAGCGCATCCTCGAATATCTGGCGGTGCAGAGCCGGTCGCAGAAGCTGAAGGGACCGATCCTGTGCCTGGTCGGACCGCCCGGCGTCGGCAAGACCTCGCTCGGCAAGTCGATCGCCAAGGCCACCGGCCGCAATTTCGTCCGCATGTCGCTGGGCGGGGTCCGCGACGAGGCGGAGATACGCGGCCATCGCCGCACCTATATCGGCTCGATGCCGGGCAAGGTGGTGCAGGGGATGAAGAAGGCGAAGAGTTCCAACCCGCTGTTCCTGCTCGACGAGATCGACAAGCTCGGCAACGACTGGCGCGGCGACCCGTCCTCGGCGCTGCTCGAGGTGCTTGACCCCGAGCAGAACGCCACCTTCGCCGACCATTATCTCGAGGTCGATTACGACCTGTCGGACGTGATGTTCGTCACCACCTCGAACAGCCTGAACATGCCGCAGCCGCTGCTCGACCGCATGGAGATCATCCGCATCCCCGGCTACACCGAGGACGAGAAGGTCGAGATCGCCAAGCGCCACCTGCTGGCCAAGCAGAGCGAGGCGCACAGCCTGAAGCCGGACGAATGGTCGGTCTCCGACGACGCGTTGCGTGAGCTGGTCCGGACCTATACCCGCGAGGCCGGGGTCAGGAACCTGGAGCGCGAGATCGCCAACCTCGCCCGTAAGGCGGTCAAGGAGATCGTCACCGCCAAGACCAAGAAGGTGACGATCACGCCGAAGAACCTGGAGAAATATGCCGGGGTGAAGCGGTTCCGCTACGGCGAGGCGGAGAGCGAGGACATGGTCGGCGTGGTGACCGGCCTGGCCTGGACCGAGGTGGGCGGCGAGATCCTGACTATCGAGAGCGTGATGGTGCCGGGCAAGGGGGTCACCAAGACCACCGGCAAGCTCGGCGACGTGATGCAGGAGAGCGTCTCGGCGGCGCTGTCCTACGTGCGCAGCCGGTCGATCAATTTCGGCATCAAGCCGACCCTGTTCGAGAAGCGCGACTTCCACGTGCACGTGCCGGAGGGCGCCACGCCGAAGGACGGGCCGTCGGCGGGCATCGCCATGGCCACCTCCCTGGTCAGCGTGATGACCGGCATCCCGATTCGCCGCGACGTGGCGATGACCGGCGAGATCACGCTGCGCGGCCGGGTGCTGCCGATCGGCGGGCTGAAGGAGAAGCTGCTGGCGGCGATGCGGGCCGGCATCACCACGGTGTTCTTCCCCAAGGACAACGAGAAGGACCTGGCGGAAATCCCGGAGTCGGTGAAGAAGCACATCAAGCTGATCCCGGTGGCGCATGTCGACGAGGTCATCGCCCAGGCGCTGGTCAGCAAGCCGGAGGCGATCGAATGGGTGGAGCCGGCCGAGGCTGTGGCGACCGGCCCGGCGCCGACCGCTGCGGCGTCGCTGCCGCACTGAGAGGCGGACCGGGTTTCCCAGGAGGGCGGTTAGCTCAGCGGTAGAGCGTCTCGTTTACACCGAGAGGGTCGGCGGTTCGAAACCGTCACCGCCCACCATCCACGAACGGGCCGTCTTTTGCCCCGGCGGCATGGGTTGACGGGCCAGGGCGGGCCCTTTACACCGCCGCTCACGCCAGATGCGGGTGTAGCTCAGTTGGTTAGAGCGCCGGCCTGTCACGCCGGAGGTCGCGGGTTCGAGCCCCGTCACTCGCGCCACGTCGCCCCGGGCGGCGCGGCACCGCACCGTGCGTTCCCCAAGACCACCCCCTGTCGCGCCGCCGATCACGTTTCGTGACGACGGGCCACACCCCAACTTATATGCTGCACTGCACTTTGCCTGCGGGGCCGACGGGACTATCCTCCGCTCCCCGACGCACCCTCCGCAGCATGAGATGACCCCGCCATGCCGAGCCTGTTGTCCGACTATTTCCCGATCGCGGTCTTCATCGTGATCGCCGCCGCGGTTTCCGCGGCGATGCTCGGCGGGTCATTGCTGGCGGGGCAGCAGAAGCCATATGCGGAGAAGGTCGCCGCCTACGAGTGCGGCTTCGACGCGTTCGACGATGCACGGCGCCGGTTCGACGTCCGGTTCTACCTGGTGGCGATCCTGTTCATCATCTTCGACCTCGAGGTCGCCTTCCTGTTTCCGTGGGCGATCAGCCTCGGCCATCTCGGCCTGTTCGGCCTGTTGTCGATGCTGGGGTTCCTCGGCGTGCTGACGGTGGGATTCGTCTACGAGTGGCGCAAAGGCGCGCTGGAATGGGAGTGATACGGCGATGAGCCTGCAGAATTCCGTCGCCGCGCCGGGGTCCAACGCCGTCGCGTGGAACCGGGAGGCGCTGTCGCCCGGTCCGGAGCAGGATGCGGTGATCAAGGGCATCACCGGCGAGATCACCGAGAAGGGCTTCGTCGTCGCCAATGTCGACAAGCTGGTGAACTGGGCCCGCACCGGCAGCCTGTGGCCGCTCTCCTTCGGTCTGGCCTGCTGCGCGGTGGAGATGATCCACGCCTTCATGCCCCGCTACGACCTCGACCGGTTCGGCATCATCCCCCGCGGCAGCCCGCGCCAGGCCGACGTGATGATCGTGTCCGGCACCCTGACCAACAAGATGGCGCCGGCGATGCGCCGGATCTACGACCAGATGGCCGAGCCGCGCTGGGTGATCAGCATGGGCAGCTGCGCCAATGGCGGCGGCTACTACCATTATTCGTACTCGGTGGTGCGCGGCTGCGACCGGATCGTGCCGGTCGACATCTACGTGCCGGGCTGCCCGCCGACCGCCGAGGCGCTGGTGTACGGGATCCTGCAGCTGCAGAAGAAGATCCGCCGCACCGGGACCATCCTCCGTGGTTGAGCTCCCGGCGGCCGGCCGGCTCGGCGCCCTGGCGATGGCCCTGTCCACCGGCGGCGTCGGCGTGCGGTCGGCATCGGTCGAGAAGGGCGAGCTGGTGGTGCGGGCCGACCGCGGCAGCCTGATCCCGCTGATGACCATGCTGCGCGACGACCGGCGGTTCGCCTTTGAGCAGATGATGGATCTGTGCGGGGTGGATTTCCCGGAGCGCGGCGAGCGCTTCGACGTGGTCTACAACCTGCTCTCGGTGACGCTGAACCAGCGCTGCCGGGTGATCGTCACCACCGACGAGACCCAGCCGGTGCCGTCGGTGCACCGGCTCTGGTCGGCGGCGACCTGGTGGGAGCGCGAGTGCTACGACCTGTTCGGGGTGCTGTTCTCGGACCAGCCGGACCTGCGCCGCATCCTGACCGATTACGGGTTCGAAGGACATCCGCTGCGAAAGGATTTCCCGCTGACCGGCTATGTCGAGGTCCGCTACGATGTCGATCGTCGCGCGGTGGTCTACGAGCCGGTCAAGCTCACCCAGGATTTCCGCAATTTCGACACCCTCTCGCCCTGGGAGGGCATGATGACGCTGCCCGGCGACGAGAAGGCGCATCAGACCCGGCAAGGCATCAAGAGCGGAGCGCCCGGACGATGAGCGACATCGTGCTTCGTGACGATATCCCCGACACCATGCGGCCGGATCCGGCCCCCGGCCAGGCCGACCTCCCGCCCGGACACCATGTGGTCGAGATCGACAGCCACTCGCTAAATTTCGGCCCGCAGCACCCCTCCGCGCATGGCGTGCTGCGCCTGGTGCTGGAGATGGATGGCGAGGTGGTGGCGCGCGCGGTGCCGCATATCGGGCTGCTGCATCGCGGCACCGAGAAGCTGATCGAATACAAGACCTACATGAAGGCGCTGCCGTATTTCGACCGGCTCGACTACGTCTCGCCGATGGCGCAGGAGCAGGGCTTCGCGCTGGCGACCGAGAAGCTGCTGGCGATCGAGATCCCGGCGCGGGCGAAGTGGATCCGGACCCTGTTCGCCGAGATCACCAGGGTCCTGAACCACCTGCTCAACATCACCTCTTTCGGGCTGGATTGCGGCGCGCTGACGCCGGCGCTGTGGGGCTACGAGGAGCGCGAGAAGCTGCTCGAGTTCTACGAGGCGGCGTCGGGCGCGCGGTTTCATGCCAACTACATCCGCCCCGGCGGCGTGGCGCGCGACCTGCCGCCCGGCCTGATCGAGCGGATCGGCGCCTGGACCACGCAGTTCCCGCGTTTCATCGACGACCTGGAAGCGATGCTGACCGGGAACCGCATCTGGAAGCAGCGGACTGTCGGCATCGGCATCTTCACCTCCGAGCAGGCGCTCGACTGGGGATTCAGCGGCCCGTGCCTGCGCGCCTCCGGCGTGCCGTGGGATCTGCGCCGCGCGCAGCCCTACGACATGTACGACCAGGTGTCGTTCGCGGTGCCGGTGGCGCGCAACGGCGACTGCTACGACCGCTACCTGGTGCGGATCGCCGAGATGCGCGAGAGCGTCAAGATCATCGCGCAATGCGTCGAGCGGATGCCCGAAGGCCCGGTCAAGGTGCAGGACACCAAGATCTCGCCGCCGTCGCGCAAGGACATGAAGCGCTCGATGGAAGCGCTGATCCACCATTTCAAGCTCTACACCGAGGGCTATCACGTCCCGCCGGGCGCGACCTACACCGCGGTCGAGAGCCCGAAGGGCGAGTTCGGGGTCTATCTCGTCGCCGACGGCAGCAACCGGCCGTATCGCTGCAAGGTGCGGCCGACCGGCTTCGCCCATCTGCAGGCGATGGACGAGCTCTCCAGACGCCACATGCTGGCCGACGCGGTCGCGATCATCGGATCGCTCGACCTCGTGTTCGGCGAGATCGACAGGTAGGACATCGATGTCGGGTCATTTTTCCGCCGAGAATATCGGCCACGGCACGCCTGGCCATACCCCGCAGCCGACGCCGGACGAACAGCCGGGCCACTTCGCGTTCGATGCCGAAAGCGAAGCGGAGATCGCCACCATTCTGGCGAAATATCCCGAGAACAAGCAGGCCAGCGGGGTGATGCCGCTGCTCTATGTCGCGCAGGCGCAGATGGGCCGCACCAGCGGCAGCGCCTGGGTGCCGCGGGTGGCGATGGACGTGATCGCCAAGCGGCTCGGCATGCCGCCGATCCGCGTCTACGAGGTCGCGACCTTCTACCTGATGTTCAACACCAAGCCGGTCGGGCGCTACCACCTGCAGGTCTGCACCACCACGCCGTGCTGGCTGCGCGGCTCGGACGACATCGTTGCCGCGTGCAAGAAGGCGGCCGGCGTCAGGGCGTTCGAGGAGACCAGCGCCGACGGGCTGTTCACCATGACCGAGGTCGAATGCCTGGGCGCCTGCGCCAACGCGCCGATCCTGCAGGTGAACGATGATTATTACGAGGATCTCGATTCCGGGCGCACCGAGGCGCTGATCGCGGCGCTGAAACGCGGCGAGCAGCCGGAGCGGGGGCCGACCATCGACCGCTTCAATTCCGCGCCGGTCGGCGGTCGGACCACGCTCCTCGAGACGACCGCCGGCCATGGCGCCGACGGCCAGGATGGCGCCGCTTCCGGCGTCCAGCCGGATACGGTGTGAAGGCAAAGCAGATGCTGAGCGACAAGGACCGGATCTTCACCAACCTCTATGGCCAGAACGACTGGCGGCTCGCCGGCGCGCGGGCGCGCGGCGACTGGGACAACACGGCGGCGATCCTGGCCAGGGGCCGCGACGGCATCATCGACGAGATGAAGGCCTCCAACCTGCGCGGCCGCGGCGGGGCCGGGTTCCCGACCGGGCTGAAATGGTCGTTCATGCCGAAGAAGTCGGACGGCCGGCCGGCCTATCTGGTGATCAACGGCGACGAGAGCGAGCCCGGCACCTGCAAGGACCGCGAGATCCTCCGGCACGAGCCGCACAAGCTGGTCGAGAGCGCGCTGATCGCCTCGTTCGCGATGGGCGCGCACACCGCCTACATCTACATACGCGGCGAGTTCTACAACGAGGCGCGCCATCTGCAGGTCGCGATCGACGAGGCCTACGCGGCCGGCCTGATCGGCCGCGATGCGTGCGGCTCCGGCTGGGATTTCGACTTCCACATCCATCGCGGCGCCGGCGCCTATATCTGCGGCGAGGAGACCGCGCTGCTGGAGAGCCTCGAAGGCAAGAAGGGCATGCCGCGCATGAAGCCGCCATTCCCGGCGGCGATGGGCCTCTATGGCTGTCCGACCACGGTGAACAACGTGGAGAGCATCGCCGTCGCCTCCACCATCCTGCGCCGTGGCGGCGCCTGGTTCTCGGCGCTGGGCCGGCCGAACAATGCCGGCACCAAGCTGATGGTGATCTCCGGCCACGTGAACCGGCCGTGCGTGGTCGAGGAGGAGCTCGGCGTGCCGATGCGCGAGGTCATCGAGCGCCATGCCGGCGGCGTGCGCGGCGGCTGGGACAATCTGCTGGCGGTGATCCCCGGCGGCTGCTCGGTGCCGGTGCTGCCGGCCTCGACCTGCGCCACGGTGCTGATGGATTACGACAGCCTACGCGCCGAGCGCTCCGGGCTGGGCACCGCGGGCATGATCGTGATGGACAAATCCACCGACATCGTCCGCGCGATCGCTCGATTCTCGCGCTTCTTCAAGCATGAGAGCTGCGGCCAGTGCACGCCGTGCCGCGAGGGCACCGGCTGGATGATGCGGGTGATGTATCGCATGGTCGAGGGCCGGGCCGAACTCGAGGAGATCGACATGCTGGAGCAGGTGACGCGGCAGGTCGAGGGCCACACCATCTGCGCGCTGGGCGATGCGGCGGCGTGGCCGATCCAGGGGCTGATCCGGCACTTCCGCCCGGTCATGGAAGAGCGCATCAGGGCATACAAATCGGCGCACGGCATGGTCGGTCTGGCGCCGACGCCGAGCAACCTGCCGATCCCGGTCGCGGCGGAGTAGCGGGTCATGGCGAAGGTTACCGTCGACGGCATCCAGATCGAGGTCGCGAACGGCTCGTCCGTGCTGCAGGCCTGCGAAGCGGCCGGCAAGGAGATCCCGCGCTTCTGCTACCACGAGCGGCTCTCCATCGCCGGCAACTGCCGGATGTGCCTGGTGGAGATCGAGAAGGCGCCGAAACCGGTGGCGTCCTGCGGCTATCCGGTGATGGACGGCATGGTCGTCAAGACCGACACCGAGGTGGTGCGCCGGGCGCGCCGCGCGGTGATGGAATTCCTGCTGATCAACCATCCGCTGGATTGCCCGATCTGCGACCAGGGCGGCGAATGCGACCTGCAGGACCAGGCCTTCGCCTATGGCAGCGACCACTCGCGCTACGCCGAGAACAAGCGGGCGGTGAAGGACAAGTATCTCGGTCCGCTGGTCCGCACGGTGATGACGCGCTGCATCCAGTGCACGCGCTGCATCCGCTTCGCCTCCGAGGTGGCGGGCGTGCCGGAACTCGGCGCCACCTCGCGCGGCGAGAACATGGAGGTCACCACCTACGTCGAGAAGGCGCTGACCTCGGAGCTGTCCGGCAACCTGATCGACATCTGCCCGGTAGGCGCGCTCACCGCCAAGCCGAGCGCCTACACGGCGCGTCCGTGGGAGCTGTCCAAGAGCGACGGCATCGACGTGCTGGACGCCACCGGCACCAATATCCGCATCGACGCCAAGGGGCCGGAGGTGCTGCGCATCCTGCCGCGCGTGAACGATGCGGTGAACGAGGAGTGGATGGCCGACAAGGGCCGCTTCTCCTATGACGGGCTGCGGCGCAAGCGGCTCGACCGGCCCTGGGTGCGTGTAGGCGGCAAGCTGCAGCCGGCGAGCTGGCAGGACGCGTTCGTGGCGATCGCCAAGCGTCTCGAGGGCGTCAAGGGCGAGCGGATCGGCGCCATCGTCGGCGACCTCTGCGACGCCGAGAGCATGGTGGCGCTGCGTGACCTGATGACGGCGCTGGGCTCTGGCAATATCGACTGCCGGCAGGACGGCGCGCAGTACGACATCAGCCGGCGCGAATTCTACACCTTCAATGCCGGCATCGCCGGGATCGAGGAGGCCGACGCGCTGCTGCTGATCGGCACCGATCCCCGTCACGAGGCGCCGGTGCTGAATGCGCGGATCCGCAAGCGCTGGCTGGCCGGCAATTTTCCGGTCGGCGTGATCGCCGCACCCGGTACCGACCTGACCTACCCGGTGGAGTGGCTGGGCGACCGCCCGGCGGTGCTGGCCGGGCTGATGGATGGCAGCGTCGGCTTCGTGGAAACGCTGCGCGCGGCGAAGCGGCCGATGGTGATCGTCGGCCAGTCGGCGCTGGCGCGCGAGGATGGCCCGGCGATGCTGGCCGCCGCCTGGGCGCTGGCAGGCAGCGTCGGCGCGCTGACGCTGGAGTGGCACGGGTTCAACATGCTGCACACCGTGGCCTCGCGGGTCGGTGCGCTCGATCTCGGGCTGGTGCCGCATGCCGGCTGCCGCTCGGTCGCCGGTATGATGAGCGGCGGGGTCGAGGTGCTGTGGCTGCTGGGCGCCGACGAGATCGGGCCGGGGCGGATCGGGCCGGATACGTTCGTGGTCTATCAGGGCCACCATGGCGACGCCGGAGCGGCGCGCGCCGACGTGATCCTGCCCGGCGCCGCCTATGTGGAGAAGAGCGGCACCTACGTGAACACAGAGGGACGGGTGCAGACCTCGTATCAGGCGGTGTTCCCGCCCGGCGAGGCGCGCGAGGACTGGCGCATCCTGCGCGCCTTCTCCGAGGTGGTCGGCCATACGCTGCCCTATGACGACATCGAGGCGGTGCGGGCGCGTCTGGCGGCGGTCAACCCGGTTTTCGCGCGCCAGGGCCTGCCCCGGTTCGGCGCCACCGGCGAGGCCGGTCCGGCCGGCGACGCGTCGGCGCTCGGCGGCGCGCCGTTCACGGCGATGATCCAGGACTACTACCAGACCAACGTGATCAGCCGCGCGAGTGCCACCATGGCCGAATGTTCGAGGGTGTATGCACGGCCCGTCGCCCAGGCGGCGGAGTAGGCGGAGGTGACCCAGTTCCTGTTCCACAGCCTGGCCGGGCTGCTGATCATCACCGTGCTGGAGTGCCTGGCGATCCTGGTGCCGCTGCTGATGGCGGTCGCGTATCTGGTCTATGGCGAGCGCAAGGTGCTGGGCGCGATCCAGTTGCGGAAGGGACCGAACACGGTCGGGCCGTTCGGCCTGTTCCAGACCTTCGCCGACGCGATCAAGATGCTGACCAAGGAGACGGTGATCCCGTCCGGCGCCAACCGTGCGCTCTATCTGTTCGCGCCGTTCCTGACCTTCGTGCTGGCGATGATCGCCTGGGCGGTGATCCCGACCAACAATGGCTGGGCGATCGCCAACATCAATGTCGGCGTGCTGTATCTGTTCGCGGTCTCCTCGCTCGGCGTTTACGGCATCCTGATCGCCGGCTGGGCGTCGAACTCGAAGTACGCGTTCATGGGCGGCCTGCGGTCGGCGGCGCAGATGGTGTCGTACGAGGTCTCGCTCGGGCTGGTGATCGTCTCGATCCTGCTGGTGGTGGGCTCGCTCAACCTGAACGACATCATCCTGGCGCAGCGGCATGTGTGGTTCGCGCTGCCGATGCTGCCGATGTTCGTGATCTTCTTCATCTCGACGCTGGCCGAGACCAACCGGGCGCCGTTCGATCTGCCGGAGGGCGAGAGCGAGCTGGTGGCCGGTTTCTTCGTCGAATACAGCTCGCTGGCGTTCGGGCTGTTCTTCCTCGGCGAATACATGAACATGATCCTGATGTCGGCGATGACCAGCATCCTGTTCCTGGGCGGCTGGCTGCCGCCGGTGGCGATGGCGCCGTTCACCTGGATCCCGGGACCGCTCTGGCTGATCGCCAAGATCGTGTTCGTGCTGTTCATGTTCATCTGGGTCCGGGCCACCTTCCCGCGCTATCGCTACGACCAGCTGATGCGTCTCGGCTGGAAGGTGTTCCTGCCGTTCTCGCTGGTCTGGATGGTCCTGACCGCGTGTTTCCTCATGGCGACCGGCCTGCTGCCCGGTATGCCCTCCCATGGTGTCGGCTGATGGCATTCCTCGACAGGACCGCACGTTCCTTCCTGCTGACCGAGCTGCTCGGCGGGATGGGGGTGACGCTGCGCTACATGTTCAAGCCGAAGGCGACCATCAACTACCCGCATGAGAAGGGCCATCTCGGGCCGCGCTTTCGCGGCGAGCATGCGCTGCGCCGCTACCCGAACGGCGAGGAACGCTGCATCGCCTGCAAGCTGTGCGAGGCGGTGTGCCCGGCGGAGGCGATCACCATCGAGGCCGAGCCGCGCGACGACGGGTCGCGGCGCACCACGCGCTACGACATCGACATGACGAAATGCATCTATTGCGGGCTGTGCGAGGAAGCCTGCCCGGTGGATGCCATCGTCGAGGGGCCGAACTACGAGTTCGCCACCGAGACGCGCGAGGAGCTGATGTACGACAAGGCCAAGCTGCTCGCCAACGGCGATCGCTGGGAGACGGTGCTGGCGCGTCGCATCGAGATGGATGCGCCCTACCGATGATCACGCAGCTCGCCTTCTATGTGTTCGCGACCGTGCTGGTGCTGTCCGGCGCGATGGTGGTCAGCGCCCGCAATCCGGTGCACGCGGTGCTGTTCCTGATCCTGGGGTTCTTCAACGCCGCCGGCCTGTTCCTGATCGCCGGCGCCGAGTTCCTGGCGATGATCCTGGTGATCGTCTATGTCGGCGCGGTCGCGGTGCTGTTCCTGTTCGTCGTGATGATGCTCGACGTCAATTTCAACCAGTTGCGCGAGGGGCTGCAGCGCTACGCGCCGGTCGGCTTGGCGGTGGGCGTGGCGATGCTGGCGGAGCTGGTGTTCACCATCGGCCGGCTGCGGCTGGTGCCGGCCGAGCGGCCAGTGCCGGTCGGGCCCGCGATCAGCAACACCGAGGCGCTGGGCCGGCTGATCTATACCGACTACGTGCTGCTGTTCCAGGCCTGCGGGCTGGTGCTGCTGGTAGCGATGATCGGCGCGATCGTGCTGACCTTGCGCGACCGTCCGACGGCGCGCCGACAGGATGTCGAGCTGCAGCACCGCCGGGTGCCGGCCGACACGCTGGAGATGATGGATCTGAAGGTCCATGCCAGCGTCGACGAGCTGGGCGGCTTCATTAGGCCGCATGACGGCTACGGCGCGGTCGCGTCGGCGAAGGTCGATCCGCGCATGCTGCCCGGCCGATCCGCAGACGAACATCTGGGAGCCTGATCGGGCGATGAGTGGCGGTTTGCAAGCGGTCGGCCTCGGCCCGTATCTGACGGTAGGCGCGATCCTGCTGGTGCTGGGCGTGTTCGGAATCTTCCTGAACCGCAAGAACATCATCATCATCATGATGTCGATCGAGCTGATCCTGCTGGCCGCCAACCTTAATCTGGTGGCGTTCTCGGCAGCACTCGGTGACCTGTCCGGTCAGGTGTTCACCTTGTTCTCGCTGACGGTGGCCGCTGCCGAGGCAGCGATCGGCCTTGCCATCGTCACCGTCTATTTCCGCAATCGCGGCTCGATCCAGGTCGAGGACGTGACGATGATGAAGGGCTGAGATGCTGTCCGTGGGCCCTCTTTTCGCCGTCGCGGTGTTCGCGCCGCTGCTCGGCGCCATTCTCGCCGGGCTGTTCGGCCGCCTGCTGGGCGACTCCCTGGCGCGCGTCCTCACCATCCTGCTGATGGGGCTCGCCTCGGTCTGCGCGATCGCCGCCCTCTGGACCGGGATCGATGCCGGCTCGCAGGCGATCGCGGTGCCGATCGGGACCTGGATCCAGGCCGGCGGGTTCCACGCCTCGTGGCAGCTGCGCTTCGACCCGTTGTCGGCGACGATGGTGACGATGGTCACCGTGATCTCGACCCTGATCCACCTCTACAGCGTCGGCTACATGGCGCACGAGAAGATGCCGGTGGCGCGGTTCTTCGCCTATCTGTCGCTGTTCAGCTTCGCGATGCTGATGCTGGTAAGTTCCGACAACCTGATTCAGCTGTTCTTCGGCTGGGAGGGGGTCGGTCTGGCAAGCTACCTGCTGATCGGATACTGGTTCGACCGGCCGAGCGCCACGGCCGCCGCGGTCAAGGCGTTCGTGGTGAACCGCGTCGCCGACCTGTTCTTCATGGTCGGCATCGCGCTGCTGTTCGTGCAGTTCGGCACCGTCTCCTACGACAACATCTTCGCGCTGGTGCCGGCGCACGCCAATGCGGCGTATCACCTGTTCGGCAGCGACCTGCGCGCCTACGAGGTGATCGGCGTGCTGCTGTTCATCGGCGCGGCCGGCAAGTCGGCGCAGCTGTTCCTGCACACCTGGCTGCCGGACGCGATGGAAGGCCCGACCCCGGTCTCGGCGCTGATCCATGCCGCGACGATGGTGACCGCCGGGGTGTTCCTGATGGCGCGGATGTCGCCGCTGCTCGAGTTCGCGCCGGTGGCCAAGGGGCTGGTGCTGGTGATCGGCGCGTCGACCTGCTTCTTCGCCGCGACCGTCGGCCTGGTGCAGCCGGACATCAAGCGCACCATCGCCTACTCGACCTGTTCGCAGCTCGGCTACATGTTCCTGGCCGCCGGGTGCGGCCTGTATCAGGCCTCGATGTTCCACCTGACCACCCATGCCTGCTTCAAGGCGCTGCTGTTCCTGAGCGCCGGGTCGGTGATCCATGCGCTGCACGGCGAGCAGGACATGTTCAGGATGGGCGGCCTGTGGCGCAGGTTGCCGGTCACCTACGCCGCGGTCTGGATCGGCGTGCTGGCGCTGGCCGGCATCCCGCCGTTCGCCGGCTGGTGGTCGAAGGATGCAATCATCGACGGCGCCTGGCTCGCCGGCGGGCTCGGCCTGTACGGCTGGCTGCTCGGCGTGATCGTCGCGTTCCTGACCGCGCTCTATAGCGGGCGGATGCTGTTCCTGGTGTTCCATGGCGCGCCGCGCATGCCGGACCTGGCGGCGCGCGCGCATGAGAGCCCGCTGGTGATGACGCTGCCGCTGGTACTGCTGTCGCTCGGCTCCGTGGTCGCCGGCTGGCTGCTCTATCCCTACTATGTCGGCGTCGCCCAGGCCGGTTTCTGGAGCGGCTCGATCTTCACCGGTCAGGACAACCACGTGCTGGCCGGGCTGGAACAGGTCCCGGGCCTGGTCTCGCTGATCCCGACCTTCGCCGCAGTCGCCGGATTGCTGGCCGCGGTGCTCTGCTACGTGCTGAAGCCGGAACTGCCGGCCCGGCTCGCGCAGCGCATGCGCCCGCTGCATCTGTTCCTGCTGAACAAATGGTATTTCGACGAGTTCTACGACCGGGTGCTGGTGCGGCCCTATGCGAGGCTGGCCGGGCTGCTGTGGCACGGCGCCGATGAGGGGGTCGTGGGTGGCGCCGCCACCGGGCTCGCGCGGCTGACCGGCGGCGGCTCGCTGCAGCTGGCGCGCATCCAGACCGGGTCGATCGCGGTCTATGCCTTCACCATGCTGATCGGGCTGCTGACGCTGACCTCGATCTTCCTGATCTTCGGATGAGCGGTTCCATGCCCGACCTGGCCTATGACTGGACCCTGGCGCTTCCGGAGATCTTCCTGTCGGTCTGCGGGCTCGCCATCCTGACGTTCGGCGTGCTGCAGAAGAAGGGCACCTCCGGTCTGGCCTGCGGGGTGCTGACGATCGCCGCGCTGGTGGTCACGGCGTTCCTGGTGCTGCAGGCGCCGAACGGGATCGGCTATCGCGGCACCTTCGTCAGCGACGGGTTCGCGCGCTTCATGAAGCTGCTGACGCTGGCCGGCGCGGCGCTCAGCGTGGTGCTGTCGCTGGACCACAATGTGCGGGCGAGGATCGACCGGTTCGAATTCCCGGTGCTGCTGCTGTTCTCGACCGTCGGCACCCTGATGATGGCGTCGTCGGAGAACCTGATGACGCTGTATGTCGGGCTCGAGCTGCAGTCGCTGGCGATCTACATCCTGTGCGCCTTCGCGCGCGACGAACTGACCTCCTCGGAAGCGGGGCTGAAATATTTCGTCCTGGGCTCGCTCGCCTCCGGGCTGCTGCTGTACGGCATCTCGCTGGTCTACGGCTTCGGCGGCACGCTGGAATATGCCGGCCTGCAGCGCGCCCTGACCGGTGGCGGCACGGTGCCGGCCGGGCTGGTGTTCGGCATCGTGTTCGTGTTCGTCGGGCTGGCGTTCAAGCTGTCGGCGGCGCCGTTCCATATGTGGACCCCGGACGTCTATCAGGGCGCGCCGGTCTCGGTGACCGCCTTCATGGCCGGGGCGCCGAAGGTGGCGGCATTCGCGCTGCTGCTCCGGGTGATGGTCGGCCCGTTCGGCCACCTGACCCCGCAATGGCAGATGCTGGTCGAGCTGGTGGCGATCGCCACGATGGCGCTCGGAGCGCTGGCGGCGCTGCCGCAGACCAACATCAAGCGGCTGATGGCCTATTCCTCGATCGGCCATATGGGCTACGCGATGATCGGCGTGGCGGCCGGCACCCAGGCCGGGGTGCGCGGTACCCTGGTCTATTTGACGACCTACCTGTTCATGACGGTGGGCGTGTTCTCCTGCATCATGGCGATGCGCCGTGACGGACGGCCGCTGGACCGGATCGCCGATCTGGCCGGGCTGTCGCGCACCAACCCGGTGCTGGCGCTGGCCATGGGCATCTTCATGTTCAGCATGGCTGGCGTGCCGCCGCTGTCCGGCTTCTTCGGCAAGCTGCTGGTGTTCTCGGCGGCGGTCGATTCGGGTCTGTGGACCCTGGTGGTGGTCGGCATCGTCACCAGTATGATCAGCCTCTACTACTACTGGCGCGTGGTGAAGGTGATGTATGTCGACGCGCCGCAGGCCGCGTTCGACCGTCGCGCTCGCGCGCTGGCCACCGTGACCGGGGCGATGGGGCTGGTGACGGCGTTGTTCCTGCTGCTGCTGGGCCCGGTGCTGGGCGCGGCGCAGGCGGCGGCGGCGGGGCTGTTCCGGTAGCCCAGCCGTGCATCCGGCCTGGCGTCTCGCCGTCCATGACAGCCTCGTTTCCACCAACGATTACTGCATCGCCCGCGCCGAGGCCGGCGAGGCGGCCGGGCTCGCGGTGCTGGCGCGGCGCCAGACCGGCGCGCGCGGCTCTCGCGGACGCGGCTGGAGCGAGCCGCCATCCGGCAACCTGGCGCTGTCGGTGCTGCTGCGGCCGTCGCCGTCGTTCGACCAGCCGGGCCTGTGGCCGTTCCTGGCCGGACTGGCGCTGCACGACGCGCTGGGCGCGGTCTCGGCCGCCGCCCTGACCCTGAAATGGCCGAACGACGTGCTGCTCGACGGCCGCAAGCTGGCCGGGATCCTGATCGAACGCGGCGTCGCCGCAGAGACGGTCTGGCTGGTGATCGGGTTCGGCGCCAACCTCGCCCAGGCGCCGCTTCTGCCTGACCGGGTTGCCGCCTGCCTGGCGGAGGCCGGGCCGGCGCCCGATGCCGAGCAGACCGCGCGGGCGCTGCTGGCAGCACTCGACCGCTGGCAGGCGCTCTGGGGGTGCGCAGGCTTCGCGGCGATCCGCGATGCATGGCTGCGCCGGGCGCATCCGGTCGGCACCGCGCTTGCGATCCGCGACCGGGGCGCGCAGAAAGAAGGATTGTTCGCAGGCATCGCGACGGATGGCGCGCTGCTGTTGTCGCATTCCGGCGTGACCGAGCGAATCGAGACCGGAGATGTCCTGTTGCGTACTGGAAGCGGTTGAATGTTGCTTGTCGTCGACGCCGGCAACACCAATATCGTGTTTGCGGTTCATGACGGTTCCTGCTGGCGCGGAAACTGGCGCATCTCGACCGAGATCCAGCGCACCTCCGACGAGTATGCAGTCTGGCTGCTGACCCTGCTGGCGCATAGCGGCCTGTCGCCGTCGCAGATCGAGCGCACGGTGATCGGCACCGTGGTGCCGGCCGCGCTCTACCACCTGCGCCGGCTGTGCCGGGACTGGTTCAAGACCGAGCCGCTGATCGCGCGGCTGGGGCTGGATTGGGGGCTGGAGGTCAAGATGGACCAGCCGACCGAGGTCGGCGTCGATAGGCTGCTGGACGGGCTGGCGGCGCATACACTGTATGGCGGGCCGGCGCTGATCGTCGATTTCGGCACCGCGACCACCTTCAACGTGGTCGATGGCGATGGTGCCTATAATGGCGGTGCGATCGCGCCGGGGATCAACCTGTCGATCGAGGCGCTGCACCAGGCGGCGGCGCGGCTGCCAAGGATCGCGATCGGCCGTCCGCAGAGCGTGATCGGCCGCGGCACCATCGCGGCGATGCGGTCGGGGATCTTCTGGGGCTATATCGGTCTGGTCGAAGGCATCGTCGCCAGGGTGCGGCGCGAGTTCGGCGAGCCGATGAAGGTGATCGGCACCGGCGGCCTGGCGCCGCTGCTCGCCGAAGGCACGGACATATTCGAACGGATCGACCCCGACCTGACGATCGAGGGTCTCCGCATACTCGCAGGGCGCAACCTCGCCCTTTTCCAGCACGAACGACCACTCGAGAACGATTGAAGGTATGTAATGACTGACTTGAACGGCGGTTTCGCGTTCCTGCCCCTGGGCGGGACCGGCGAGATCGGCATGAATCTCAACCTGTATCGCTGCGACGAGAGCTGGCTGGCGGTGGATTGCGGGATCGGCTTCGGCGGCAGCGAGACGCCGGAAGCGGAAATCCTGATGCCCGATCCGGCCTTCATCGTCGAACGGCGCCAGGCGCTGGTCGGCCTGGTGATCACCCACGCGCACGAGGATCATCTGGGCGCGGTGGCGCATCTGTGGCCGCAGCTTCGCTGCCCGGTCTATGCCACGCCGTTCGCGGCCGCGGTGCTGCGGCGCAAGCTAGGCGAGGCGCAGCTGCAGTCGCAGGTGCCGCTGCACGTGATCCCGACCAACGGCGCCTTCGTGCTCGGCCCGTTCGGCCTGCGCTTCATCGGCATGACCCATTCGGTGCCGGAAATGCAGGCGCTGGTGATCCGCACCCGCTACGGCACGGTGCTGCATAGCGGCGACTGGAAGCTCGATCCGCAGCCGCTGGTCGGACCCCCCACCAACCTGGAAGCGTTCGCCGAACTCGGCCGCGAGGGCGTGCTGGCGATGGTCTGCGACAGCACCAACGCCATGGTCGAGGGCGTGTCCGGCTCCGAGGCCGATGCACGGCGCAACCTGGCCAGCCTGATCCGCAGCCTCAGCGGCCGGGTCGCCGTGACCTGCTTCGCCAGCAACGTCGCCCGGGTCGAGAGCATCGCGCTGGCCGCCGAGGCGGCCGGCCGGTCGGTGCTGATCGTCGGGCGCTCGCTACGCAACCTGGATGTGGCGGCGCGCGAGTGCGGCTATCTGGCCGACGTGCCGGCGTTCCTGTCCGAGCAGGACGCGCAGGACGTGCCCGACGACCATCTGCTGATGATCGTGACCGGCAGCCAGGGCGAGCCGCGCAGCGCGCTGTCGCGGATCGCCGCCGACACGCACCAGAACATCTCACTGGGACAGGGCGACACGGTCATCTATTCGAGCCGCATGATCCCGGGGAACGAGCGCGCGGTGATGGCGGTGCAGGACAATCTGGTCAAGCGCGGGGTGCGGGTGCTGACCGATCGCGACCACAGCGTGCATGTGTCCGGCCACGCATCGCGCGACGAGATCAGACAGCTCTACGAGCTGGTGCGGCCGAAATACGCGGTGCCGGTGCATGGCGAGTGGCGCCACCTGACCGCGCATGCCGAGCTGGCGCGCGAGGAAGGGGTGACGCCGATGCTGCTCGAGGATGGCGACGTCCTCAATTTGGCGCCCGGCCGGGTCGAGGTCGTCGACAGCGCGCCGGTCGGCAGGCTTGCGCTCGATGGCAACCGCATCCTGCCGTTGAATGGCGGCGTGCTGGCGGCGCGGCGCAAGATGCTGTTCAACGGCATGGTGCTGGCCAGCCTGGTGGTCGATGGCGGCGGCCGCGTGCTGGGCGAACCGAAACTGAGCGCGCCCGGCCTGTTCGACCAGGACGATGCCGAGGCGGCCCGCGTCACCGGCGCCTTCTCGGCCGGCCTGGCCGAGATCTCCACCCTGGTGCGCCAGGACGAGGAGGAGTTCCGCGACGCCGCCAAGACGGCGCTGCGGCGGGCCCTTGGCCGCAAGATGCAGAAGCGGCCGCTGGTGGATGTGCATCTGATGCGGGTCTGACGCGCCGTTCGGCATCTGCCGATCGGATAGGCGGCGGGGCGGCCAGGGTGCACGAAAATCGTGCAACCCTGTCTGGACCTGCCGTTTTTGCTTGTTTGTCGGTGAAATATAACTGGACCCGTTCGTCGGATCCGTCCGATCATCGTCAGCGATATAACTTTACGTTCTCGCTGCGTGCCCGGCGTTTTCTCCCTAAACTCGGCTCAAACGCTGAACCAAGCGTCGCGCGTCTTGTGTATGGCTTCATTGCGGTTCTGTCATCCTGGAAAATACAGTAACGCGGCACTATTACTTGTGCAGTGCGGCATTTTTCCGTGGCGTCGGCGGCGCCCGGTGGACATCGGGCTGACCGGACCTTAGGGTCCGGCCGCCGCCGTCTTTGGCCGCCCGAGAGCCCGCCCGCGATGCGCCTGTCCCAGAGCTTCCTGCCTACCCTGAAAGAGAACCCGGCCGAGGCGCAGATCGTCTCGCACCGGCTGATGCTGCGCGCCGGCCTGGTGCGCCAGACCGCGTCGGGCATCTATGCCTGGCTGCCGGCCGGGCTGCGGGTGCTGCGCAACATCGCCCAGATCGTGCGCGAGGAGCAGGACGCGGTCGGCGCCCAGGAGGTGCTGATGCCGACGCTGCAGCCGGCGGAACTCTGGAAGCGCAGCGGCCGCTACGATGCGTACGGGCCGGAGATGCTGCGCATCCGCGACCGGCACGAGCGCGACCTGCTGTACGGGCCGACCAACGAGGAGATGATCACCGACCTGTTCGGGCAGTCGGTGAAATCCTATCGCGAGCTGCCGCAGACGCTCTACCACATACAGTGGAAGTTCCGCGACGAGGTCAGGCCGCGCTTCGGGGTGATGCGCGGGCGCGAATTCCTGATGAAGGATGCCTACAGCTTCGATCTCGACCGTGACGGCGCGGTCGCCAGCTACCAGCGCATGATGCTGGCCTATCTGCGCACCTTCCAGCGTCTGGGCGTCAAGGCGATCCCGATGGTGGCCGATACCGGGCCGATCGGCGGCGATCTCAGCCATGAGTTCATCATCCTGGCGCCGACCGGGGAGAGCGGCGTGTTCTATGACGGCGCGTTCGACGAGCAGGACTGGCTGGGCGCGCCGGTCGAGCCGCGCGATCCGGCGTCGCTGTCCGACTTCTTCACCCGGGTCACCGCGTTCTATGCGGCGACCGACGAGAAGCACGATGCCGCAGCCTGGGCGGGAGTCGAGGCCGGGCGGCGTCGCGAAGGCCGCGGCATCGAGGTCGGGCACATCTTCTATTTCGGCACCAAATACACCAGCGCGATGGGGATCACGGTCAGCGGACCGGACGGCGCCCCGGTGACGCCGGAGATGGGCAGCTACGGTATCGGCGTGTCGCGCCTGGTCGGCGCGATCATCGAGGCCAGCCACGACGAATCCGGCATCATCTGGCCGGAGAGCGTGGCGCCGTTCAAGGGCGTGATCCTGAACCTCAAGGCCGGCGACGGCGCCTGCGATGCGCTGTGCGAGCGTCTCTATGCGGCGGCCCCAGCGGCGCTGCTCTACGACGATCGCGGCGAGCGGGCCGGCGTCAAGTTCAACGATGCCGACCTGATGGGCCATCCATGGCAGTTCGTGGTCGGGCCGCGCGGTGCGGCGGCCGGCACGATCGAGGTCAAATGCCGCGCCACCGGCGCGAAGAGCGAGCAGCCGATCGACGACGTGCTCGCAAAGATCGCAGGCTGGGCCTAGCGCCATGTTCACCGGGTTCGAGCGGGCGATCGCCGGGCGCTATCTGCGTGCGCGGCGCGGCGAGCGGTTCGTGTCGGTGATCGCGATCTTCTCGCTGGTCGGCATCGCGCTCGGCGTGGCGACGCTGATCATCGTCATGTCGGTGATGAACGGCTTCAAGGCCGATCTGATGTCGCGCATCCTGGGGCTGAACGGCGACCTCAGCATCTACGGCGCCGGCGCCACCATCGCCGACTACGATCCGGTGGTGGCCAAGGTCCGGCAGGTGCCGCAGGTGCTGTCGGCGACGCCGATGGTCGAGGGCCAGGTGCTGCTCAACAATGGCGGCTACAGCGCCGCCGGGCTGGTGCATGGCATGAGCCAGGGCGATCTGCGCGGCCTGCATGCGATCAGCGACAACATCGTCGGCGGCTCGCTCGACGGGTTCCAGGGCGACGACGCGATCGCGATCGGCACCACGCTGTCGGTGCGCGCCAACGCGCCGCTGGGCGCGCGCATCACGCTGATCTCGCCGAACGGCGCTGCGACCGCGTTCGGCACCGTGCCGCGGGTGCGCACCTATCGGGTGGTGGCGATCTTCGATGCTGGCGTCGCCAATGTGAACGAGAGCGTGGTGTTCCTGCCGATCGCAGCCGCGCAGGTCTATTTCCAGATGCCGGGCGCGGTCTCGCTGATCCAGGTGATGACGCGATCGGCAGAGGATGTCGGGCAGGTGACGCCGCGCATCCGCGCGACGCTGGGCGACGCGCCGGTCCGGGTGCTGGACTGGACCCAGAGCAACAACGCCTTCTTCGGCGCGGTGCAGGTCGAGCAGAACGTGATGTTCCTGATCCTGACGCTGATCATCATCGTCGCCGCGTTCAACGTGATCTCGTCGCTGATCATGATGGTCAAGGACAAGACCCGCGACATCGCGGTGATGCGCACGCTGGGCGCCAGCCGCGGCGCGATCATGCGGATCTTCCTGATGTGCGGCGCCTTCGTCGGCTTCACCGGCACGCTGGTCGGCACCGGGCTCGGGGTGGTGTTCTGCCTCAACATCGAGCGGATCAAGAACCTCGTGCAGTCGCTGACCGGCGCGACGCTGTTCAATCCCGAGGTCTATTACCTCGAGCATCTGCCGGCGAAGCTGGAATGGCCGGAAGTGATCCAGGTGATCGCCATGGCGCTGGGCCTGTCGCTGCTCGCCACCCTGTATCCGAGCTGGCGCGCCGCCAGGACCGATCCGGTGGAGGCGCTGCGCCATGAGTGATCGCGCGGTGCCGCTGGAGCTGCGCGGGGTCAGCCACGCCTACCAGAGCGGCGAGGAGACGCTGCAGGTGCTGCGCGGCGCCGATCTGGTGCTGGCGCCCGGCGAGATCGTGGCGCTGGTGGCGCCGAGCGGCACCGGCAAATCCACCCTGCTGCATCTGGCCGGCCTGCTGGAGACGCCGCGCGGCGGCGCGGTGATGGTCGGCGGCCGCGATGCCGGGCGGCTGTCGGATGGCGAGCGCACCCAGATACGCCGGGATTCGATCGGCTTCGTCTACCAGTTCCACCATCTGCTGGCCGAGTTCACGGCGCGGGAGAACGTGGCGCTGCCGCAGATGGTGGGCGGGACGAGCCGCGCCGGCGCCAATAAGCGCGCCGAGGAACTGCTGGGCGCGTTCGGCCTGGGCCACCGTCTGCACCATCTGCCGGGCAAGCTGTCCGGCGGCGAGAAGCAGCGGGTGGCGATCGCCCGCGCGCTGGCGAACCGGCCGCGCGTGCTGCTGGCCGACGAGCCGACCGGGAACCTCGATGTCGGCACCTCCGATGCGGTGTTCGCTGAACTTTTGCGTGTGGTGCGCGACCAGGGGGTGGCGGCGATGATCGCCACCCACAATGTCGAACTGGCCGGCCGCATGGACCGCATCCTCACCTTGCGCGAGGGTCTGATCGTTCCGTTCTGAGGCGGCCGCGCGCGGGGTGACGGGATGGACCACCAGGCCAAGCTGGCGGCGAAGGCGGCCAGGCTGCACTACGTCGACGATACCAAGCCCGGCTACGCGCGACGCGCGACCAGGGACGGCTTCGCCTTCATCCGCCCAGACGGCACGGTTCTGAAGGACCAGGACGAGATCGCGCGGTTGCGCAAGCTGGCGGTGCCGCCGGCCTATACGGATGTGTGGCTGAGCATGGATCCGCGCGGGCATCTGCAGGCGGTCGGACGCGATGCGCGCGGCCGCAAGCAGTATCGCTACCATGCGGAATGGCGCGCGGTGCGCGACGAGGCCAAATACGGCAAGATGCTGATGTTCGGCGAGAAGCTGCCGGCGATCAGGGCCCGGGTCGCCCGGGACCTGGCGCGGTCCGGCCTGCCGCGCGAGAAGGTGCTGGCCACGCTGGTGTCGCTGCTCGAGAAGACCATGATGCGGATCGGCAACGACGAGTATGCCCGCACAAACGCCAGTTTCGGGCTGAGCACGCTGCGCCGCCGGCACGCACGGGTGCGGGGCGCCGCGCTGGTGCTGGATTTCCGCGCCAAGCACGGGATCAGGCAGCATATCGAACTCAAGGACCGGCGCCTGGCCGCGATCATCGGCCGGCTGCAGGATCTGCCCGGCCAGGAACTGTTCCAGTATGTCGACGCGGACGGCGAGCGGCACGGCATCTCGTCGCAGGACGTCAACGCCTATCTGCAGGACATCAGTGGCGAGGACATCACCGCCAAGGATTTCCGGACCTGGGCCGCGACCAATCTGGCCGCGCTGGCGCTGCAGGAATTCGAGCAGTTCGACAGCGCGGCGAAGGCGAAGAAGAACGTGCTGCGCGCGATCGAGCATGTGGCGGGCGTGCTCGGTAACACGCCGGCGATCTGCCGCAAATGCTACATCCATCCGAAAGTGTTCGACGGCTATCTGGACGGCTCGCTGGCGCAGGCGCTCAAGCAGCGCGCCGACGCGGTGCTGCGGCCCGAGCAGGCCGCCCGCGCCGGGCTGACCGCCGAGGAGGTCGCGGTGATGGCGTTCCTCAGCCGGTCGCTGGAGACGGCGGCGGCGAAGCCGCAGAAGCGGGCGCCAAGGGCAAAAAAGGCCGCCTAGCCGCGCGCCGCGCCGCGGTGCGCGGCCGGGCGCGCGGTGGTAGGCTTGCGGCATGCCGCACGCAGATTTCGTCCATCTCAGGGTCCATTCCGCCTACTCGCTGAGCCAGGGGGCGATCAGGGTGTCGGAGATCGCCGCCCTGGCACGCGAGGCGGGCATGCCGGCGGTGGCGATCGCCGACAGCGGCAACCTGTTCGGGGCGCTCGAATTCTCGCACTATTGCCGCGACAAGGGCGTGCAGCCGATCATCGGCTGCCAGATCTCGCTGGGCGGGCCGGGTGGACGGGTCGGCGCCGCCGCCGAGCCGCTGGTGCTGCTGGCGCAGGATCCGGCCGGGCTCGGCAACCTGCAGCGCCTGTCGTCGATCGGTTTTCTCGACGGCGATCCGGCCGAGCCGTGCGTGACGCTGGAGACGCTGTTCGCGCATGCCCAGGGGCTGTTCCTGCTGACCGGCGGCACGCGCGGGCCGTTGACGCGGCTGCTGGCGGACGGGCAGCGCGACGAGGCGCGCCGTCTGCTGTCGAGCTTCGCGCTGGCCTTTCCCGGGCGGGTGGCGGTCGAGCTGCAGCGTCAGGGGCTGCCGGTCGAGCGCGCCGTCGAGCCCGGCCTGATCGCGCTTGCCGACGAACTGGGCCTGCCGCTGGTGGCGACCAACGAATGCTTCTTCCCCCGCCCGGAGATGCACGAGGCGCACGATGCGCTGATCTGCATCGCCCAGGGCCGCACCATGGCCGAGCGCGACCGCTGGCGGGTCTCGCCGGAACAATGGTTCAAGCCGCCGGCGGCGATGCGGGCGCTGTTCGTCGACCTGCCGGAAGCCTGCGACAACACGCTGGCGATCGCGCGCCGCTGCGCGGTGATGGCGGAGACGCGCAAGCCGCTGCTGCCGGTCTGCCCGAAGGTGAGGGCCGGCAGCACCGAGGCGCAGACGCTGCGCGCGATGGCCGAGGAGGGGCTGGCCTCGCGGCTGGCGGCGATGACGCTCGATGCCGAGTCGGAGGCCGCCTATCGTGAGCGGCTGGCGTTCGAACTCGACGTGATCGCCTCGATGGGTTTCCCCGGCTATTTCATGATCGTCGCCGACTTCATCCAGTGGGCGAAGGCGCAGGACATCCCGGTCGGCCCCGGTCGCGGCTCCGGCGCCGGGTCGCTGGCGGCGTGGGCGCTGACCATCACCGATATCGACCCGATCCCGTTCGGGTTGCTGTTCGAGCGGTTCCTGAACCCGGATCGGGTGTCGATGCCGGATTTCGACATCGATTTCTGCCAGGACCGGCGCGACGAGGTGATCGCCTATGTGCGCCGCGAATATGGCGGCGACCGGGTGGCGCAGATCATCACCTTCGGCAAGCTGCAGGCGCGGGCGGCGGTGCGCGATGTCGGGCGGGTGCTCGGGCTGCCGTTCTTCGTGGTCAACAAGGTCTGCGAGCTGATCCCGAACAATCCGGCCAAGCCGGTGACGCTGGCGCAGGCGATCGACGGCGAGCCGAAGCTGCAGGAGATGCGCGCCGGCGACGAGGCGGTGCGCCGGCTGATGGAGATCGCGTTGCAGCTCGAGGGGCTGTATCGCCATGCCAGCACCCATGCCGCCGGCGTGGTGATCGGCGACCGGGCGCTGGCGGAGCTGGTGCCGCTGTATCGCGACCCGAAGAGCGACATGCTCGTCACGCAGTACAACATGAAATATGTCGAGCAGGCCGGGCTGGTGAAGTTCGACTTTCTCGGCCTGACCACGCTGACGATCCTGCAACGCGGCGTGCAGATGCTCGGGCGTCTCGGCGTCGCGGTCGATCTGGCCCGGCTCTCGCTCGACGACAAGGCCACCTACGAGATGCTGGCGCGCGGCGATACCGCCGGGGTGTTCCAGTTCGAAGGCGCCGGCATGCGCGACGTGCTGCGCCAGATGCGGCCGACCCGGCTGGAGGACCTGATCGCCGCGGTGGCGCTGTACCGGCCGGGCCCGATGGCCAACATCCCCGACTACTGCCGGCGCAAGCATGGCGAGCCGTGGGCGGCGCCGCACGAGGAGATTCGCGACATCCTCGAAGAGACCTACGGCATCATGGTCTATCAGGAACAGGTGATGCAGATCGCCCAGAAGATGGCGGGATACAGCCTGGGTGCCGCGGATCTGCTGCGCCGGGCGATGGGCAAGAAGATCCGCGCCGAGATGGACATGCAGCGGGCGATCTTCACCGAGGGCGCGGTGGCGCGCGGCATCGAGCGCGACAAGGCGGTCGAGGTGTTCGAACTGATGGCGAAGTTCGCCGATTACGGCTTCAACAAGTCGCACGCCGCCGCCTATGCGCTGGTGTCGTACCAGACCGCCTGGATGAAGGCGAACCATCCGGTGGCGTTCCTGGCGGCCTGCATGTCGCTGGCGCGGGAGAAGACCGACAAGCTGGCGGCCCTCCGCCAGGAGGCGGGCCGGCTGGGCGTGAGCGTGCTGCCGCCGGACATCAACCGGTCCGGCGCGGATTTCACCGTCGAGGTGGACGAGAACGGGGTGCAGGCGATCCGCTACGCGCTGGCCGCGGTCAAGAAGGTCGGTCTGGCGGCGATGCAGGCGGTCGAGCAGGCCAGGGGTGACCGGCCGTTCCAGAGCCTGGTCGATTTCGCGCATCGCGCCGATCCCAGGTCGCTGAACAGGATGCAGCTCGAGAACATGGCCAAGGCCGGGGCGTTCGACGCGCTGGACCAGAACCGGCAGCGCGTCTTCATGGCCGCGGAGGCGATCCTGCGCCGCGCCCAGGCCGAGGCGCAGGAGACCGCCAGCGGGCAGATCGGCCTGTTCGGCGGCCCGGCGCAGCCGGCGGCGCTGCGGCTGCCCGACATCGCCGACTGGCCGGGGATCGAGCGGCTGGGCCTGGAGGCGGATGCGATCGGCTTCTACCTGACCGGCCATCCGCTCGATGCCTATGCGCCGCTGCTGAAACGGGCGAGGGCGGTTCCGGCGGGCCGGCTGGAGCTGGAGGCGCAGGCCGGCAACAGCCGGGTCCGGATTGCCGGCTGCGTGATCGACCGCAAGGAGCGCCCGACCCGCAGCGGCGGCAAGATGGCGTGGGTGCGGCTGTCCGATGCCTCCGGCGGCTGCGAGGTGACGTTCTTCAGCGAGGCCCTGGCCAGGGCGCGCGACGTTCTGGTCGCCGGGCGCGCGGTGCTGGTGACGGCGGAGCTGCGGATCGAGGGCGAGATGCTGCGGGTCACGGCGCAGGACGCCATCTCGCTGGACCAGGCGGCGGCCGACGATCGTGGCGAGATCAGGATCTGGATCGACCGGCCGGACGCGGTGCCGGCGGTGCGTGGGCTGCTCCGGGCCGAGCGCGGTGGCAAGGGCAGGGCGGTGCTGCTGCCGTGCCTGGACGAGACCAGCGATGTCGAGGTGGCGCTGCCGGAGGCCTATATCGTGACGCCGAAGCTCGCCGAGGCGCTGAAGCGGGTCGTCGGCGTGGCGCGGGTCGAGGAGCGCTGACGCCGGCTGCGCGCGGGCGGCTTGCATCGGCGGCCGGTTTCGCTCATACCGCGTGCGCTGCAATTCGCGGGCCGTTATCGACGGTCGCGGCTTCAGTAATTCGCACGCGGGGCATGGTTCTGGTGTCCGGGAACGGACGGGGCGCCCGCGGAAGCACAACCAGTCAGGAAAGGAGCACGCCGATGGCGATGCCCGACTTCACCATGCGCCAGCTGCTCGAGGCCGGTGTCCATTTCGGTCACCATACCCGTCGCTGGAACCCGAAGATGTCGCCGTACCTGTTCGGGACGCGCAACCAGGTCCACATCATCGACCTGCAGCAGACCGTGCCGATGCTCGATCGCGCGCTGCGTGCGGTGCGCGACACCGTGGCCGGCGGTGGCCGGGTGCTGTTCGTCGGCACCAAGCGCGCCGCCGCGGAGCACGTGGCCGACGCCGCGGCGCGGTGCGGCCAGTATTACGTCAACCACCGCTGGCTCGGCGGCATGCTGACCAACTGGAAGACCATCACCGGTTCGATCAAGCGCCTGCGCCAGATCGAGGAGATGCTGGGCGGCGACACCCAGGGCCTGACCAAGAAGGAGATCCTCGAGATCACCCGCGACCAGGAGAAGCTGGAGCGTTCGCTGGGTGGCATCAAGGAGATGGGCGGCCTGCCCGACATCCTGTTCATCATCGACACCAACAAGGAGAAGCTGGCGGTCGAGGAAGCGAACAAGCTCGGCATTCCGGTGATCGCGGTGCTGGACAGCAACTCCGACCCGACCGGCGTGACCTTCCCGATCCCCGGCAACGACGACGCGATCCGCGCCATCACGCTGTATTGCGACCTGATCGCCTCGGCGGTGCTGGACGGGATCTCCGCCGAGCTGGGCGCGTCCGGCCAGGATTACGGCGCTGCCGAGGAGCTGCCGGCCGAGATCATGGCCGACGCGCCGGCCGAGCAGGCCACCGGCCAAGCGCCGGCCGCCGCGGAATAATCACCGGACCGCCGTCTCCGAACCGGATACGGCGGTCCGACGTCTGGACCTGCAGGACCGCGCCGCATCCAGCCGATCGCTGGAGCGGCGCCGGACTGGTTGATGGAGAGAGCGAGATGGCGGAAATCACGGCGGCCCTGGTGAAGGACCTGCGCGAGAAGACCGGCGCCGGCATGATGGATTGCAAGAAGGCGCTGGGCGAGAGCGGCGGCGACATCGAGCAGGCGATCGACTGGCTGCGTACCAAGGGTCTGGCGGCGGCGGCGAAGAAGTCCGGCCGGGTGGCGGCCGAGGGCCTGGTGGCGGTGGCGTCGGCGCCGCTGGTGGCGGCGATGGTCGAGGTCAATTCCGAGACCGACTTCGTGTCGCGCAACGAGAGCTTCCAGAGCTTCGCATCGACCCTCGCGACACTGGCGCTCAGAGTCGGCGAGGATGTCGAGGCGCTGAAGGCGGCGCCGTATCCTGGCAGCGACAAGAGCGTCGCCGAGACCCTGACCCAGCTCATCGCCACCATCGGCGAGAACATGACCATCCGCCGGGCGCGGGTGCTGCGGGTGCCCTCGGGCGTCGTCGCCACCTACGTGCATTCGGCGCTGCGCCCCGGGATCGGCAAGATCGCGGTGCTGGCGGCGATCGAGGCGCCGTCGGAGAGCGAGGCGCTGGAGCTGCTCGGCCGCCAGGTCGGGATGCACATCGCCGCGACCCGCCCCTCGGCGCTCGATGTCGGCGCGGTCGATCCGGCCGAGCTGGAGCGGGAGCGGGCGGTGCTGGTCGAGCAGGCGCGGGCCTCCGGCAAGCCCGAGGCGATCATCGACAAGATGGTCGATGGCCGGATCCGCAAATACTACGAGGAAGTGGTGCTGCTGGAGCAGGTCTGGGTGCATGACGGCGAGAGCCGTGTCGCCGCCGTGGTGAAGAAGGCGGGCGGCACGCTGGTCGGCTTCGACCGGTTCCAGCTCGGCGAGGGGATCGAGAAGGAAGCCAGCGACTTTGCCGCGGAAGTGGCCGCGGTGTCGGGCGTGGGCCGCCCCGCCGCCTGAAGACCGGCAGGCGCCTCCGATGGAATGGGAGGCGCCCGCCATCGTGCTTGCCGCGCACGCCTATGGCGAGGGCGGGGCGATCGCCCATGTGCTGACGGAACGGTTCGGCGCCTATCGCGGTCTGGTGCGCGGCGGCAGCGCGCGCGCCAACATCGCCACCTGGCAGGCCGGCAACCTGGTCACGGCGCAGTGGTCGGCACGCCTGCCGGACCAGCTCGGCGCGCTCAAGGCCGAACTGGTGCATCCGAGTGCGGCGCGGCTGCTGTCGGCGCCGCTGCCGCTCGCGATGCTGAGCGCCGCCTGTTCGCTGGCAGATGACGCGCTGCCCGAACGCGAGCCGCATCCCGGCCTGTTCCACCGTCTGGTGCAGCTGCTGACGCTGCTGAGCCTCGAGCCCGAAGGCGCGCAACGCTCGGGCTCTGCCGCCTACCTGCGCTGGGAATCGCTGCTGCTGACCGATCTCGGCTACGGGCTGGATCTGAGCGGCTGCGCGGTGACCGGCGCTGCCGATACGCTGCTGTTCGTCTCGCCGAAAAGCGGTCGGGCGGTTTCGGCGGCGGGCGCCGGCGCGTGGCGGGACCGGCTGCTGCGGTTGCCGGCGCTGTTCCTCGACGAGGCGCTGGACGGCACGCCCGACGACTGGCGCGACGGCATGCGGCTGACCGGGCATTTCCTGCAACGCGACGTGTTCGGCCAGCGCCACCGCCCGGTCCCGGCCGCCCGGGGCCGGCTGCAGGACATGATCGCCGGTCTCTAGCGCGGCGCTACCGGTCGGCCATGCGCAGGGTCAGCATCCAGGTCTCGTCGCCGCCCTCTTCCAGCAGCAGGAAGCCGCAGCGCCGGAACAGCCGGCGCGCCGGCTCCGCCTTCGGGTCCTCGGCCAGCATCACCACATGGAAGCCGGACCGGCGCGCATAACCGAGACAGGCATCAAGCAGCGCGGCGCCGATACCGCGGCCTCGCCAGTCGGGCTCGACATGCAGCCGGTGCAGGCAGGCGATCCCGGCGGTCTCGTCGGTCAGGCTGATGCCGCCGACGATCCGCCCGTCCTGCTCCGCCACCCAGCGCCTGCCGTCGTCCGCGATCCCGACCCGGATCGCGGGACCGCTCACAGCGCGTGCAGCGCGTCGGCGCCCTGGGCGTGCAGGGCGCGGTAGCGCTCGATCCGCCGTTCATAGAGATCGCCGAGGCGCGGGTCGGGTTCGATCGTCTCCTCGCGGGCCGGTGGCACGCAGACCGCCTCCGGGGCTTCGCCGGTGACCGCCATGCGTGCCAGGCGGGCGGCGCCGAACGCGCCGCCGATCTCGCCGGCGCTGAGCCGTCGCAGCGGGATGCCGAGCGCGGCGGCGATGATCGCGATCCAGGTTCGCGAGCGCGACCCGCCGCCGATCACGTCGGCGATCTCGACCACGGTGCCGGACCGCCGCAGCGCATCGAGGCAGTCGCGCATCGAGAACGCCACCCCTTCCAGCACCGCCTGGGTCAGCGCCGCGCGGTCGCTGTCATAGGACAGGCCGGCGAACACGCCGCGCAGCGCGCCCTCATTGTGCGGGGTGCGCTCGCCGCCGAGATAGGGCAGGAACACGGCTTCCGCCGGTTTCGTCGGCAGGCCGATCTCGCCCAGCAGGGAGAATTCGTCCTTGCCGGTGACGCCGGCCCACCAGGCCAGCGAGGCGGCCGCCGACAAGGTCACGCCCATCTGGTGCCAGGTGTCCGGGATAGCGTGGCAGAACGCATGCACCGCCGATTCCGGCGCCGGCCGGAACCGGTCGGTGGTGGCGAACAGCACGCCGGAGGTGCCGAGCGAGACGAAGGCGTCGTTGGGATGGATCGCCGACAGGCCGATCGCGCCGGCCGCATTGTCGCCGGCGCCACCGGCGACGATCGGCGGCTTGTCGATGCCCCAGCGCGTGGCCAGCGCCTGGGTCAGGGTGCCGGACGCCGCGCTGCCCTCGATCAGGCGCGGCATGTGGCTGCGGTCGAGGCCGGTGGCGGCGAGTGCGGCGTCGGACCAGTCGCGGGCGCCGATATCGAGCCAGAGCGTGCCCGACGCATCCGACATCTCCTCGACCAGGGCGCCGGTCAGGCAGTAGCGGATCCAGGCCTTCGGCAGCAGCACGGTGCGGGTGGCGTCGAACACGGCCGGTTCGTGGGCGCGGACCCAGAGCAGCTTCGGCGCGGTGAAGCCGGGCATGGCGATGTTGCCGACCACCTGCCGCGATTGCGGGAAGGTCTGCTCGAACGCCGCGCATTCCGCGACCGATCGCACGTCGTTCCACAGGATCGCCGGCCGCAGCACCGTGCCGGCGGCGTCGAGCAGCACCGCGCCGTGTTGCTGGCCGGACAAGCCGATGCCCTGGACGGCCGCCAGCTCCTTCGGGTGCGCCGCGGCCAGCGCGTCCATCGCATCCAGCGTCGCCTGCCACCAGTCCTGCGGCTGCTGTTCGCTATGGCCGGGCGCCGGCCGGCTGACCGACAGCCGGACCGAAATGGTGCCGACGACGCGCTGCTCGCCATCGACCAGCAGCGCCTTGACGGCGGAGGTGCCGTAATCGAGTCCCAGGAACATGCCGGCGCTACGCGACCAGGCTGTGACGGGTCAGGGCCGGGAGCGCCCGCCCTGCCTGGTCGAACAGGTGCAGCGCCGCGCCGTCGGCGGAGAAGCAGACCTGGTGGTGCAGATCCAGCGGCGACAAGCCCTCAAGCTGGACGATCATATCCTCGATGCCTTCGGTTTCGATATGAAGCATGGTCAGGCCGCCGAGCCGTTCGACCAGCTTGACGGTCCCGGCGATCGGGCCGGCCTCGTCCGGACGCAGCGCCTCCGGGCGGATGCCGAGGGTGAGCGCGGTTCCCGGCCGCAGCCCGTCGCCGCTGGACGGGATCGTCAGCACCGCGCCGGAGGGGAGCCGCACCGTGACGCCGGCCTCGGCGACGGACTCGACGGTCACCGGCAGCATGTTCATGCGCGGCGAGCCGATGAAGCCGGCGACGAAGATGTTGGCGGGGTGGTGATAGAGTTCGAGCGGCGAGCCGACCTGTTCGATCCGGCCGGCCTGCAGCACCACGATCTTGTCGGCCAGCGTCATCGCCTCGATCTGGTCATGGGTGACGTAGATCATGGTCACCGCCAGCTCCTCGTGCAGCTTGGCGATCTCGATCCTGGTCTGGCCGCGCAGCGCGGCGTCGAGGTTGGAGAGCGGCTCGTCGAACAGGAACACCTTCGGCGCCCGGACGATGGCGCGGCCGATCGCCACCCGCTGCCGCTGGCCGCCCGACAGGTCGCGGGGGCGGCGTTCGAGATACGGACCCAGCTGCAGGATGCGGGCGGCCTCGGCGACCTTGGCGTCGCGTTCCGCCTTCGGCACCTTCGCCAGGCGGAGCGCAAAACCCATGTTCTGCGCCACCGTCATGTGCGGGTAGAGCGCGTAGGACTGAAACACCATCGCCAGGCCTCGATCGGCGGGACCGACCTCGTTCACCCGCTTGCCGTCGATCGACAGGTCGCCGTCGGTGATCGGCTCGAGCCCGGCGATCATGCGCAGCAAGGTGGATTTGCCGCAGCCGGACGGGCCCACGAACACGACGAACTCGCGGTCGTCGATGTCGAGATCGATGCCCTTGATCACCTCGACGGCGCCGTAGGCTTTCTTGATGTTGCGGAGCGTGAGTGTGGCCATGGGACGGTCCTACTTTACGGCGCCGAAGGTGAGGCCCTGGACAAGCTGTTTCTGGCTGAACCAGCCGAAGATCAGGATCGGAGCCACCGCCATCGTCGAGGCGGCGGAGAGCTTGGCGAAGAACAGGCCTTCCGGCGAGGAGAACGAGGCGATGAAGGTGGTGAGCGGGGCGGCGCTGGACGAGGTCAGGTTCAGGCTCCAGAACGCCTCGTTCCAGCACAGGATCAGCGACAGCAGGCCGGTCGAGGCGATCCCCGGCAGGGTGAGCGGCATCAGCAGATGCACGACCTCGGCCCAGGTATCGGCGCCGTCCATGCGGCCGGCCTCCAGGATCTCGCGCGGCACTTCCTTGAAGAAGGTGAACAGCATCCAGACCACGATCGGCAGGTTCATCAGCGCGTAGATGACGATCAGCCCGGAGCGGGTGTCGAGCAGGCCGGTGGTGCGGAACAGCAGGTAGATCGGCACCAGCACGCCGACCGGCGGCAGCATCTTGGTCGACAGCATCCAGAGCAGCGTGCCGCGGGTGCGGCGTGTGGGGTGGAACGCCATCGAGTAGGCGGCGGGAATGGAGAAGGCGAGCGCCAGCGCCGAACCGCCCACCGAGATGATGATGCTGTTCAGCGCGAAGGCGAGATAGTTGGCGCGCGCGAACACCTCGGTGTAGGCGGCGAGCGTCGGCGCGAAGAACAGCCGGGCGGTGACGGCGTCGGTCTCGCTCTTGAAGCTGGTCAGCACCATCCAGAGGATCGGGAAGAACAGCAGCAGCGCCACGGTCCAGCCGATAATCGTCACCAGCAGCCGCTTGGTCAGGCTCTCGGTCATCGTCAGGTCTCCAGCCGGCGGGCGACGGTGCGCACCAGGAAGAAGGCAACGATGTTGGCGAGCAGGATCGCCACCATGCCGCCAGCGGAGGCGCCGCCGACATCGAACTGCAGCAGCGCCCGGGAGTAGATCAGGAAGGCCAGGTTGGTGGTCGCGTTGCCCGGGCCGCCGGCGGTGGTGACGAAGATCTCCGCGAACACGCTGAGCAGGAAGATGGTCTCAATCATGATCACCACGCTGATCGCCCGCGAGAGATGCGGCAGGGTGATGAAGAAGAACTGGGCGATGGTGCCGGCGCCGTCCATGCGGGCGGCTTCAAGCTGGTCGGTATCGAGCGACTGCACCGCGGTGAGCAGGATCAGCAGCGCGAACGGCAGCCACTCCCAGGAGACGATGGCGATCACCGAGACCAGTGGATAATGCGCGAACCAGTCCACCGGCGCGGCGCCGAACGCATGCGCGACCACGCCGAGCACGCCGTAGATCGGGTGCATCAGCAGGTTCTTCCATACCAGGGCAGCCACGGTCGGCATGACGAAGAACGGCGAGATCGCCAGCACCCTGGCGACGTTGCGGCCGGGGAACGGCTGGTTGAACAGCACCGCGAGCACCGTGCCGAGGCACACGGTGATCACCAGCACCGCGGCCAGCAGGATCAGGGTGTTCTCCAGCGACGCCCAGAAGTCCGGGTCGGTGACGAGGTAGGTGTAGTTGTCGATGCCGGCGAAGCCATGAACGCTGGGGTCGAGCAGATTGTACTGCCGGACCGAGAACCACAGCGTCATGACCAGCGGGACGATCATCCACACCAGCAGCACCGCCACCGAGGGGATCACGAGCAGGCTGCGTGCCGGCCGGCTGACCCCCGGCGCGGCCTTGATATCATGGGCCGGTGCTGGACCGGTCAGGCTGGCCGACATCACAGAGACTCCCTGGTGCTGGTAGGGGTGCGGGAGCCTATTTCTTCGGGTAGCCGGCCTGACGCATGGTCCGGGCGGTCGCCGATTGCGCGGCGGCGAGTGCCTGGCTGACCGTGGTCTGCCCGGTCAGCACGCCGGCGACCGTCTGGCCGACCTGGGTGCCGATGCCCTGGAACTCGGGAATCGCCACGAACTGCGCCCCGGTATAGGGCCGCGGGTTGGCGGTCTGTCCGGTCGGGTTGGCGGCGTTGATCGCCGCTAGCACGAAGCCGGCGAACGGCGCGGCCTTCTTATACTCCGGATTGTCGTAGGTGCTCTGGCGGGTGCCGGGCGGGACCGCGACCCAGCCGTTGTTCTTGGCGACCAGCGCCACGTATTCCTTCGAGGTCGCCCAGGTGATGAAGGTACGGGCGGCGTCCTGCTGCTTGGACGAGACCGGGATCGCCAGGTTCCAGCTCCACAGCCAGGTCGGGCCGCCCTTGAAGCTGCCGGTCGGCATCGGCGCAAATCCGACCTCGTCCGACACCTGGCTCTGCTTCTTGTCGTAGAGCAGGCCGGCGGCGACGGTGGCGTCGATCCACATTGCGCAATGGCCGCTGGAGAACAGCGCCAGGGTCTCGTTGAAGCCGTTGGAGGACACGCCGGGCGGTCCGTCGGCCTTCAAGATGTCGGCGTAGTAGGTGAGCGCCTTGTTCCAGGCCGGGGTGTTGATGGTCGGCTTCCAGGACTGGTCGAACCACTGGCCGCCCATCTCGTCGACCATGCTGGTCACGATCGCCATGTTCTCGCCCCAGCCGGGCTTGCCGCGAAGACAGATGCCGTAGGTCTGGCTGGCCTTGTCGGTCATCTTGTCGGCCATGGCGCGGACCTCGTCATAGGTCGGCGCCGCCGGCATGGTCATTCCCGCCTTCTTGAGCAGGTCGGTGCGATAGTAGGTCATCGCACTCTCGGCATAGAACGGCAGGCCGTACAGCTTGCCCTGGTAGCTGATGCCCTGCACCACCGGCTTGAGCAGGTCGTCGACGTCGTAGCTGGCCGGCAGGTTGTCCATCGGCACCAGCCAGTTCTGCTTGGCCCAGATCGGCACCTCGTAGTTGCCGACGGTGAGGATGTCGAACTGCCCGGCCTTGGTGGCGATGTCGGTGGTGACACGCTGGCGCAGCACGTTCTCCTCCAGCACCACCCACTTCAGGTGGATGTCGGGATGCTGCTGCTCGAACACCGAGGAGAGCTTCTGCATCACCACCATGTCGCCGTTGTTCACCGTGGCGATGGTGATGGTGGCCTCCGCCCTGGCGGCGGCGGCGGCGGTCAGGGCGACGCAGAGCGTGGCGATGCCGGGCAGGATCCGCAGACCCGCCTGCGAAGCGTTGGAATGCCTGCCGGTTTCTTGTGCTTTGTTCTTGGACATCTCTGGTCCTCCCGGAACCATGCTTTGGGGGGCTTCATTGTGGGACGACCCGGCCCGCCGACTTGGCCCGAACCTTTCCACCGCGACCCTGCGCCGTCAACTTGACGCCGGCCCCTCGCCGCCGGCCGGCCGACGCCCGAGTGCGACCTCTCTGCAACAGGTGGCAGATTTGTCGTCCCGGCGGGATTTAGATGCGCATCCGAACTGGCGCTGCGGAACGGTCGTTCTATTATGCCGCGGATCGGGCATCGCATAAGTCCGACAAATACAAGTCGTCTGCACAAGAGGAAACGATGACAATGTCTGCACCGAAGGCCGGCGCCCTGGCGCCGCTCAGCCGCCGTCGCATTGGCGCCGCGACGATCGCGCTCGGCGGGCTGCTCGCCACGACCGCTTTCGTCCCCGCCATGGCCCAGACCGGCCTGCAGCCGAGCCTTCGGGTCGCGACCCCGCCGGTCGCCGCCGGAATGGTCGAAGGCAGCAGCGTGCCGCCGCTGCCGGTCAACGAGGCGCTGCTGCCCGACATCGGCGGCTACCGCGCCAAGCTGCGGGACATGGGCATCTATGTCGGCCTCGACATCGTCGACGAGTTCGACGGCATCGTTAAGGGCGACCATTCCGGATCGACCAATGCCGGCCAGTACGGCCTCGAGACCGACATCGACTGGGAGCGTCTGGCCGGGCTGAAGGGCTTCTCCACCCACTCCATCATGGTCGGCCGCTACGGTCTGCCCGCCAGCCGCATCTTCGGCGACAATCTCGATCCCAGCCAGGAAATCTACGGCGCCGGCGGCAACGTCGCGATCCATCTCGTGGACGTCTATGGCGAGGAGACCGTCGCGCACGGCCGGGTCGATTTCGCCTTCGGCCGCATGCCGGTGCTGAACGATTTCGCGTCCTCGCCGCTGTATTGCAACTTCCAGAACAACGCCTTCTGCGGCAATCCGAAGGCGTCGTCGGACAATTTCGCGGTCTCGTCCTATCCCGACGCGAACTGGGCGTTCCGCCTGCGGGTCCGTCCGACCGCGCTCACCTACGTGCAGTCCGGCATCTTCTTCACCGAAGACAACATCTACCAGGCGACCAACGGCTACCGCTCCGGCTTCCGCTTCGACTCGTCGCATATCAGCGGCGAAACCTTCCCGGTGCAGGCCGGCTTCGAGCCGTTCTTCGGCCCCAACAAGCTGCCGGGCCACTACTCGATCGGCTTCATCTACGACAACAGCAACCACAACGATAACTATCTCGACGCCAACGGCGCGCCGTTCGTGCTGAGCGGGCTGCCGCCGAAGATCCGCAAGGGCCAGACCGCGGAATACGCGCTGGTCGACCAGATGCTGCTGCGGCACGGCGAAGGTGCGACCAACGGCCTGATCGCGTTCGGCGCCTTCTACCACAACGACGACAACACCTCGACCCGCACCAGCCAGGGCCTGGTTGGCCTGATCGATCACGGCTTCTGGAAGGCGCGTCCGCAGGACGGCATCTCCGTGGGCTTCAGCTATCTCGAGGTGTCCGATCAGGTCTCCAAGACCGAGGCGCTGCAGCAGGAACTCGGCCTGCCGATCACCGGCACCGGCCAGTTCTACAACGACTCCGCGACCGGGGTGCAGAGCCACACCTACAACTTCGAAATCAACTACCAGATCCACGTGATCCCCGGCGTCACCTTCGCGCCGGACTTCCAGTACTTCATCCGTCCGAACGCGCTGGCCAATGTCGGCGACGCGGCGGTGCTGGGCTTCAAGGCGCACATCCAGCTGTTCTGAGCCGATCGCCTCGGCGCAGGTGTCCTGAGGGCCGTGCGGTTCGCCGCACGGCCCTTTTTTTGTGCCCGTCGCCGCCTCACCGGCCCGCTGCCGGGTGGTCCGGGATCGCGAACTGGTAGATCGCCGCCGAGAGCGCAGCGATGCAGGCCGCCAGCAGCAATGCCGGCGTGAAGGAGCCGGTCAGGTCGACGATCCCGCCGGTGACGGCCGGGGCGACGGCGCCGCCGATTGAGCCGCCGACATTCTGGAACGCCTCCAGGGTGGCGACCCTGTCGGGGGTGGTGGCGACCGCCGCCATCGCCCAGCCGCAGGACGAGGCCAGGCTGCCGGCGAACAGCGCCAGGCTGACCAGGACGATCGCCGCCACCGTGTTGTCGACCAGCACCGCGCCGGCGGTGCAGGCGGCGGTGATGAGCATGGCGATCACCAGCGGCAGGCGGCAGCTCGCCACCGGCGTCCGGCCGGTGCCCGCCAGGAGCTGGGAGGTCAGGCCGCCGAGCAGGGCGCCCAGGAAACCGCAGGCTTGCGGCACCGCGGTCCACAGGCCGGACTGCGCCAGGCTGAGATGGCGCGCGCGCTGCAGATAGACCGGCAGCCAGGTGCCGTAGAGCCAGGTCAGGTAGATCACGCCGAAGAATCCGAACGCCATGCCCCAGGCGGTGCGGTCGCGCAGCAGGCTGGTCCAGCCGGCGGCGGTCGGCGCCTGCCCGGTCGTTGGCGCGGTCGCTTGTGCATGCGGCGCGTCCTCGGCGGTGATCCAGCGCTGCTCCAGCTCGTCGATGCCGAACTGGGCGGGGTCGCGATAGAACGCCACCC
>CAZZZA010000010.1:0-6525 GCA_964658455.1 uncultured Lichenihabitans sp.
TCAGCAGCGTGGTCTTGCCGGCGCCGAGATAGCCGGTGAGCACCGTCACCGGCACTAGATGGTCAGACATGGCGGCTCTCGCTCCGGAAATGGTCCTATCGGCGCTCGATATAGGCGTCCGACAGACCGACGCCCAGGAGCAGGAAGAACCAGCCGCCCAGCGGCAGGTTGGTGAAGGCGCTGGCCGACGCGATCGGCCATTCCTGGATGAACACCGCGGCGAACAGCCCGACCCGCCAGGCCTGGTGCACCGAGGGCACGCCCGACCGGCCCCCGGCCGCCAGCCCCCGGCCCAGCGACCAGAGCCAGGCCAGCACCATCGCCGCGAACAGCAGCAGCCCCGGCACCCCGGCATCGGTCAGCGCCTGCAGCAAATGGTTGTGCGCGTGCTGGACGCAGATCGCCGCCCCGCCGCCATCGCCCAGGTCCGGCCCGGCACCCCAGGGCGGCCAGGCGCGGAAATAGGCCGGGTCGGCGCAGCCGTTGCGGAACCCGTCGAAGCCGAGCCCGGTCAACGGGTTCGAGACCGCGATCGCCAGCGCCCGGGTGTAGATCAGCCCGTACGGGCTCTGGCGGAAATGGCTCATCTGCTGGTCGAACAGCGTCACCAGATGCGCGAAGCTGTGCGGCGAGACCAGCGCCGAGAGCGCCACCAGCGCCGGGGCCAGCCCGAGCGCCACCAGCAGCGGCAGCCGCAGCCCGCGCAGCAGCAGCCCGGCCACCAGCAGCCCCAGCAGCGTGAGCAGCATCGGCATGCGCTGGCCCGCCAGCACCATGACGGCGAGCCCGGCCAGCAGCGGCAGCATCGCCAGCGCATAGCGCGCCGCGGTCCCGAGGCGCGGCCGGGCGGACAGGATCCAGGCCGCGGCGGCGAGCATGACCGGCAGCAGCAGCCGCGACAGCGGCGCCGCGGCGCGCGGCTTGTCGTAGGGGCCGGTCAGGGTGCCGTCATGGAAGCGTGGCATGCCGAACAGGTTGTGGCCGGTCAGAGCCTGCAGCAGCAGCTGGCCGGCGATGTAGAGGCAGCAGGCGGTCAGCAGCCAGCGCATCGCCCGCCTGGGGACCGGGTCGCGCAGCGCCACATGCTGCAGGCAGGCGGCGAACAGCAGGAAGCGTAGCGTGGCCAGCGCCTGCATCAGGTCCGGCCAGCCGCCGGCGCCGAACGGCCCGAACGGCAGCGAGCAGAGCGACAGCCAGGCCCACCAGAGCAGCGCGGGCAGGATCCAGGGACGCCGCAGCCAGTCCCAGGCGCGCGCCGCCGCGGAGCGCAGCAGGAACGCCAGCGCCGCGACATCGATCGCCGCCTCCGCCAGCCCGCGGCCATGGGTCAGGAACACCGGACAGGCGAGCGCCGCCGCGACGATCAGCCGGTCCAGCGCCCGGATCATGCCGGCCGCTCGTCGTGCCGGTGCGGCGTCGCGCGCAGCGCCTGCAGCGCCTGCCGCGCCACGGGCAGGTCGTAGGCCAGCGCGCGCTCCCGGCCGGCCCGGCCCAGCCTGGCCCGCAGGCCGCGATCCGCCGCCAGCCGCAGCAGCGCCGCCTCCAGCGCCCCCGGCTGCTCCGGATCGACGATCAGCGCAGCGCCGTTGGCCAGCGCCGCCAGCCCGCCGCGTCCGGAGCAGATGAGCGCCGCGCCGCACGCCATCGCCTCCAGCGCCGTCAGGCCGAACGGTTCCGGCCAGCGGCTCGGCACCACCACGATCGCCGCCCGCGCCATCGCCTCGAGCACCGCCCGGTGCGGCCGGTAGCCGCCGAGCACGATGCCGGCCGCCTCGGCCTGATGGCGCAGCGCGCGCTCGAACGGCGTGTCGGCCCGGCCGGCCTCGAACCGGTCGGCGCCGATCATCTCCATCCGCCAGCCCCGGAGCCTCGGCAGCACCGCGGCGCCGGCGCGCACGAAACAATCCGCGCCCTTGTCGGCGACCAGCCGGCCGGCGAACAGGATGACCCGGTCGCGCCGCGGCGGCGACGCCGGCAGCGCCGCCAGATCGAGGCAGTTCGGCAGCACCGGGACCGGCACGGCGCCGTGCAGCCGGTCCGCGAAGCGCGCCGCCAGCCAGTCCGAGACCGCGACGATTCGCACCCGTCGCGCCAGGTGCCGGCGCGCGGCCGGCGTGGCGGCGCGGCGCATGCCCTGCGGGTCGTTGTGCAGGAATAGGCGCACCGGCACCTCGGGCAGCCGCCTGGCCAGCAGGCAGGCGACATCCGGCCGGTTGTGCACCTCGATGCCGTCGCACCCGTCGCGGCGCAGCGTCCGCGCGATCGCCGCTGCGTAGCGCAGCGCGCCGCGCAGCAGGCGGGTGCCGGACGGCGCGACCGGCACGAACCGCCGGTCCGCGAACGGCGGATGCGCGCCCGGCCGGCCGAACACCAGATCGTCCGGACCGGACAGGCGATGCACCAGCAGGCCGATCGCGCCCACCGCTTCGGGCGAGAAGCCTTCGCGCGGCGGCAGCACGATGGCGATGCGCCGCGTCACGCCGCCGCCGCCAACGCGCGGCTCAGGCCACGCTCTCATAGCGCTCGAGACGCCAGGCGGCCGGTTCGGCCGCCGCCGCATCGTACCAGGCGCGCACCAGCGGGTGGGCGAGAGTCGCGGCGCGGTAGGCGGTGGCGACGGCGCCGCTGCGCACCTTGTAGCCCTCCATGCGGGCGACCACCGGGGCGAACATCGCATCGGCGGCGCCGAAGTCGGCGCCGAACAGGAACGGGCCATCGGCGCCGAAGCGCGCGCGGGTGTCGGTCCAGAGCTGCTCGATGCGATCGAGATCGGCCTGCACGGCGGCATCGATGCCGCCGGCGAGCGCGCGGTCGCGGCCGAGATTCATCGGCATCGCCAGACGCAGCGCCCGGAAGCCGGCATGCATCTCCGCCGCCAGCACCCTGGCGTGGGTGCGCGCCGCCAGCGTCCGCGGCCAGAGCGCCGGCGACAGCTCCGCGCAGTATTCGATGATCGCCAGACTGTCCCAGACCTGGTGGCCGTCATGCGCCAGATAGGGCACCAGCCCGCTGGGGCTGGCGGCGCCGATCGCCCCCGGCCCGACGCCGAGCGGGATCACCCGTTCCTCCGGATCGAGCCCGGCCAGCCGCACCGCCAGCCAGCCGCGCATCGACCAGGAGGAATAGCGGCGGGTGCCGATGACCAGGGTGCCGCGATCGGACGAGGCTGACATGGCGACGGCTTTCCAGAACGTTGGACCGGGAGCGGTCATTAGAGAAGGTCGCGCGAGGGGGCAAATGCCGTCAAACCGGTCACCGACCAGCATGTAGTGCCGTGCCGTATTCGCCAAGCGACGTGCCTGTCGTCCGGTTCCGAGCCACGACGCCGAGCTATAGATCGGCGTCGCGATCATAATGATCTTGCGAATACATGCCGGCGGCGTCCGTTACTGTCTCCCGGGTGACAAACGTCTCAGTTTTGGGATCGCCGGTGCCGCACTCTGATCTTGGCGCGGCCCGGTGATCGGTGGCATGCTCGGGCACGGACATTGGGCGGAAGCTATGGACGAGCGTAGCAACACGGGCGCGTCGCTGGGGCAACGAGAGTTCATTCGCGAAGTGGTGTATCGCCTGATCGAGGCCAACAAGGCCGCACTCGGCGCCGAGTATGCGGAGGCCGAGCGGTCTGGCCGGGTGCCATGCAAGAGCTACGAGCACGGCCTGGACGCGGACAAGTATGGCGAGCGGCTGATCGAGGACGGTCTCCGAAAAGGCTGGCTCTGACGGGTCGCGGTTGCCCCGCGGCGCCGATCCGGTTAGCTGCGTCCATGACCCAGCCCGCCAGCGCTTCCGCTCCCCTGCCCGCGCGCGCCTTCGCCGCGTTCCTGTTCGACATGGACGGCACCGTGCTGACCTCGATCGCCGCCACCGAGCGGGTCTGGAGCGCCTGGGCGGCGCGCAATGGCATCGATGTCGCCGCCTTCCTGCCGACCATCCATGGGGTGCGCGCGGTCGAGACGATCCGCCGGCTGGCGCTGCCCGGCGTCGATCCGGAGGCGGAAGCGGAGGCGCTGATGCTGGCGGAGATGCAGGATGTGGACGGGATCGCCGCGATCGACGGCGCCGGGCGGTTCCTGGCCTCGCTGCCCGCCGGGCGCTGGGCGATCGTCACCTCGGCGCCGCGGGCGCTGGCGTTGCGCCGACTCGAGGCCGCCGGCCTGACCCCGCCGGCGCTGCTGGTCAGCGCCGACGACGTCGCCCGCGGCAAGCCGGCGCCGGACTGTTTCGACCTGGCCGCCAGCGGGCTCGGGGTGCGCGCCGCCGACTGCCTGGTGTTCGAGGACGCCCCGGCCGGCATCGAGGCCGGGCAGGCGGCCGGCGCCGCCGTCATCGTCGTCACCGCCACCCACCACGCGCCGATGGCGACACCGCATCCGACGATCGCCGGCTACGGCGACCTCGTCGCCAGGCAGACGCCGGACGGCATCGTGGTGGCGCGGCAGTCTGCCGCCTGACCCCGTCGCTCAGGCCTCTTCCGACAGCGCGCGGTCGAGATAGTACGCGGCGCTGATCAGCGCCAGATGCGTGAAGGCCTGCGGGAAGTTGCCGAGATGCTCGCCGGCCGGCCCGAGTTCCTCGGCGAACAGGCCGAGATGGTTGGCGTAGCCCAGCATCTTCTCGAACAGGTATCTGGCCTGGGCGAGATCGCCGGCGCGCGCCAGGCATTCGACATACCAGAACGAGCACATGGTGAAGCTGCCCTCGTCGCCATGCAGCCCGTCATGGCCCGGACCGCCCTCGTCGCTGCCGGTGTCGTAGCGGTAGACCAGGCTGTCGGCGGCGAGGATGCGGCCGACGGCGTCGAGCGTGCTGCGAAAGCGCGGGTCGGTGGCGCTGATGAAGCGCACCAGCGGCATCAGCAGGCAGGAGGCGTCGAGCGTGGTGCTGCCCTTGGACTGCACGAAGGCGCCGCAGGCCTCGTTCCAGAACTCGGTGTGGATCTCGTGGTAGATGGCGTCGCGGCAGCCGGTCCACAGCGCTTCCGGCGCCGGCAGGCCGCGCTTGCGCGCCAGGCGCACGGCGCGGTCGAACGCGACCCAGCACATCAGGCGGGAATGCAGGAAGTCCTTGCGCCCGCCACGGACTTCCCAGATCCCCTCGTCCGGCTGCTGCCAGTTCGCGGCCAGCCAGTTCATGCTGCGCACCACGCCGGCCCAGCGCTCGTAGCTGATCTGTTCGCCGTGCGCGTCGCACAGATAGAGCGAGTCCATCAGCTCGCCGTAGATGTCGAGCTGCAGCTGCCCGGCGGCATCGTTGCCGATCCGCACCGGCCGGCTGCCGCGATAGCCGGACAGGCCGGGCAGCTCCGTCTCGGCGGGCGTCGGCCCGCCATCCACCGCATACATGATGCCGAGCGTGCCGCCCTCGCTGTCGTCGCGGGCGCGGTTGCCGAGCCAGTCGATGAAGGATTTGGCCTCCTCGACGTGACCTAAGCGCAGGAACGCATAGACGGTGAAGGCGGCGTCGCGCAGCCAGGTGTAGCGGTAGTCCCAGTTGCGGCCGCCGCCGATCTGTTCCGGCAGCCCGAAGGTGGCGGCGGCGACCATCGAGCCGTGTTCGGCCGAGGTCAGCGCCTTGAGCGCCAGCGAGGAGCGGGTGACGGTGTCGCGCCAGCGTCCGCGATAGCTCGACCGGCCGACCCAGCGGCGCCAGAAATCGCAGGTCAGCTTGAAATCCCGCGACACCACGCTGTCGTCCGCCGAGGAAGGCGGCTGGTCGCCATCCTCGAGCACGAACGCGGCGGTGCGGTTCTCGCCCAGCTCGACATCGCAGCACGCGGCGCCGTTCTCGATCGTCAGCGCCAGGGTGGACAGCAGCCGCAGCGCCGGGCCGCCGCCCTCCGGGCGGAACAGCACCGCGTCGCCCTCGAAGCTGGCGGTATGGCGCTGCCGCCCGTAATCGAAGCGCGGCGCGCAGACCATGCGGACCCGGCAGGCATGACGCACCGCCTTGACCCGGCGCACCAGCCGCTGCCGCTCCGACACCTCCGCCACCGGCATGAAATCCGATACCTCGACCACGCCCTGGTGCGACAGGAACCGGGTCAGCAGCACGTTGGTGTCGGGCACGTAGAGCTGGCAGTGCCGCGCCTCGGCCAGCACCGGCTGCACCGAGAACCGCCCGTCATCGGGGCCGCCGAGCAGGGCGGCGAACACGCTCGGGCTGTCGAAACGCGGCCAGCACAGGAAATCGACGGTCCCGTCCAGCGCCACCAGGGCGGTGGTGCGCAGATCGCCGACGATGCCGTGATCCTCGATCGGCTGGGCCATGGTGAACTCCGGTTGACGGTCCGAGGGGCAACGGGGCCTGCAGCGCCCGGTTGCCTTGGCGGCTCAGCCGGGGCGGCGCGGGCGCTTCGGCCAGCGCCGGTGCAGCCACAGCCAGGCGGCCGGGTCGGCGCGGATCCAGCGCTCCAGCGTGTCGTTCATCGCCCGGGTGATCGCCAGCACGTCGGCGGTGCGGTCGCCGCTGCGCGCCACCGCGAGCGGCGCCTCGCACACCAGCCGGAACCGCGCCGGGCCGAGC
>CAZZZA010000010.1:6535-43206 GCA_964658455.1 uncultured Lichenihabitans sp.
AGCCGCACCACATGCACCGGCATCACCGGCGCATCGAACCGCAGCGCGAACTGCGCCAGCGCCGGCGCGGTCATCGCTGCATGGCCGAAGAACGGCACCGCGATGCCGTCGTTCATCTTCTGGTCGACCAGCAAACCGAGCGACCCGCCGCCGCCGAGATGCGCCAGCGCCAGTCGCGCGCCTTTGGCGCCCTTGGCGATCATCCGCACCCCGCCGGACAGGGCGGCGCCCCGCAGCGCCTGCAGCTCGGCATCCACCACCGGGTTCGAGGCGGCGCGATAGAACCCGGCCACGTCGACGCCGAGCGCCGACGCGATCGGCAGCACGACCTCCCAGTTGCCGAGATGGCCGGAGAAGAACAGCGCCGGGCCGCCGGCGGCGCGCAAGGCGTGCAGATGCGCCTCGCCCGTCACCTCCCAGCCCGGACCGGCCTCGGTGCGGGCGAGCCGGGCCAGATGCGGCAGCTCGGCGACGGTGCGGCCGAGATTGTCCCAGACGCCGCGCAGCACCGCGCGGCGCGTGCGTGCGTCCAGCGCCGGCAGCGCCAGCCGCAGGTTGTCGCGCCCGACCCGCGACACCGGCAGCATCGGGCCGATCAGGCGCGCCAGCCGGCCGCCGGCGTTGGAACACCGCACCGGGTCGAGGCGCCGCAGCGCCCGGATCACGCCGCGTATCGCCAGCCGCAGCGCCGTCGCCGAGGCGCGATCGACCGCGCCGCTCCAGGATATCGTCACGCGCTCCGTATGAACCCTGCGCCGCCGGGGCGGAAGCGCGAAAACCGCCGAGGCGAAGGCGCCACCGCCGCAGCACCTGCCGGACATTCGCGTTGACACCGCACCGCTCGGGCTGCGATCCTGGGCGCGTCGATACGGGAGAGACCGGCGGGGTGCGTGGCCCGGCCGGCGCCGAAGGAGCAACCGCCCCGGAAACTCTCAGGCAGAAGGACCGCATCGACTCGAGCTTCTGGAAAGAGGCGCCGCCCCGACGGGTGGGCGCCCGCCGACGGGATAACGATCTCAGGCAAACCGACAGAAGGGGCGCGACACGGACCGTTCGTCCGGCCTTGGTTCATCCAGGGGAAAGCGCGCCTTGATCGACGCCGACGCCGTGAATGACGCCGAGACGCTGGCAGCGGGCACCCCGCCGCCCGACCGGCTGGCGCGCGCGATCAGCGTCACCGACCTCTACACCATCGGCATCGGGCCCTCGAGTTCGCACACGGTCGGCCCGATGCGGGCCGGGCGGGCGTTCGCGCGGCTGGTACTGGACACCGCCGCCGCCACCGGGGCGCGGCCGGTCGCGGTGTCGTGCCGCCTGTTCGGCTCGCTGGCGCTGACCGGGCAGGGCCATGCCACCGACCGCGCGGTCATGCTCGGGCTGGCCGGCTGGGCGCCGGACGCGATCGACCCGGAACGGGTCCCGGCGCTGCTGGCGACGATCGAGGCCGAGGGCGCGCTGTCGCTCGGCGGCGCCATCCCGGTGCCGTTCGCGGCCGGCCGCGACCTGCTGTTCGATCGCGACAGCTTCCATCCCGGCCATCCCAACACGCTGCTGCTGCGCTGCCGCTTCGACGACGGCGGCACGCTGGCGCGGCACTACCATTCGATCGGCGGCGGGGTGGTGGTCGAGGCCGGGGCGGCGGTGCCGGCGGCCAACCTGATCCAGCCCTACCCGTTCGACTCCGCGCAGGCGCTGCTGGACCAGGCCACGCGCCACGGGCTCGGCATTGCCGAGCTGGTCGCCGCCAACGAGACGGTCTGGCGGCCGGCCGAGGAGACCGACGCCTTCCTGGACTCGGTCGCGGCGGCGATGACGGCGTGCATCGATCGCGGCTGCGCCGCCGACGGCGTGCTGCCGGGCGGGCTCGGGGTGCGCCGCCGTGCCGGCGCGATCAGCCGGGCGCTGGCGACGCCTGGCGAGCATCGCGCGCCGCAATCGCCGTTCGAATGGGTCAGCCTGTGGGCGCTGGCGGTGAACGAGGAGAACGCGGCCGGCGGCCGTGTGGTCACCGCGCCCACCAACGGCGCCGCCGGGGTGCTGCCGGCGGTGCTGCGCTACTACCTGAGCTTCACGCCGGACGCCTCTGCCGCGGGCGTGCGCGGCTTCCTGCTGACCGCGGCGGCGATCGGCTTCCTGTATCAGAAGCGCGCCTCGATCTCGGCGGCGGAAATGGGCTGCCAGGGCGAGGTCGGCGTCGCCTGCTCGATGGCGGCGGCGGCGCTGTGCGCGGTGCTGGGCGGCACGCCGGCGCAGATCGAGAACGCTGCCGAGATCGGCATGGAGCATAATCTGGGCCTGACCTGCGACCCGATCGGCGGCCTGGTGCAGGTGCCCTGCATCGAGCGCAACACCATGGGCGCGGTCAAGGCGATCAACGCCGCCTACCTTGCGCTGCGCGGCGACGGGCAACACATCGTGTCGCTCGACGCGGTGATCGAGACCATGCGCCAGACCGGCCGTGACATGCGCTCGAAATACAAGGAAACCAGCCTCGGCGGCCTGGCCGCCATCGTCGCCCACCTGCCGGTCAATTTCGTCGAATGCTGAGAGGACACACCATCATGTCGGACTTCTTCAACCGCGTGCTCTCCGACGACCCGCTGATCGACGGCGCCCTGTCGGCCGAATTCACCCGCCAGGACGAGGGCATCGAGCTGATCGCCAGCGAGAACATTGTCTCGCCGGCGGTGCTGGCGGCGCAGGGCTCGGTGCTGACCAACAAATATGCCGAGGGCTATCCCGGCCGGCGCTATTACGGCGGCTGCGCGCAGATGGACGTGGTCGAGAGCGCGGCGATCGAGCGCGCCACGCGGCTGTTCGGCTGCGGCTACGCCAACGTGCAGCCGCATTCCGGCGCCCAGGCCAACGGCGCGGTGATGCTGGCGCTGCTCAAGCCGGGCGAGACCTTCATGGGCATGGCGATCGATGCCGGGGGACACCTGACGCACGGCGCCAAGCCGACCGTGTCCGGCAAGTGGTTCAACGCGGTGCAGTACGGCGTGCGCCGCCAGGACGGGCTGCTGGATTACGAGCAGGTGGAGGCGCTGGCGCACGAGCACCGGCCGAAGCTGATCATCGCCGGCGGCTCGGCGATCCCGCGCCAGATCGATTTCGCCCGCTTCCGCGCCATCGCCGACGCGGTCGACGCGCTGCTGATGGTGGACATGGCGCATTTCGCCGGGCTGGTGGCCGGCGGGGCGCATCCGAGCCCGTTCCCGCACGCCCATGTCGCGACCACCACCACCCACAAGACGCTGCGCGGCCCGCGCGGCGGCATGATCCTGACCGACGACGAGGCGCTGGCGAAGAAGGTCAATGCCGCGGTGTTTCCGGGCCAGCAGGGCGGGCCGCTGATGCATGTGATCGCCGCCAAGGCGGTGGCGTTCGGCGAGGCGCTGCGGCCGGACTTCAAGGAATACGCCGCCCAGGTGGTGGCCAATGCCCGGGCGCTCGGCGAGCAGCTGGTGACGCGCGGCTTCGAGCTGGTCACCGGCGGCACCGACACCCATCTGGTGCTGCTCGACCTGCGGCGCGCCGGCGTCACCGGCAAGGCTGCGGAGGCGTCGCTGGAGCGCGCCGGACTGACCTGCAACAAGAACGGCATCCCCTACGATCCGCTGCCGCCGGCGCAGACCAGCGGCATCCGGCTCGGCTCGCCGGCCGCCACCACGCGCGGCTTCCGCGAGGCCGAGTTCCGCCAGGTGGCGAACCTGATCGCCGACGTGCTGCAGGGGCTGCGCGACAACCCCGAGGACAACGCGGCCGCAGAGCAGGCGGCGCACGAGACGGTGCGCGCGCTGTGCGCCCGGTTCCCGCTCTATGCCGGCGGCCTGCCGACCGCCGCGGCGAAGGCGGCCTGATGGCGGATCACGCCGTGCTCGGCGAGCAGGCGGCGCCACAGCCGGCACCGGTCGCCCGCACCGTGCTGCATGCGCTGCATCTCGAACTGGGCGGCAAGATGGTGCCGTTCGCCGGCTACGCGATGCCGCTGCACTACCCGGCCGGGATCATGGCCGAGCACCTGCACGTCCGCGCCGCCTGCGGCCTGTTCGACGTCTCGCACATGGGCCAGATCAGGCTGCGGCCGAAATCCGGCGACGTGCGCGACGCGGCGCTGGCGCTCGAGCGGCTGGTGCCGGCCGACATCGCCGCGCTGGCGCCGGGCCGGCAGCGCTACGCGGTGTTCACCACCGCCGATGGCGGGATCAGCGACGACCTGATGGTCGCGCGCACCCCGGAGGCGCTGTTACTGGTGGTCAATGCCAGCTGCAAGCTGGAAGACCTCGCGCACCTGCAAAGCGGGCTGGCGGCGGCGTGCGACATCGACTTCCTCGCCGACCGCGCGCTGCTGGCGCTGCAGGGTCCGGGCGCCGAGGCGGCGCTGGCGTCGCTGGCGCCGGAGGTGGCGGCGATGCGGTTCATGGATTTCGCGTCGGTCGCGATCGACGGCCATGACTGCACCGTGTCGCGCTCCGGCTATACCGGCGAGGACGGCTACGAGATCGGGCTGCCCGGCGCCGCGGCCGAGCCGGTCGCGCGCCGCCTGCTGGCGCTGCCCGGCGTGCTGCCGATCGGGCTCGGCGCGCGCGACAGCCTGCGCCTGGAGGCCGGCCTGTGCCTCTACGGGTCGGACCTGGACCACAGCAGCAGCCCGGTCGAGGCGGCGCTCGAATGGTCGATCCAGAAGAGCCGACGCGGCGGCGGGGCCCGCGCCGGCGGCTTTCCGGGCGCCGACCGCATCCTGCGCCAGCTCGAGCAGGGCGCGGCGCGGCGCCGGGTCGGGCTGCTGCCGGACGGCAGGGCGCCGCTGCGCAGCGGCGCGCCGCTGTTCCTGGCCGATGAGCCGGCGCGCCAGATCGGCCATGTCACCTCGGGCGCGTTCGGCCCGACCCTGAAGGCGCCGGTCGCGATGGGCTACGTCGAAACCCCGCACGCCCGGCCCGGCACCGCCCTGCTCGCCGAACTGCGCGGCAGGATGGTCCCGGTCACGGTCAGCGCGATGCCCTTCGTCCCTTCCACCTACAAGCGGTAACCGGGTTTTTCATGATGCAAGACGCCCTCTGGACCGGCACCCAGGCCCCCGGCGACTCGTTCGCCAAGCGCCATATCGGCCCCGACCAGCAAGAAACCGAGGCGATGCTGCGGGCGATCGGCGCCGACGACCTGGAGACGCTGACGCGCCAGACGGTGCCGGCCTCGATCAGGATGGAGCCGGACGCGTGGGCGGCCGCCGGCCTGGCGCAGGGGATGACCGAGACCGCGGTGCTGGCCCGGCTGCGCGCGGTGGCCGGCCGCAACACGGTGCTGACCTCGCTGATCGGCCAGGGCTATCACGGCACCATCCTGCCCGGCGTGATCCAGCGCAACATTCTGGAGAACCCGGCCTGGTACACCGCCTACACGCCCTACCAGCCGGAGATCAGCCAGGGCCGTCTCGAGGCGCTGCTGACCTTCCAGACCCTGGTCTGCGACCTGACCGGGCTCGACGTCGCCAACGCCTCGCTGCTCGACGAGGCCACCGCCTGCGCCGAGGCGATGACGCTGGCCAGGCGCATGGCGAAATCCAAGGCCCGCGCGTTCTTCGTCGATGAGGGCGTGCACCCGCAGACCCTGGCGGTGCTGCGCACCCGCGCCGAGCCGCTCGACATCGCGCTGCTGGTCGGCGACCCGGCCGGGCCGGTCGACGCCGAGGCGGTGTTCGGCGCGCTGCTGCAATATCCCGACACGTTCGGCAGGATCCGCGACCATCGCGGCCTGATCCAGTCCCTGCACGCGGCCGGCGCGCTGGTGGCGATGGCCGCAGACCCGCTGGCGCTGACGCTGCTGACGCCGCCGGGCGCGCTGGGCGCGGACATCGCCGTCGGCTCGATGCAGCGCTTTGGCGTGCCGATGGGCTATGGCGGACCGCACGCCGCCTACATGGCGGTGCGCGACCCGTTCAAGCGCTCGATGCCGGGCCGTCTGGTGGGGGTGTCGATCGACGCCGCCGGACGTCCGGCCTACCGCCTGGCGCTGCAGACGCGCGAGCAGCATATCCGCCGCGAGAAGGCGACCTCCAACATCTGTACCGCGCAGGTGCTGCTGGCGGTGATCGCGGCGATGTATGCTGTGCATCACGGTCCCGAGGGCCTGCTGGCGATCGCCGGCCACGTCGCCCGGCGCACCCAGGTGCTGGCCGGCGGCCTGCGCGCGATCGGCGCGCGGGTCGAGGGCGAGGCGTTCTTCGACACCGTCACGGTGGCGACCGGCGCGCGCACCGAAGCGATCCTGGAGGCCGCGGTGCAGGCGGGCATCAATCTGCGCCGCATCGATGCGGGCCGGATCGGCATCAGCCTGGACGAGACCACCACGCCGGAGACGATCCGCGCGGTGTGGCAGGCGTTCGGCGGCCAGCCGGACGAGACGGCGCTGCGCGTGGCGTCGGCGATCCCGCCGGCGCTCGAACGCACCCAGCCCTTCATGACGCACGCGGTGTTTCGCACCCACCATTCCGAGACCGAGATGCTGCGCTACCTGCGCCGGCTGTCGGACCGCGACCTGGCGCTGGACCGCACCATGATCCCGCTCGGCTCCTGCACCATGAAACTGAACGCCACGGTCGAGATGATGCCGATCACCTGGCCCGGTTTCTGCGACCTGCACCCGTTCGCGCCGGCCGACCAGGCGCAGGGCTACGCCGAACTGTTCGCCGAACTCGAGGCGGCGCTGTGCGCGATCAGCGGCTACGACGCGGTGTCGTTGCAGCCCAATTCCGGCGCGCAGGGCGAGTATGCCGGGCTGCTGGCGATCCGCGGCTACCACCGCGCGCGCGGCGACACCGAGCGCGACGTGTGCCTGATCCCGGCATCGGCGCACGGCACCAACCCGGCATCCGCGCAGATGGCGGGGATGCGCGTGGTGGTGGTCGGCTGCGACCGCGAGGGCAACATCGATGTCGCCGATCTTGCAGCTAAGATCGAGCAGCATCGCGACCGGCTCGCGGCGATCATGATCACCTACCCGTCCACGCACGGCGTGTTCGAGGAGCAGGTACGCACGATCTGCGAAATGGTGCACGAGGCCGGCGGCCAGGTCTATCTCGATGGCGCCAACCTCAACGCCCAGGTCGGGCTGTCGCGGCCGGGCCGGTTCGGCGCCGATGTCAGCCATTTCAACCTGCACAAGACCTTCTGCATCCCGCATGGCGGCGGCGGCCCGGGCATGGGCCCGATCGGCGTCGGCGCCCATCTGGCCCCGTTCCTGCCCGGCCGTCCGGATCAGGGCGGCGACCATGCGGTGTCGGCCGCACCCTGGGGTTCGGCCTCGATTCTGCCGATCTCCTGGGCCTACATGCTGCTGATGGGCAGCGACGGTCTGCGCCGCGCGACCCAGGTCGCGATCCTGAACTCGAACTACATCGTCAAGAGGCTCGAAGGCGCCTACGACGTTCTGTATCGCGGCAGCCAGGGCCGGGTCGCGCACGAATGCATCATCGACCTGCGCCCGTTCAAGGACAGGCACGGCGTCACCGTCGACGACATCGCCAAGCGCCTGATCGACCACGGCTTCCACGCACCCACGGTCAGCTTCCCGGTCGCCGGCACCTTCATGATCGAGCCGACCGAGTCCGAAAGCCGAGTCGAGCTGGACCGGTTCTGCGACGCCATGCTGGCGATCCGCGCCGAGATCGCGCAGATCGAGACCGGCGCGATCACGCTGGCCGAAAGCCCGCTGCGCCACGCGCCGCACACGCTGGCGGACCTGGTCTCCGGCAACTGGACCCGGTCGTACGACCGCCAGACCGGCTGCCTGCCGGCCGGCGCCGCCCTGGCCGGCGACAAATACTTCCCCCCCGTCGGCCGGCTCGACAACAGCTACGGCGACCGCAACCTTGTCTGCTCCTGCCCGCCGATGGACACCTACGCGGAGGCGGCGGAGTAGCGGGCGGGGCCTAGGCGAGAAGCCGGCGTGCGACACCGGCGTCCGTGATCAGCACCGAGACCCAGCTGCCACGCAGGATGCCAAGGATCGCCTCGGTCTTCTCGATTCCGCCGCCGACGCCGACGACATCCGGGATGTGTCGCAACTGCTCGGTGCCGACGCACAGCCCCTGACGGTCGAGCGGACTGGGAACGACCGTCCCGCGCGCATCGATCAGGGTGGCGCAGATATCGGCGGTGACGCCGCCCGCGACCGCGGCGTCGCGCCAGGCGGCCGGAAAGCCCTGCGCCAGACCTGATTCGGTCGGCCACCCGCCGATGCCGGTGACCAGGACATCGACCCTGGAATACATGGCGAGCGCCGCGGCAACGGTGGGCTCCCGGCGCAGCCGTTCGATCAGCATCGCATCCTTCGCCCACATCGGACCATAGATCGGAAAGGCACGGCCACCGCTGAGGCTGGCCAGGCTGTGGACCAGATCGACCGGGTTCTGCGAGAACTCGACATCCGCGAGGCTGCCGGCGCCCTGGACGACATCGACGCGCGGCAGCGCGGTCAGCGCGCGCGCGACCGCAGCCAGCGTGCGGCCCCAGGCGACCGCGAGCACCTGGCCGTCGAGAAGCGTCTCTTCCAGATACTGGGCCGCCAGAGTGCCGAGCGTTTCCGTCAGCAAGGCGGCAGGCAGATCCGGCCCCTCCAGGACCAGCGCGGCCTTGAGCGAGAATCTCCGGCGCAGGGCATCGCCGAGTTCGGTGTTGAGGTTGTCCGGCTCGTTGATCTGGAACTGCATGATGCCTTCCCTGACCGCATCCTCGATCAGCCGCGCGACCTTGAACCGCGACAGGTTCATCTCGTCCGCGATCTGGAGCTTGGTGCGACGCGCGATGAAGTAGCGGCGGGCAGCGACGGCCGCTTGTGCACGGTGGAGGGGACTGCTGGCCATGAGCCGCCTTTGCGCCGAGGGACGCGGACAGGGAGAGGCCGCGGTCCGGACCGGCCCGGCGGCCAACCACCACATTGATAGCCTTGCTCAAATGAGCGCACAAGCGCTCACTTGACGGATAAACAGCGGCTTCATAGCCTCGGCTCGCCAGGACTGTGGAGGGGCGGGCGTGCAGCATCTGAGCAGCCAGGAGATCAAGGCGCTCGCGGGACGCGTCATCGACGCCGAAAGCCGCGCCGTCGCCGCGGCGTCGGCTTCCATCGACGACGCGTTCGTCCAGGTCGCGCAACTGCTCGTGCAGTGCCAGGGCAAGATCGTCGTGGTGGGCAGCGGCACCAACGGCGCGGTCGCTCGCCGCGCATCGCACCTGCTGTCGGTCGGCGGCATGCCGTCCTTCTCGCTCTCCCCGTCCGACGGCCTGCATGGCGGCCTCGGCGTGCTGCGGCCGGCCGATATCGTCGTGGCGCTTTCCAAGGGCGGCGGCTCGCAGGAGCTGAACGATTTCTGCCGCCGGGCGCGATCGCTCTGCGGGGCGCTGGTCGGCTTCACCGCCCGCGCCGATTCCGAACTGGCGACGCTCGTCGACCATGTGGTCCTGCTGCGGATGGCGGACGATGCCGACCTCGGCGGCGTGATCGCGACCGGGAGCACGCTGACCACGTCCGCGCTACTGGATGCGCTGGTCGAGATCGGACGGGTCGCGCGCGGCTATAGCTGGAAAGACCTGCTCTACACCCATCCGGCCGGAGCGGTCGGCCACGATGCCGAACAGAGCCTGGGCCGGCTGGGGACGTCGTCGGAGACGATGTGATGGCGCGCGATCTCGTCGCTGGCATCGATTCCTCCACGCAATCCTGCACGGTGATGCTGCGGAGCCTTGCGGACGGCACCCCGGTGGCCGAGGCGCGCGCCGAACACCCGGCGACGTTCCCGCCGAGAAGCGAGCAGGATCCGAGATGCTGGTGGCAGGCGCTGCTCGCTTGCCTGTCCGACCTCGATGGCCGGCTCGACCGGATCGCGGCCGTGGCGGTCGGCGGCCAGGGCCACGGGCTGGTGATGCTCGACGAGGCGGACGAACCGGTCCGCCCGGCCAAGCTCTGGAACGATACCGAGGCCGCTCCGGACGCCGAACGCCTGTGCGGGCAGCTTCCCGCCGCGGAGTGGGCGGCACGCACCGGCTCGGTTCCGGGCCCGGCGCTCACCATCTCGAAGCTGGCCTGGACCGAGCGGGTGCATCCCGGCCTGGTGGCAAGGGCGCGTCGCATCATGCTGCCATGCGACTACCTCACCTATCGGCTGAGCGGGACGTTCGCCACCGAGCGAGGCGGCGCCTCCGGAACCGGCTATTTCAACCCGTTCCTCGATTGCTGGGAGCCGCGGCTCGCCTCGCTCGCGGTTCCCGGCATCGACTGGTCGGCCGTGCTCCCCCGCATCGTCGCCTCCGACGCGCCGGTGGGCCATGCCGGTCCGGCGCCCGCGGGACTGCGCGGCGCCGTGGTCGCGCCGGGAACCGGCGACAACATGACCGCAGCACTCGGCATTGCCGTCAGCCCAGGCGATACCGTCATCTCGCTCGGGACCAGCGGCACGATCTACGGTGTTTCGGAGACGGGCATCAAGGATCGGTCGGGTTCGATCAACGGCTATGCCCATGCCGGCCATGCGTTCATGCCGATGGTCACCACCCTCAACGCCGCCAAGGTGACCGACACGTTCCGCCGGCTGCTCGGCGTGGGTTTCGAGGAATTCGACGCCCTGGCGCTCTCCGCGCCGTCGGGCAGCGACGGCCTGGTCCTGGTTCCGTATCTCGACGGCGAGCGGACCCCGAATCGTCCCGACGGCACCGGCCTGCTGAACGGCCTGCGCACCGGCGCCGATCGCGGCACCTTCGCCCGGGCCGCGGTGGAAGGCGTCCTCTGCGGCCTGCTCGAAGGCGGAGACCTGCTTCGGCAGCACGGGCTGTCCCAGGACGGCCGCCTGATCCTGACCGGTGGCGCCAGCCGCTCCCGCGCCTTCCGACAGATCCTCGCCGACCTCACCGGACGCAGCGTATGGGCATGTCCGCTGACGGAGGCGGCGGCCGCGGGCGCCGCGGTGCTGGCGGCGGCCGCCCTCACCGGCACGCGCCTGTCCGACGCCGCCGCCGCCTGGGCGCCGACGCTCGAGATCGTCGCCGAACCCGGTGGCGCAGACCCGGCGCCGGTCCGCGCGGCCTATCGACAGGCAGCTGCGCTTGCCTGAGACCCACCCGCATCCCGGGGGCGTGGTCGCGATCCCGCGCGACCACGGCACGCCGATCAATCGGAAGGCTTCGACGGCCCATGGATAAGCGCGTCGCCGCGACCCTGCCGGGCGCCCCTCGCCGGGCAAGGCTCCCGGACGAGACCGGCATCGCGCTCGTTCTGCTCGCCGTGGTGGTCACCCTCAGCCTGATCTCCCCGGCGTTCCGAACCGTCGGCAACGGCTTCACGCTGCTGCTCAACGGCACGGTCATCGCCCTGCTCGCGATCGGCCAGTGCTTCGTGCTGCTCACGGCGGGCATCGACCTCTCGACCGGCGCCAACGTGGCGATGACCGGCGTGATCGCGGCGCTGTTGATCAAGCTCGGCCTGTACTGGCCGCTGGCGTCCCTGCTCGCGCTGTCGGCCGGCACGCTGCTCGGGGTGCTGAACGGCGCGCTGATCGTCTATCTGCGCATTCCCGCCTTCATCGCGACCTTCTCGACGCAAGGCGTGGCCCTCGCCCTGCCGCTCATCCTGACCGGTGCGCAATCGGTGTCGGTCCATGCGCGCGGCTTTCGAGCCATCGGCCATGGCTATGTCGCCGCCATCCCGATGCCGGTCGTCATCGTCTCCCTGCTGGCGATCCTCGCCGCCTTGTTCCTGAAGATGACCCGGCTCGGGGTCCACATCTACGCGCTGGGGGGCAACCAGGCCGCCGCGCGGCTCGCCGGCGTCAATGTCGGCAGGACGACGATGTTCGTCTACGGGGTCAGCGGCTTCTGCGCCGGGATGGGCGGGCTGGTCGACACATCGCGGCTGATGGTCGGTTTCCCCGCCACGGGTACCGGCAACGAACTCTTCTATTCCATCGCCGCCGCCGTGGTCGGCGGGGTCTCGCTGTTCGGTGGTGCCGGCACCGTGCTCGGCACCATGATCGGCGCGGTGCTGATCGCCGTCGTCAGCAACGGCATGAATGTCATCAACGTCCAGAGCTACTGGCAGTCCCTGGTGATCGGCATCATCATCCTGCTCGGCGTGAGCTTCGATACGCTGCGCCGCACCCGCTCCGGCAGGCCGCCGCTGCGCCGCATGCCCGCACGGCCACCGGCCGGCGAAGCGCCGCCGGCGACGGCGACGCCGTCACCGACCAGTCTCGAATAACAACAGCCGAAAACGGCGACAGTCCGACTTCATCGTCAGCAACCCGGGAGAGGTCCATTGAAAAAGTCCCTGATATCGTCCGCCACGTCGATCGCGCTCGCAACCGTCGCCATCTCCGGGGTCGCACGCGGCGCCAGCCTTCCGGCAAGCTGCTCGGCCGCCAAGCCCGTGATCGGTGTCGCGCTGCCGAACACCGTGAATCCCTACTACATCGCGATGCGGGACAGTTTCATCAGGAACGGGGCGGCGCTCGGTTTCGACGTCAAGATCGCCATCGCCAACGACAGCGACACCAACCAGCTCTCCCAGATCGGCGCCTTCGTGACACAGAAGGTCTGTGCCGTCGCGCTGAACGCGGTGAATTCCGGACCGGGTGCTGCCAGCGTACGCGCGCTGAACGACGCCGGCATCCCGGTCTTCACCGTGAACGTCATCATCTCCGACGACGACCTGAAGGCCCAGGACGCCTCGTTCGTCGAGTATGTCGGCGCGGACCAGGCCGCAGGCGGCAGGCAGATCGGCGAGCGCCTCCTGAAGGACATGGGCGCCCAGGCCAGGATCGGCGTCGGGATCGTCGGAGATCCCGATCAGATCCCGACCAACCAGCGCGACGAGGGGCTCGCCCAGGCACTGAAAGCCGATCCGAACGCCCATATCCTGCAGACCGTCAACGGCAAGGTCGATCCGAGCGTCAGCCTGGAGGTCGCCAGCGACCTGCTGCAGGCGCACCCGGACATGAACGTGGTGTGGGCCGATACCGGACCGGGCGCGGTCGGGGCGCTGCAGGCGATTTCCCAGCACGAGAAAGGCGGCACGATCAAGCTGTATGCGTTCTGCGCCGCGGACGAGCCGCTGACCAGCACGTATGCGGCGTGCGCCGCCCAGGAACCTGCCGACTACGCGCGGATCCTGCTCACCAATCTGAAGACGTTCCTCTCCGGGTCGTCGGTCCCGAAGCAGGTGCTCCGTCCGCTGAAGATATTCACCAACGGCCAGAAGCCCGGTCCGGGCGAGGTCGGTTGAAGGCGGCGATCGCGAAGACCGGCCGGTGAGCGTGATGTCCGGCCTGGTCGCCTGCAAGGTGTCGAAATGGTTCGGGTCGCTGCGGATCCTGGACGATGTCGACATCGCGATCCGTCCCGGCAGGGTGGTCGCGCTGATCGGCCATAACGGTGCGGGCAAATCCACCCTGCTGCGGACGCTGTCCGGTGCGGCGCCGCTCACCGGGGGGACGATCAGCGTCGACGGGCAGACCGTCGCGCTGGACAGACCCGCCGACGCCGCCGCGGCCGGCATCAGCTGCGTCTACCAGGAACTCAGCCTGATCGGCTCGCTGTCCGTTGCGCAGAACGTCTTTCTCGGCGCGGAACAAATGGCCGGATTGCGTCTCGACCGGCGCGCCATGCACGAGGCCACGGCAGCGCTGTGCGGCGAGTACGGCATCCCGGCACGACCCGACGATCCGGTCTCGAAACTGCCCGTCGCCCAGAGACAGATGCTCGAGGTGGCCAGGGCGATACACCGCAACGCGCGCTATCTGCTGCTCGACGAACCGACGACCGCGCTCGAGCAGCAGCAGATCGAGCGGCTGCTCGGCGTCGTCCGGAAGATCGCGACCGAGCGAGGCATCGGCGTGCTGCTGATCAACCACAAACTCGACGAGGTGTTCTCGATCGCCGACGACATCGTCGGCCTGGCGAACGGCCGCGTCGTTCTCAGCGGCGCAGCCCGTGCGGTCACCCGAGAACAGGTGGTCGAGGCGATCGTCAACGCGGGCGACCATCCGGCGGATCGGCCGGTCGAGCGCCATGGCGATGGCCGCCGGCCCGATGCGCCGCAGCGGACGAGGCAGGCCGACGCGCCGGCGTTGCGGGTCCGGGCGCTGGCGGGAAACGGCCTCACCGGTGTCGATCTCGACGTCGACGCGGGCGAGATCGTCGGCATCTATGGCCTCGTCGGCGCCGGCCGCTCCCGTTTCCTGCGCACCCTCTACGGCGCGGAGCCGCAGGCCGAGGGAGAGATGCGCCTGAATGCCCGTCCCTATCGGCCGGCCGGTCCGGTCGACGCGATCAGGCGCGGGGTGGCCTTCCTGTCGGAGGAACGAAAGTCGGACGGTATCGTGCCGCAGATGTCGTCGCGGACCAACATCCTGATCCCGGTGCTCGACCGCTTCACCAGACGGGGGCTGATCGACTGGCGGCAGGCGCGCAACGCGGCGGAGAAGGCGTTGCGGAGCATCGCGCTGCACGGCGACATCGCCGCGCCGGTCACCACGCTTTCGGGCGGCAACCAGCAGAAGATGCTGCTCGCACGCGCCTTGCTCCAGGATCCGGCGCTGCTGCTGCTCGACGAACCGACCAAGGGCGTCGATATCGGCGCCAAGGCCGAGATCTATGACATCGTGCGCAGGTTCGCGAGCGCGGGACGGGCGGTGATCGTCGTCTCGAGCGAGGAGGAGGAACTGCTCGAACTCGCCGACCGGATCGTGGTGTTCCGGAACGGCGCGTGCGACGGACAGAGCCTGGCGGCTGGCCGGTTGACCGTGCCGGAGCTGCGGCGCGCCGCCTGGAGCCACGCCTCCTGAGGCCAGGCCCGCCGCGCGCGTGTCAGGGCGCGCCGCTGCCGGGGGCGCCGATATTGTTGATGCCGCTCTTCTGCTGGCTGGACGGGGGTGCGGCGCCAGAGATCTGGCAGGCGGAAACGCTGGCCAGGACGGCGATCATGCCGGCGGCACGCAACAGCTTGGACATCGAAAATCTTCTCCAATGCGAGTGGACCGCCGGTCCGGGACCCGGATCGCGCGGCAGGCTATGGCGCCCGGGCGGGGCGACGCCTCGGCTTCGGCGCCGCGATCTGGTGCGCGGCCTGCAGCGCCGATGCCAGCAGCGACTCCTCCACCCGGTCGAGATCGCATCGGGTGGCGCCGGCGCGGCCCCAGCCGCCGGGAACCGGTGCGAACGCGTCCGGCGCCTGCTCGCAATACAGGTCGCGAAGCTCGGGATCGAACATCAGGTTCAGGTCGCGTGCCGACGGGTCCAGCGTCGCGAACATCTTGCGCGTGGTGCGAAAGCCCAGGCGATGGAAATGCTGCACCTCCGCCGCCCCCGGCAGGGCCAGCGCGATCTCCCTGGCCCGCTCCGGCTGCACCGCCATCACCGCCCCCCGATCGAGCCGCTCCAGTCTGCACCGCGCCGCCGGCACCCCACAAGCGCGATCCTCGCCGCCAGGCGCGCGCCGGCCCTCTCATTCGACCGGCCAGCCGAAGGCGGCGAAGCACCAGCCCAGTTCCGCCAGCACCAGCCGGTTCATCTCCCCGGTCAGCGTCGAGCGCCAGCTGCCGGGGACCCCGGCGCGGTGGAACACGCCATCGACGATGTCGCCGGGATGCCGGCCGCCGGTCTGCACCGCGAACGCGGCGCCCCGCACGCTGGCATCGACGATCGCGTCGTCGTCCGACACGCCGAGGAACCGGTACAGCCCCGCCAGCACCGGCGCCGGGTCGGCGCAGAGCGACTCGTAGGTGACCAGCCGGTACGCGTCGCCATAGCTGTCGCGCGCCGCCAGCATCGCCCGCATCCAGCTGTTCGCCATCGGCAGCACCCGACGCACGAAACCGAGCCGGTCGGCCTCGGTGGCGCCCGGCCGGTATTGGAACCGGTGCCAGTTCGAGGTGATGACGTCGCGCGGATCGCGGGCGATGGCGATCAGCCTGGCGCCGGGGAACAGCGAGCGCAGCTGCGGAAAGAAGAAGATGTTGCCCGGTGTCTTCTCGCCGATCGCCGCGGGGTCGCGATCGCCGATCTGCCGGCGGAACGACTGCAGGATCGCGGTGCCCAGCAGGTATTGCGTGTCGTCGGCGACCGGCAGCGTATAGCCGCCGGTATGGGCGAAGATCGAGCCGTTGCGCTCGTGCAGCTCCTGGTAGCGCTGCCGCATCGCGGCATCGAGCGGGGCGGCCAGCAGGTCGCGGAACTGCGCCTCGCCCTTGCACGAGATCGCCGGGTGGGCGTCGAGCAGCTGCTGCAGCCAGGTGGTGCCGGACCGCGGCTGGCCGTCGACGAAGAACAGGTGCCGGTCGGCCAGGGAAGCGAGGTCGGAATGGCGCTCGATCCAGCTCTGCACGTCCGATGCTCTCCCTCGCCACCATGCCTTACTAGCATCCCGGGGGCGAACGCGCGCCGTTGACGGCGCGGCGGACCGGCGATACACCAGTTGTTGCAAATGATTTGCATTAACGGACGAGGGACATGATCAGGCGGCACAGCCATTCTCTGGCGCTGAGCGCATCGATGCTCGTCACCGCCCCCGTTTGCGCGCTGGCGCAGCCCAGCGGCCAGTATCTGCTGGGTCCGGCCTGGGGCGTGCGCCCCTGGCTCAACCAGTACGGGGTGACGCTGGGGCTGAGCGAGATCAGCGAGGTGTTCGGCAACGCCACCGGCGGCGTGCATCGCGGCGCGGCCTATGACGGGCTGACCGAGGTGAGCCTGGGCGTGGATCTCGGCCGCGCCATCGGCCTGCCGGGCGGCACGATCAACGTCAGCGCGTTCCAGATCCATGGCCGCAGCCTGAGCCAGGACAACCTCTACAGCATCAACACCATCAGCGGCATCGAGGCGAGCCGCGCCACCCGGCTCTGGGAGATGTGGTACGACCAGCAGTTCCGCGACGGGCAGATGGACGTCAAGATCGGCCTGCAGAGCCTGGACCAGGAATTCATCACCAGCGCCAGCGCCGGGCTGTTCGCCAACACCGCGTTCGGCTGGCCGGCGCTGCCGTCCTACGACCTCTATGCCGGCGGCGCGGCCTACCCGCTCTCCTCGCTGGGCGTGAGGTGGCGCGGCAATTTCGGCCCGTTCACCGCGCTCGCCAACGTCCTGGACGACAACCCCGGCGGCCGTGAATTCGACAACGACCCGCAGCCCAACAACGCCCAGGGCGCGCTGTTCGACCTGAAGACCGGGGCGCTGTTCATCGCCGAACTGGACTACGCGCTGAACGCGCCCAGCAGCGGCGACACCGTGCTCGGCGACGGCAGCCATCCCGGGGGCGGCGGCCTGCCCGGCATCTACAAGATCGGCGCCTGGTTCGACACCGCCGCCTTCCCGGACAAGCGCTACGACGACCAGCACGGCCTGCTGGCGAGCCCGGCCAGCGACGGCAACCCGTTGATGCGGCGGCACAATTACTCGATCTACGCCGTGGTCGACCAGACCGTCTGGCGGCCGGACCCGAACGGCCCGCGCAGCCTCAATGTGTTCACGCGGCTGATGGGCGCTCCCGGCGACCGCAACCTGATCGATTTCTCGGCCAATCTCGGGCTGGCGTTGAAGGCCCCGCTGCCAGGACGCGACTCCGACTCGCTCGGCTTTGCCGGCGGCTTCGCCAAGCTCGGGCGGCACGCGCTCGACAGCGACCGCGACCGCGCGGCGGTGGCCGACGGCGCCTATTCGCCGCTGCGCTCGTCGGAAACCTACCTGGAACTCACCTACCAGTATCTCCCGACCGGATGGCTGACGATCCAGCCGGACGCGCAATACATCTTCATGCCGGGCGGCGGCATCGCCAACCCGAACGCGCCGGACCGCCGCATCGGCAACGAGCTGGTGCTGGGCGTGCGCAGCAACATCAATTTCTAGGAGTATGCCGATGCCCACGCGTCGCGGGCGCCTCGCCGCCGCCGCCATCGCCGTCTGCCTCCCCGCCTGCATGGCCGGCCAGGTCGCCACCGCGGCGGCGGTGGACAGGCCGAGCTTCCTGGCCGGGCTCAAGCATCACAGCATCGTCGCCTCCACGGTGCCGGCCAATGGCGACCAGAACCCCTATGCGGTGATCGTGTCGCCGGTCACCACCGGGCGGCTGGTGCAGGGCCATGTGCTGGTCGGCAATTTCAACAATGACGGCAACCTGCAGGGCGCCGGGGGCACCATCGTGCAGATCGACCCGGTCTCGAAAGCGCTGAGCCTGTTCGCGTCGGTGCCGCGCACCGAGGCGCGCTGCCCGGGCGGCGTCGGCCTGACCACGGCGATGACGGTGCTGCGCAGCGGCTGGACCATCATCGGCAGCCTGCCCAGCAAGGACGGCACCACCGCGACCAAGGGACAGGGCTGCCTGCTGGTGTTCGACAGCCAGGGAAGGCTTGCAGATGTCTGGACCAGCCCCAAGATCAACGGCCCGTGGGGGAACATGGCCGTGATCGACAAGGGCGACAGCGCCACCTTATTCATCAGCAACGCCGGCTACGGGGTGGGCGCGCCGCCCGCGTCCGGCGACGCGCCGCTGGTGTCCAAGGCGACGGTGATCCGGGTGTCGGTGAGCCTGCCGCCCAGCGGGGAGCAGGCCGGCCGGCCGGTGCTGGGCGACATCACCGTGATCGCCGACGGGTTCGCCGAGCAGGCCGACAAGGGCGTGTTCATCATCGGCCCGACCGGCATCGCGCTCGGCGAGAACGGGTCGATCTACGTCTCGGATGCGATCGGCAACCGGGTGGTGCGGATCGACGACGCGCTCACCCGCCACGACAGCGCCGGCACCGGCACCGAGATCACCAAGGACGGCTTCCTCAAGCGTCCGCTGGCGCTGGTCAACGCGCCGAACGGCAACCTGGTGACCACCAACGGGCTCAACGGCCAGGCGGTGGAGATCGACCCGCGGGCCGGCAGGCAGGTCGCGGCGCAGTGGATCGACGTCGACAAGGCGCAGCAGCCGCCGGGCAGCGGCGACCTGTTCGGGTTGGCGATGACACCGGCCGGCGATGGCTTCTATTATGTCGAGGACGACGTGAACACGCTGGTCCTGGCACACTGAACGGAACGACGAGTGTCCCCAGACGACGATGACCGCGCGGCGTCGCGCCGCGCCTTCCTGAAGGGTGCCGGCGGCCTCGCCGCCGCCGGCGCGGTGTGCCCGTTCTCGGGCGCACGCGCCGCGCCCGCCACCGTCGCCGAGGGCATCACCCCGTCGGCGCGCGGGCCGTCGCGCGCGATCGCCGAGGGGTTCGACGGCCCGCACCAGTCCGGCATCCTGACGCCGCTGCAGAACCACAGCTGCTTCGTGGCCTTCGACCTGACCACCGAGGACGGCCCGTCCGTGGTGTCGCTGCTGCAGCGCTGGACCGAGGCCGCCCGGCGGCTGATGCGCGGCCAGACCGCGGCGGCGATGGCGGACGATCCGGACCAGCCGGCCGCCGACAGCGGCGAGGCGGTCGGTCTCGGCCCGGCGCGGCTGTCGCTCACCTTCGGCTTCGGCGCCGGGCTGTTCGAGAAGGACGGCCAGGACCGCTACGGGCTGAAGGCACGCCGCCCGGCGGCGCTGATCGACCTGCCGCGCTTCAACGGCGACCAGCTCGCCCCCGGCGCCACCGGCGGCGATCTGTCGGTGCAGGCCTGCGCCGACGATCCGCAGGTGGCGTTTCATGCGGTGCGGCAGCTGGCCAGGATCGCCGACGGGGTGGCGCAGCTGCGCTGGATCCAGAACGGCTACAGCGCCCAGTTCGCCGCCCAGGACACGCCGCGCAACCTGATGGGCTTCAAGGACGGCACCCAGAACCCGATCGCCGCCCGCCCCGGCCAGGTGCAGGCGATCGCGGGGGGCCGCAAATTCGTGCGGCGCGACCCGGGCGAGATCATCTGGGCGGACGGCACCGACCAGGGCTGGATGCAGGGCGGTAGCTACCTCGTGGCGCGGCGGATCCGCATCTCTGTGGAGCATTGGGACCGCACCGCGGTGTCGTTCCAGGAGGAGGTGTTCGGGCGGCGCAAGGCGAGCGGGGCGCCGCTCACCGGCAAGAGCGAGTTCGACCCGCTCGACCTCGACGCCACCGACAAGGACGGCAACCCGGTGATCGGCGAGAACAGCCACGTCCGGCTGGGCTCGGCGGCGACCAATGACGGGGCGCAGATCCTGCGTCGCGCCTACTCCTACAATGACGGGCTGAACTTCATCGCCGAACGCTGGCCTCCATGGCGCCAGGGGCTGGAATACGATGCCGGGCTGTTCTTCATCTGCTACCAGCGCGACCCGCGCACCGGGTTCGTGAAGATCTTCGACAAGATGTCGAAGCTCGACCTGCTGAACCAGTATGCGACCCATGTCGGCGGCGGCCTGTTCGCCTGTCCGCCCGGCACCGGCGGGCCGCACGGCTATATCGGCCAGGCGCTGTTCGAGGGGGTGTCGCTGCGCACCGCGGCGAAGAAAAACGCTTCGTACTGAACCGGTTCGCTGTTCCTTGACAGCCCCTGGCACCACCGGTAGTGAGCCGGTGCACCCGTCAGGAGGTGTGGATCATGGATGAGGATCAGACCGGCCCCGAATCGGACCCGTCCCTGTCGGGCGCGTCCTTCGACCAGCGATTGCGGCAGGCCCGGGCCAGGCAGGGCCTGGACAAGGCGCCCGCCTCCCCGACCGAGCCCGCCGGCGACGATTTCTCCGCCCTGGCCGTGTTCTTCCGGGTCGGTGTCGAGCTGGTCTCGGCGCTGCTGGTCGGTCTGGCGATCGGATGGGGCCTGGACCGCGTGCTGCATACCAGGCCGCTGTTCCTGATCCTGTTCGTGCTGCTGGGTGGGGCGGCCGGCATTATCAACGTCTGGCGACTGGTCTCGCCGGCATCGAACCTCGGCCGCAAGAGCTCGGGGTCGTAAGGAAGGGAAGACGGTCTTGGCGGGCGGACACATCGACGCACTGGGTCAGTTCGAGCTGCACCCTGTCCTGGGGTCGCTCGGCGAGAGCCTGAGAATCAGCCAGTCCAACCTGATGATGGTGATCGCCGCGGCGCTGATCCTGGCGCTGCTCTATCTCGGCATGCGTCCGCGCGCGATCGTGCCGGGGCGGCTGCAGGCGGCGGCGGAGCTGCTCTACGAATTCATCCACACCATGGCGACCGAGCAGATCGGTCCCGAGGGGCGGCGCTTCTTCCCGTTCGTGTTCACCCTGTTCGCCTTCATCCTGGTCGGCAACTATATCGGCCTGGTGCCGGGCTCGTTCACCTTCACCAGCCACATCGTCGTCACCGCCGGGCTGTCGCTGCTGGTGTTCGTGGTCGGCCTGCTGGTGGCGCTGCGCGCGCAGGGCCTGGGCTTCTTCGCGCATTTCATGCCGGAGGGCGCGCCGGTGGCGCTGGCGCCGCTGCTGGTGCCGATCGAGATCCTGTCCTACATCTCGCGGCCGATCAGCCTGTCGGTCCGGTTGTTCGCCAACATGATGGCCGGCCACGTGATGTTCGAGATGTTCGCCGCCTTCACCATCATGCTGGGCGGCATCCATTTCATCGGCCCGCTGCTCGGCATCGCGCCGGTGGCGATCAATATCGCCCTGATGGCGCTGGAGCTGCTCGTCGGCGGCCTGCAGGCCTACGTGTTCGCCATCCTCACCTGCATCTACCTGCGTGAGGCCGTCGCGCACTGAGGCGCGGCGATCCGGTTTCCCTCCCCTCCGTCAAGAACAAGGACTTCCCCAATGGATCTCGCTGCCGCTCGGTATATCGGTGCCGGTCTCGCCGTGATCGCCCTCGCCGGCGTCGGCGTCGGTATCGGCAACATCTTCTCCGCGCTGGTCAGCGCGATCGGCCGCAACCCGGCGGCGCGCCCGCATGTCTTCGGCCTCGGCATCCTGGGCTTCGCCCTGACCGAGGCGGTGGCGCTGTATGCGCTGGTGATCGCCTTCATCATCCTGTTCGTCTGACCAGGAGAGCGGCGATGTCGCGCGGCGCGCTCCGGATCGCCCTGCTGTCCTCGGCGATGCTGCCGGTCGCCGGGGGAACCGCGTTCGCCGCCGGCATGCCGCAGCTCCAGTTCGCCAACCCGCTCACGCTCGGGCAGGTGTTCTGGGGCGCGGTGATCTTCCTGGTGCTGTATCTGCTGCTGAGCCGTTCGGCGCTGCCGCGGGTCGGCGCGGTGCTCGACGAGCGCCGGGCGCGCATCGATGGCGACCTCGACGCCGCCAAGGCGGCGCGCAACGAGGCCGACCAGGCGATCGCCGCCCTCCGGCGCGCCCGCAGCGAGGCGGCCGTGGAAGCGTCGGCGATGGTCGACAAGGTCGTCGCCGAGGCCCGCGCCCAGGCGGCGGCGCGCAACGCGGAAATGAACGCCCGGCTCGAAGCCGAGATCGCCCGTGCCGAGGCAGAGGTGGCGGCGGCGCGCGCCACCGCCCTGGGCGCGATCCGCCCGGTCGCCAGCGGCACCGCGCAGTTGCTGGTCGAGCGGCTGATCGGCCATCCTGGCGATGCGGCGCTGGTCGAGAGCAAGGTGGACGCCGCACTCGCCGCGCGTCCCGCCTGACGCGCAACCGCATCGGAGCCACAGATGGACGTCCAGACCCTCCTGCACGAGCCGCGCTTCTGGTACGCGGTCTCGTTCGTGCTGTTCTTCGTGCTGTTCGGACGCCGGATCTGGCGGCCGCTGGCGGCGCTGCTCGACCAGCGCGCGACGCGGGTGCGCGAGGAACTCGAGGGCGCGGCCCGGTTGCGGCGCGAGGCGGAGCAGATGCTGGCCGAGGCGCGGCGCGAGCGCGACGCCGCCCTGGCCGATGCCCGCACCATGCTCGAGAACGCGAAGGCGGAGTCGGCGCGGATCGCCGCCGCGGCGCAGCGCGAGACCGAACTCACGGCGCAGCGCCGCGAGCGCATGGCGCAGGACCGGATCAAGGCCTCCGAGCGCGCCGCCACCCTGGAGATCAGGCGCGTCGCCGCCGATATCGCCACCCAGGCCGCCCGCGCGGTGGTGGCGGAGACGCTCGGCGAGGCCGAGGACCATGCGCTGATCGACCGCGCGATCGCCGGGCTGCCGGCCGCGTTCGCGACCCGCGTCGCGGTCTGAACGCCAGAGCCCCCGGGTCCGCCCGTAGCGTGACAGGATGAGCGAGACCGGCAAACCGCTGCTGAGCGTGGTGGCGGCGGTGCTGAACGAGGCGGACAACATCCGCCCGGTCTGCGTCGAGATGGCCGCGGCGCTGGCGGGGCTGCCGAGCTGGGAGGTAGTGTTCGTCGATGACGGCAGCAGCGACGGCACGGTGGCGGCCCTGCTCGGCTGCCGCGACGTGCTGCCGTCGCTGCGCGTGGTCAGCCATGACCGGCGCTGCGGCAAGTCGGCGGCGCTGCGCACGGGCATCGAGGCGGCGCACGGCACCTGGATCGCCACTATCGACGGCGACGGGCAGGACGATCCCGCGGAGATCCCGCCGATGCTGTCGCTGGCGACCGGGGCCGGCGTGCCCGACGGCAGGCCCGGGCCGCTGGTGGTCGGGGTGCGGCTGAAGCGCTCCGATACCCTCTCGCGCCGCTTCGCGACCCGGTTCGCCAACGGCCTGCGCCGGCGCCTGCTGCGCGACGGCTGCCCGGATACCGGCGCGCCGATGAAGCTGTTCCGTCGCGCCGACTTCCTGCGCCTGCCGCAATTCGAGGGCGTGCACCGCTTCCTGCCGGCGCTGTTCCAGCATTACGGCAGCGCGCTGATCTGCAAGCCGGTGCACCACCGCGCCAGGCTGCATGGCAGCTCCAAATACACCAACCTGAACCGGGCGATCGTCGGCGTGCGCGACATGATGGGCGTGATCTGGCTGCAGTCCCGCACCAGGATCCCCGGGTCCCTGACCGAACGCTGACCCTGATGGCGCCATGATCCTCACCGCCCGCCATTACGGGCTGGCAGCCTTGCTGGTGTTGGCGCTGTTCCTGCCCGGCCGCGGCACCCTGCCGCCGCTGGACCGCGACGAGCCGCGCTACATGGAGGCGGCTTCGCAGATGCTGCGCAGCCACGATTTCATCGACGTGCGGTTCCAGGATCAGCCGCGCTACCTGCAGCCGGCCGGGATCTACTGGCTGGAGGCGGCCGCGGTCGCCGCCGCCGGGGCCGTGGAGCAGCGCTCGCTGCAGCGCGAGCCCTGGGCCTACCGCATCCCGACGCTGCTGGCGATGATCGCCGCGGTGCTGCTGACGATCCGGATCGGCGAAACGCTGTTCGACGGCGAGACCGGCCTGCTGGGCGGGCTGATGCTGGCGGTTTCGGTGCTGGCGACCGCCGAGGGCAGGATGGCGACGATCGACAGCTGCCTGCTGGCGGCGATCCTGGCGATGCAGACCGGGCTGCTGCGCGCTTGGTCCGACCGCGCCGGCGACCGGGTCACGCCGCGCTGGCCGGCGGTGCTGTACTGGGGGGCGCTCGGGGTCGGGCTGATGCTCAAGGGCCCGGTGATGCTGATCCCGGCCTTCGGCACGCCGCTGGGGCTGGCGCTGCTGGAACGGCGGATCGGCTGGTGGCGCCGGCTGCATCCGCTTTTCGGCGCGGCGCTGACGCTGGCGATCGTGCTGCCCTGGTGCGTGGCGATCTGGCTGGTCAGCCACGGGCTGTTCTTCGAGCGCGCGGTCGGCACCAACTTCCTCGGCAAGGTGGCGTCCGGCCAGCAGGCGCACGGCCTGCCGCCCGGCTATCATCTGGCGGTCTTCGCGGTGGCGTTCTGGCCCGGCTCGCTGTTCGCGGCGATGGCGGTCCCGTTCGTCTGGCTGCGCCGGCGCTCGGCGCAGATGCGGTTCCTGCTGTGCTGGCTGGTGCCGCACTGGCTGGTGTTCGAGGCGATCGCCACCAAGCTGCCGCACTACGTGCTGCCGGTCTATCCGGCGATCGCGCTGCTGGCGGCCGCCGGGCTCACCCAGCCGGGCGGCTGGCGGCCTCCCGCCGCCTGGTGGGGCCGGGCGCTGCTCGGCCTCTACGCGCTGCTCTGGCTGGCGGTCGGCGTGACCCTGGCCTGCGCCGGTCCGGTGGCGATCTGGCTGCTGCAGCACCGGCTGCCGGCGGTGTCGCTGCTGATCCCGGCGCTGTCGCTGCCGCTGATCCTGGTGTCGGCCTACAGCCTGCTGCGCGGCCGGCCGCGCGATGCGCTGTTCAGCGTCGCCGGTGCGGCGGCGATCGCCTATACCGGGCTGTTCCTGGTGGTGGTGCCGCGCCTCACCACGCTCTGGCTCAGCCCGCGCATCGCCGACACGGTGGCGTTGCTGCGCCCGTGCCCGACCAGCGTGCTGGCCTCGGCCTCGTTCAGCGAGCCGAGCCTGGTGTTCCTGGCCGGGCAGTCGACCAGGCTGGTCAACCCGACCGGTGCCGCGGATTTCCTCGCGTCGGATCGCGCCTGCGGGCTGGCGCTGATCGGCCGCGACGGCGAGACCGCGTTCCAGAGCCAGTTGGCGCGCGACGGGCTGGCGGTGCGGCGGCTGGCAACGATCGAGGGGCTGAACTACTCGACCGGCAAGCACCTCTCGCTGGGGCTGTATCAAGCCATGCCCTGAGGGGCCACGCGCCAACAGATGGTGGAATGCCCCATGCGGCCGCCGCGCCATGCCATTGCCGCCGGTCGTGCGGGCTGGCACGGGCCTTGCCTTGCTTGTCGCCGACCGCATCGTGCCGTTGGAGCCGCGCCATGAACCATCGCCCTTTTTCTGCCGAGGCGGCCGCACGGTTCGCCGGGTCCGAGCGCTACTGGCGAGCGCCGGCGCCGGCCAGTGAACGGGATCTGGCCTGGCTGAACTACGCGCTGCTGTGCTTCGCCGCGGTGACGCTGGTGAGCGCGCCGGTCGCGGCGCTGCTGGCCTGGCGCGGGCGCGGGCGCGCCGACCCGGTGACTCGCACGCATCTGGACTGGCAGCTCCGCATCTTCTGGCACGGCGTGCTGGCCTGGCTGGCGATCGGCCTGCTGCATGCGGTGGTGGTCGGCATCGCGGCGCTGACCTTCGGCGCCGGGATCGTGTTCATGGTGGTGCCCTGGGGGCTCGGCGTGGCCTGGGTGGTGTGGACCGTCTGGGCGCTCGCCAGGGGGATCACCGCCCTGTGGCGCCGCACGGCGGTGGCCTGAGCGATGCGCGACCGCCCGTGCGGCCCGAGCCGGTGCGGCCTGATGCTGGCCGCTTCGTTGCTGGCCAGCTGCACCGCGCCGCCGGACGACCCGGCGCATCCGGCCAACGCGGCCGGCTGGGTGGAGACCCGGCTCTCGTTCGGGCTGGGACCGGCGGACCGGCCGGAGCAGGGCGTCAGCGCCGCCGCCTGGCGCGCGTTCCTGGATCGCGAGGTGACCCCGCGCTTCCCGGACGGGCTTTCGGTGCTCGACATCTACGGCCAGTGGCAGGGGCCGGGCGAGCGCGCGCCGGAGCGGCTGCGCTCGAAGCTGCTGGTGATCGACCATCCCGACGATGCGACGGACGAGGCCAGGCTGACGGCGATCCGCGACGCCTGGCGACGCCTGACCGGCGACCGCTCGGTGCTGAGTGTGACGCAAACAGCACGGGTCTCGTTTTGATTCAAACGACCGCTTGGCAAACCCGACAAGATGGAGGCAACGTAACCGGCGCGCAGGAAGTGTAAAAATTCCACGCAGAAAAACCAAAATACCCGCTGTAACGGGCCGGCCGAGGGAACGAACCAGTGTCCACAAGAATCCGCACGCTCTTACTGTCAGCGGCCTGTCTGGGTGCCGCCCCGCGCCTGGCGCACGCCAATGCCGGCTTCGCGCTGAATGACGGTCTCGCCGACTGGACCGCCAACGCCTATGCCGGCGAGGCCGCCAAGGCCTACGACGCCGGCACCGCCTGGACCAACCCGGCCGGCATGGTGCGGATCCAGGGCAACGAACTCGATTCGACGATCAACCTGATCGACCCGAGCCTGCAGTATCGCGGCCAGGATCTGGTGAACGGCGTGCCGGTCTCCGGCGTGCAATCCACCAAGGGCATCGACGCCGCGGTTTCCGGCGGCACCGGCGCGGTGATCTCGCTGTCGCCGCGCCTGAAGTTCGGCTTCTCCGTGCAGAGTCCTTACGCCTCGCGCCTGAGCTTCACGCCTGCGAACTATACCGGCCGCTATCAGGTCACCAACAACATCCCGACCAACGTCCAGGGGCTGTTCTCGCTCGCCTATGCGATCAACAGCCACCTGTCGATCGGCGGCGGCCCGGTGGTCGGCTACTTCAAGGACCGGCAGAGCCACGCGCTCAACCTGCAGGACGCGAACACGGCACTCGGCACCCTGTCGATCGGTCCGGCCGGGGTCGATCCGATCGCCGAGTTCCGCGGCGACGGCTGGTCGGCCGGCTACGATGTCGGCGCGCTGTATCAGTTCAACGACAATTTCCGCGTCGGCGTGAACTACCATTCCGCGACCTACTACACGCTCGATGGCTACCAGAACGTCTATGTTCCGGACGCGGTCGCGACCGCCAACCCGCTGAACGCGATCATCCCGGGCATCGGCAGCGTGGTCGCCAACAGCCTGAAGGCGCAGACCTACGACGCCAAGGTCAAGGTGACGCTGCCGGGCTGGGTCGATACCTCGGCATACTGGCAGCTCTCGCCGGAATGGGCGGTGATGGCCAACGTGACCTGGACCAACTGGTCGCTGTTCCAGCACAGCCGGGTGGTGCCGAACGATCCGTCGATCCCGGTCACCACCGACATCCAGTATAATTTCCGCGACACCGTCACCGCCGGCGTCGGCGCCAACTACCGGCCGCGCTGGCAGCCGAAGCTGATGCTGCAGGGCGGCGTCACCTACGACCAGAGCCCGATCACCGACGCCACCCGTCAGGCGACGATCCCGGACGGCGACCGCGTCGAGATCGGCATCGGCGCCACTTACCAGGCGACCAAGACCATCACCCTGGCGCTGGCCTACACGCACTACTTCCTGCCCGGCGACAACACCATCAACAACTCGATCGGCAACAGCACCAGCAACTCGCCGCTCGGCGCGGTGACGCTGAATGCCGGCACCATGGTCGGCCACTACAATGCGAGCAACGATGCGCTGGCGATCGGCGTGAAACAGGTCTTCTGATGCACGGCGAGGATTGAATTGATGACCACTGCCCTCTCCTATCTCGGCTGGACGCTGGTGCTGACGATCTTCCAGGTGATCCTGGCATCCGCGACCAAACGCCGGCAGGACGGGCTGCAATGGGCCGCCGGCACCCGCGACGCGCCGGCGCCCGAGTATCGCGGGATCGCGGCGCGCATGGTGCGGGCGCAGGCCAACCTCTACGAGAACCTGCCGGTCTTCATCGGCGCGGTGCTGCTGGCCCACGTCTCCGGGCGCGAGAACGGCCTGACCGCCTGGGGCGCCGGGCTGTTCTTCTGGGGCCGGGTCGCCTACATCCCGACCTATGCCTACGGCCTGGTGCCGTGGCGCACCGTGGCCTGGGCGGTCGCGGTGATCGGCCTGCTGCTGGTGCTGTTCAGCCTGCTGTAGTCTCCGGCCTGCGGCAGACCAGGATCTGGCTTTTCGACAGCACCTCGTCCAGCACCCGCTGCACCCTCGGCCCGTCGGCGGTGTCGAGGATGGCGTTCCAGCAGCGGCCCCAATTGTCGAGGATCGGGTTCTTCTCGCTGATGTCCCTGCCGATGCACCAGAACAGGCTCCACCACACCGCCCAGTAGAAGCCGTGCCGGCCGCGATTGACCACGACGTAGCCGGCATCCAGCGCCAGCTGCTCCAGCGCCTCGTGCGACAGCACGCGCAGATGGTTCGGTTTTTCGAAATAAATCGGCGCCGCCAGGTGCTTCTGGATCGCCTCCGAGGTCGGATCCGGGCAGGCCAGCAGCAGTAGCCCGCCGGGCGTGGTGATGCGATATAGCTCGGCCAGCAGCACCGACGGGTCGTCGACATGCTCGACCACCTCGGTGCAGATCACCCGGGTCGCGAAACCGTCCGGGAACGGCACCGTCACCCCGTCGCCGGGATGGGCGCTGACCAGGTGCGGCGCGACCTGGGCGATCCGCGCGCAGGCCGCTTCCAGACGCGGCAGGTCGATGTCCGAGAGATGCACGCGCGCGCCCTTCTCGGCGCAGAACAATGAGTTGCCGCCGTCGCCGCTGCCGATATCGGCCACCACATCGCCCGGCCCGACCTTGAAGCCGGGATAGACGGTGCCGTCGCCATTATACCAACCATGCACCGCCGAGGCGTGCAGGCCCGCATCATGGCTCTCGTTGTCGCCGATCACCGGCGGCGGCAGGTCCAGGATCACGGCAGGCTCCGGCTGTGGCGACGGCTGCGTTGGCTGCGGCGGCGGACGACGGAAGGCGTTGCGGAATCGGTCGAGCATCTCGGCAAACCTCGGCGCGCAGCATCATGCCGCGTCGAAGAGAATGACGTGCCCGTCAGGATCGGTCGAGAGCCCGCCGCGGCCGGACAGCACCGTGCGGGTGCAGGCGACGTCGGCGGGACCGGCCGCGCCGGGCGAGACCGGCGGCGTGCGATAGCCGAGCAGTTCGAGGCGCGGCGGCGCCGCCGGTCGCGACAGCGCGCGCACCGACACCGCCACCTGCTCCGCGGCGTCGAGCGCATCCTGTTCCGGCCCGGCATTCTCCGAAGCTGCGGCGACCACGAAGCCGTGCCGCGCATAGAAGGCCAGACTGGCATCGAGATCGGCGGCCACGATCGCCGAGTGGTCGATGCCGGAGAGCATCGCGGTGTCGCCGGTCGGCTGCCAGGCCGGCGGCGCGCCGCCGGGCGGAAAGCCCAGCAGCTCCAGCGGATGGCCCTCCGGGTCGCGGAACTTGAACGCGGCGACGCCGCCCGACGCGGCGGGCAGCCGCACCGGCGACGGCGACCGGCTGATCGCCTGCACGCCGGCGGCCTGCCGCAGCCGCGCCCAGGCGGCGTCGATATCGTGCGTCACCAGCGCCAGATGCTGGAACCAGCCATCATGGCTGCTCGAACCAGCGGGATAGGGCCGCCCGGGCCGGTCGAAGCCGACCAGTTCGATCGCCTGGGCGCCGAGCGTCAGGCGATGCACGGTGGCAAGGCCCGCCACGCCGTAGCGCGCCGCATCGACGCGCAGGGTCGCGCCCGGCAAGAAGCCCAGCACGTCGCGATAGAACGCCGCCAGCGCCGGCGGATCGGCGCTGGTCAGGCTGAACCGGACGATCCGGTCGCAGGTCGTGTCGTCGCGGGGTCCGGCCTCGGCCACCGCTCAGTCCAGCCGGCAGGGCTGGTCCCGCGTCGGCGCGGTCTCGTACTGGACGATCATCTGCGCGCAGGGCGCCTCGCCGATCACCCCGGAGCGGTGGCCGCGGCGGCCGTCGCGCTCGACCGTGTCCTGGTCCTCGCCGAAATGGATGTCGCCCGGCCCGAACTCGACCCGCTGCCCGTCCATGGTCTCGATGTACCAGCGGCCGGATAGCGGGATCACCCATTGCGGCTTCGGGCTCTCGTGCCAGTCGCCGAACCAGCCGGTCGGCAGCACCACGAAGCTGACGCTGAAGGTACCGGTGGTCTTGCGGTGCTGCCATTGCGGCGCGCTGGTCAGCGAGGCGAAGGCGAGGCCCGACATCGCGCAGCGCGCGAAGCGGCTGGTGCCGGTGCGGTCGGTATACATGTGCCAGTACGGGATGCGCGGCGACTCGGTCATTGCCGGTCCCCCGCTCCCGACCGGCCCGCCGCGGCGTAGGGGTTGGTGGAGGAGAGCGGGTCGTGCAGGAAGCTCGACAGGCTCATGCTGCCGACGGTGATCAGCAGGAAGCCGCCGGCGAGCGCGAAATTCTTCAGGAAATCCCAGAACAGGCCGCGCCCCTTGCTCTCGCTGCCGGCCCAGAAATCGCCGGTGGCCCAGAACTGCTTGAACAGCAGCGCGGTGATCATGCAGTAGCCGGCCATGATCAGGGCGGCGAGCCGGTCGGCATAGCCGCTCAGGATGCAGAGTGGCATCACCAGCTCGACGCCGAGGCCGGCCAGCAGCATCAGCGTCGAGCCGGCGCGGGACGGCACCACGCTGCGCGCCTGCGCCACCGCGCCGTTGAAATTCAGGATCTTGTCGAGCGCGCTGAACGGAAAGAACAGGATCACGAGCAGGAAACGCACGCCCAGCACGGCAACGAAACTCGAACCGGTCATGCCGACACAATCTCCCCCTGGCGCTGCTGCAACGTCGCGAGCGGTGCGGCGTTCCGACCCCGCCCAGGCCTCGAGGAACCACCGACGATGGAAAGCCAGCAGTACGACGTGATCATCGTCGGGTCGGGACCGGGTGGCGGCACCATGGCGTGGAAGCTGGCGCAGACCGGCAAGCGCATCCTGCTGCTCGAGCGTGGCGACTATCTGGTGCGCGGCCGGGAGAACTGGGACAGCAAGACGGTGTTCGTCGACGGCGCCTACCAGGCCGACGAGACCTGGTATGACAGCAAGGGCGGCAGCTTCCATCCGGGGCTGCATTATTTCGTCGGCGGCAACAGCAAGGTCTACGGCTCGGTGCTGCTGCGGCTGCGCGAGCGCGATTTCGGCGAGATCGCCCATCCGGACGGGCTCTCCCCCGCCTGGCCGGTCGGCTACGACGTGTTCGAGCCCTACTACCAGGCGGCCGAGGAGCTGTTCCATGTGCACGGGCAGCGCGGCGAGGACCCGACCGAGCCGCCCTGCAGCAAGCCCTACGCCTACCCGCCGGTCAGCCACGAGCCGCGCATCCAGGCGCTGTTCGACGGGCTGACGGCGCTGGGCCACAAGCCGTTCCACCTGCCGGTCGGGGTGCTGCTGGACGAGAAGGACGGGGTGCCGCTTCCAGGCAGCCCCTGCGTGCGCTGCGACGCCTTCGACGGCTACCCGTGCCCGACCAACGGCAAGGCGGACGCGCAGATCATGGTGGTCGATCCGGCGCTGCGCGCCCACGACAACCTGACGTTGCTGACCAACGCCTATGTCGAGCGGCTGCTGACCGACGCGTCCGGCCGCCGCGTCACCGGGGTCTCGGTGGTGCGCGGCGACGAACGGCTGACCTACTCCGCCGATATGGTGGTGGTCGCGTGCGGCGCGTTGAGTTCGGCGCTGCTGCTGCTCCGATCCGCCAGCGACGCGCATCCGGAGGGGCTCGCCAACGGCTCCGGCCAGGTCGGGCGCAACTATATGCGCCACAACAATTCGACCATGCTGGCGCTGTCGAAGATCCCCAATCCGACCCGGTTCCAGAAGACCCTCGGCCTGAACGACTTCTATTTCGGCGCCGACGACTGGGAATTTCCGCTGGGCCATATCCAGATGGTCGGCAAATCCGACGGCGTGCAGATCCATGGCGAAGGCCTGCCGCGTTTCCTGCAATGGCTGCCGGAGATGCCGTTCGACTACATGGCGAAACATTCGATCGATTTCTGGCTGACCGCCGAGGATCTGCCGCTGCCGCAGAACCGCGTGTTCTACAAGGACGGCAAGGTGCATCTCGACCTGACAGAGACCAATCTCGAAGGGCTGCGCCGCCTCAAGCACAAGCTGCGCGAGATGTGCGACGCGCTCGAGATCCATCCGCACCTCTTCGAGCGCAGCCTATATCTCGGCAAGGACACGCCGATCGGCGGCACCGCGCATCAGGCGGGCACGCTGCGCTTCGGCACCGATCCCGCCAGTTCGGTGCTCGACACCGATTGCAAGGCGCACGAACTCGACAATCTCTACGTGACGGACGCGAGCTTCTTCCCGTCGATCGGCGCGGTGAACCCGACCCTGACCATCATCGCCAACGCGCTGCGCGTCGCCGACACGATCGCGGCGCGCCTGCAATGAGGCCCGGCTGCTGCTAGCCGGGGCGTGCCAGCACGCGCCCCGCGGCGCGCCGCAGACGCGCGAGCCGCGTTGCCGGCCGCGGCGCGGCGACCAGATCGAGATGATCGACGCCGCGTCGCCGGTATTCCGCCATGATCGCGTCCGGCGCGGCCGGCGTCAGCGTGCCGTCCGGCTGCACGATCGACAGGCCGTAGCCGAGCCCGATCAGCCAGCGCAGATAGGCGGGACCGTCGATGCCGGAGATGCCCTGCATCATCGACGGGGCGAATTCGCTGACGATGAGCGGCCGGTCGCGTCGGATCAGGCCGGTGCAGCCGCGCAACGCCAGATACTCGGCCCCCTCGACGTCGGCCTTGATGAGATCGATGCGCCGGCCCGGCGGCACCAGCGTCTCGGCGCGCACGCAGCCGACGGTTTCCGCCGCCAGGATGGCGCCGGCTTGCGCATCCGGCAGTGCCGACGTAGTGCCGTTTGAATGGGCGCGATTGAGCACCAGCAATCCTGGCGCGTTGCCGGCGGCCGCCTGGACCACGGTCACATGATCAAACCCGTTGGCACGCCTGCTGGCTTCGACCATGCGGGCGTTGCGCGGGTTGGGTTCGACCGCGATCACCGAGCCGGCGGGCCCGACCAGACGCGCTGCCAGCATGGTGAAATAGCCGATATTGGCGCCAAGATCGAGCACATGGCCGCCGGGCCGGACCAGGCGGTGGAAGACCGCGGTCACGTCCGGCTCGTAGGCGCCGCCCCGCACGTGATAGCCGACCGCCGCGTCGTCGGCTTCAGCGTAGATCGCAAAACCCTGAACCGTGACCAGCGAAATCTCGCCGAGCGGCGCCGGTTCCAGCAAACCGCGACGGGCGAATTCCAGCGCATTCACGTAGCTGCCGACCACGAGATCGAGCGGCTCGCCGACGCGCGACAGATGGCCGGTCCATTCCTCCTGGTGCGGTCTGCGGCCGAGCAGCAACCTGAAACAGCTGGCGATGTCGGCCTCGGTCGCAGCGTCGGGGAAATCGACCTCCCATGGTTGCACGGGCGCGGACGCTTCGTTGCCGATCATGGGCGTCGTCATCGCGGGAAAATGCTCCATCGTTCCGGGCAGGCCATCACAATACTGACAGGGGCGGCGACGTGGGGCAAAACCGGTCGCCCGGCTCCCGGCGGGAGGTTCCGGCGCGACCCCGCTGCGGCTAGCGTCACCGCCGCGTGTCCGTGCCCGCGATCCGGCCAGACACGACTGGAGCCCGACGTTTCATGACGTTCATTTCGTTTGCCCAGAATTTCGAGGACGTCATGTTGTGGCGCGCGCTCTCACAGGTGGAGGGCGGTTTCTACATCGATGTCGGCGCGCACCATCCCGATTTCGAGAACGTCACGCGCGCTTTTTCCGATCGTGGCTGGCACGGCGTCAACATCGAGCCGCTGCGCCACGAGGCGGCGTTGCTGCGCGCCGCCAGGCCGCGCGACGTCACCATCCAGGCCGCGATCGGTGCCGAGCCCGGAACGATGCCGTTCTATGTGGTCGAGGGCACCGGCCTCTCGACGCTCGATGCCGCGGTCGCCTCCGGCTACGACAGCGACCAGCTGAAGGTAAGCGAGACGCGGATCGAGGTCCTGACCCTGGCGCAGATCTGCCAAAGCTATGCCAGCGGCGACATCCATTTCCTCAAGATCGATGTCGAGGGCGCCGAACGCGCGGTGCTGCAGGGCGCCGACCTGATCCGCTTCCGGCCCTGGATCATCCTCGCCGAGGCCACCGCGCCACGCAGCACCACGCCGAACCACGAAGCCTGGGAAGGGCTGCTGCTGGCGGCGGACTACGAATTCGTCTGGTTCGACGGGCTGAACCGGTTCTATGTCGCCGGCGAACGCGCGGCGTCGTTGCGGCCGGCCTTCGCGGCGCCGCCGAACGTCTTCGATACCTTCGTGCGGGTCGGCGACAATGGCTGGATCGGCCGGTTCGCCGCCGTCGAGCTGGAAAACCGCACCATGCAGGCGCAGCTGCGCTCGGTGCAGCACGGGCTGGAGCAGTCGGCGAAGCGCGAGCAGCATCACGTCGAACGCGCCACCCACGATATCGGCCGGCTGCGCGAGGCGTTGTCGCGGGCGACGATCGATCTGGCCCGGCTCGGCGCCGAGGCGGAGTCGCTGCGGCACCGGCTGGCGACCAGCGAGCAGATGTTCAACCTGCGCCACCGCGACATCGAGGATCTCAGGGACGCGCTGCATCGCGCCCGCCACGAACTGCAGCAGACCCATCTGCGGCTGCAAGCCAGCGAACGGGACTGGCACCGCCTGGCGCAAGGCGGCCGGCAGCTGCTGGCGGCCATTCCGGGGGCGCGACGGGTCCGTCGCGGTCTGAGGCGGGTGCTGCGTCGCGACGGCGTCCGCCAGGCCGCGCCGCCCGAACCGGCCCTGCCGCTGCCGGCCGGCGAGACGCCGCCGCCGCAGCAGCCGGCAGACCCTCCATCACAGGCGGAAGCGCCGCTGCCGATCGCGCCGCCGCCTGGCTTCGCGATCGCGGCAGAGGCCGGCAACGGCCTGACCAGCGTGCACCAGTTCCATTCCGGTTCGGCGGTCAACGACGCGATCACCAATTCGATGCTGCTCACGCGCGGGCTGCTGCGCGCGATGGGCTATGACAGCGAGATCTATACCGAACAGCCGCCGCCGGAACTCGCCGGCGAGCTTCGGATCATGGAGGAACTGCCACGGCACGACCGCTACGTGCTGCTGGTGCACCATTCGATCGGCTATGACCGGTTCCGGCAGATCCTCGACCTGCCGATGCCGAAGATCCTGATCTACCACAACATCACGCCGCCGGCGCTGCTGACGCGGCACCCGCATCTCGCGCACTACGCCAGGCTCGGCATGACGCAGCTCGGCGCGTTCAGCGGCAAGGTCGCCGCGGCGCTGCCGGTCAGCGCCTACAGCGCCGGCGATCTGCGCCGCCACGGCATCGGGCCGATCCGGGCCTGCAACCTGCTGTTCGACCTGGACGCGCTGCGGCAGCGCGCGGCCGGTTCGGAGCCGCTCGCGGCGAGCCTGCGCCGGCCCGGCCTCTTCACGCTGCTGTTCGTCGGCCGCATCAACGAGTCCAAGGGCCAGGTGGCGCTCGTCCAGGCCTATGCCGCGTTCCGGGCCCAATTCGACGCGCCGTCTCGCCTGGTGCTGGTCGGGCGCGACGCGACGCCGGGCGATCCCTACGCGTCGCTGCTGCGGGCCACCATCGACGAGGCCGGCCTCGCCGATCACGTGCTGCTCACCGGCGGCGTCGACGACGCACAGCTCGATGGCTGGTACGGCGCCGCCGACCTGTATGTCTCGCTCAGCCGCCACGAAGGCTTCGGCGTGCCGCTGGTCGAGGCGATGGTCCATGGCGTGCCGGTGCTGGCCCATCCCGGCGGCGCCGTGCCGTACACGCTGGCCGGCGCCGGACGGCTGCTGACCGACCCGGCGCCGGAGCCGGTCGCGGCGGCGATGCTGGCGCTGGCCGAGGACCCCACGGAACGCGACCGCATGCGGGCGGCGCAGCGGGCGGCGCTCGACCGCTTCGCCCTGCCCAGGCAGGCCGAGATCCTGCGACAGGCGCTGCTGCGGGCCGGCGCCGCGCTGCCGGACGATCCGGCGACGCCGGCGCTGCTGGCCGACAATCTGCGCTTCTCGGTGACCGGCCACGTCAATGGCAGCTACAGCCTGGCGGCGATCAACCGCGACCTGGCGCTGGCGCTGGACCAGGCCCTGCCCGCCCGGGTGCGGCTGGCGCCGGTCGAAGGCGGCGCCACGCTCGATCTGTCCGGGGTGCCGGCGTCGCAGGCCGCAGCGGTGGCGCGGCTGGTGTTCCAGCCGCCGCATCCGACCGGGCCGGAACTGGTCATCAGCCAGCATTACCCGGTGCATGTCCCG
>CAZZZA010000011.1:0-43164 GCA_964658455.1 uncultured Lichenihabitans sp.
CTGCTGCCGCGGCGGCTGGCACGACCGGCGGCGCTGCTGCTGCTGACGGCCGAGGCGCTGGCGGCGACGGCGCTGCTGGCCGCCGATCTGCTGCCCGGCCGGCTGGCGCTGCCCGGCGCCGGGCTGGCCGCGGCGCTGCTCGCGCTGTTCGTCGCGTCGATGGCCATCAACCTGGCCCGCGGCCGCCGGCATATCAGCTGCGGCTGCCATGCCGCGCCGACGCCGCTCTCCTGGACCCAGGTCGGGCGCAGCGCGTCGCTGCTGGCGGCAGCGCTGGTCGCGGCGGCGCCGGTGGCGCCGGCGCCGACGCCGGCCGGGTTGCTGCTCTCAGCACAGGCGGTCGCCGCCGGGCTGCTGCTCTGGGTGCTGTTCCACACCAGCGGGACGCTGCCGCTTCCGCGCCGGACCGCCCGACCGTGACCGCCGCGCTGCTGGTCTCGCAGGCTTTGTCCTGGATCGTGATCGCCGCGCTGGTGGCGGTGGTGTTCGCGCTGGCCAGGCAGATCGGCCTGCTGCACGAGCGCATCGCCCCGGTCGGCGCGCTGGTGACCGATCTCGGCCCGGCGGTCGGACAGACGCTGCCGCGCTTTGCAATGGCCACGCTCGACGGCGCCCCGGCGGCGGTCGGCGGCCCAGAACGCGACGGCCCGGATCGCGACAGGCTGCGGCTGCTGCTGTTCGTGGCCGCCGATTGTCCGGTGTGCAAGCGGGTGATCCCGCTGGCGCGGCATGTGGCGGCGGCGGAGCGGTTGCGCCTGACCCTGATCGGCGACGGCGCGCTGGCGCCGCTCCAGGCGATGCGGGCGCGGCTGGCGCTCGAGACGGTGGATTTCGTGCACGGGCCCGAGATCGGCATGGCGCTGCGGATCGGCAAGCTGCCCTACGCGGTGCTGATCGATGCCGGCGCGGTGATCCGCGGCAAGGGGCTGGTCAACAGCCGCGAGCATCTGGAAAGCTTGCTCGCCGCCCACGAGACCGGCCACGACTCGGTCCAGTCCTTCCTTCTGCAACGGGAGCGCAGCGATGCCGCCGACTAGACCGCGCCGCACCATGGACCGGGCTTCCGAGCGTCTCACCCGCCTGCTGGCCGGCCGCACCTCGCGGCGCGGCCTGCTGGCAAGGCTCGGCGCCTGGAGCGTGATGGCGCCGGCGCTGCCGGTGCTGCCGGTGCGCCGGGCGATGGCGGACGACCGGGCGAAGCCGCCGACCCCGTTCGCGAAGGCCGCGCAGGCCGCCGACGACACCAAGTGCAACTACTGGCGCTACTGCGCGCTCGACGGCTATCTCTGCTCGTCCTGTGGCGGCGGCGTGCATAGCTGCCCGCCCGGCACCGAGGCGTCGCCGACCTCCTGGATCGGCACCTGCTACAATCCGGTCGACGGCAAATCCTACCTGGTCGCCTATCGCGACTGCTGCGGCCAGGATGCATGCGGCCAGATGAACTGCCTCGGCACCGATGGCGACACCCCGGCTTACCGGCCGCAATCCAACAACGACATCATCTGGTGCTACGGGGCCAAGTCGTTGATGTACAACTGCTCGACGGCGGCGATCGTCGGCCTCGCCGGCTAGGCCGGCATGCGCGGCATCGCCCGTCTGGTGGCCGCCGCGCCGCTGCTCGTCGCCGGCGCCGGGTCAGCGCGCGCCGACCCGGCACCGATCGGCGCCGCGCAATCCGCCTATCTGATGCGCTGCGGCGGCTGCCACGGTATCGAGGGGGTCTCGGTGCCGGGACTGATCCCGACGCTGCGCGGCAGGGTCGGCCTGCTGGCCCGGACCGCGAAGGGCCGCAACGCCATGCTGCACCTGCCGAACGTGGCGATGTCGCGGCTGGACGACGCGACCCTGGCGGCGGTGCTGAATTTCGTGGTGTTCCGCTTCGGCGGCGCCAGCACCCTACCCGGCACGCCCGCCTTCACCGCCGGCCAGGTCCACGCGGCGCTGCGCGACAGCCGCTGACCGCACGCCGCCGGGCTGGAGGAATTAGCCCTGACGGGCAGGGGTTTCGGCTTATGGCTTTTTCGGGACGCTGATCTATCTTGGCGGGCTTGGCGCCAGCGTAGACTCGCCAGACCGGCATGAGTCTGCGGCGTTTTGGTATCGTCGGAACAGATGTGGTCCTCGACAGCAAGGCCGAGAGCGCATAGGCCCCTGATGCATGCGCGACCGGCCGGCGGTGCGCGGCGGCTAGGCGTTCCCGGGCGCCGGCAGCAGCGAATGCAGCAGCCGGAGCAGGGTGCTGGGGCGGTAGGGCTTTGGCAGCAGCGCGTAGCCGAGATCGTTGCGCCACGAGGCCTGCAGCACCTCCGGACGGCCGGTCGCGATCACGACCGGCATGCCGGGGTGCAGCGCGCGGGTGTGGGCGGCGACCTGGGAGCCGTCGATGTCGCCCGGCATGTGGAAATCGGTGACCACGATGGTGAAGGCATGGTGCGAATCGTCGAGCAGGCTCATCGCATGGCGGCCATGCTCGGCGGCCACGACGTCGAAGCCGGCATCCTGGAGGCTCTCCAGCATGGTCTCCCGGATCACGGCATCATCCTCGACGAACAGAACACACACGGGCGACAGACCTCACAGCGCCCGGACACAGCGCTGAGCGGGCGCGTTCGTTCCAGCGGGCCGGTCGGCGCCCGCATCATTTCCGCGGGAGCGGTGTAGCCACGTGCCGGAAGATCCGAACAGACGCATGACCCCGAACCCGAAACGCGCGCCCTTCACCACGCCCGAGGCGGGCCATCACATCGAGGACGGCCGCAACGTGATTGCGCGCGGCGGACCCGACATCTTCTTCGCCGCGGTGCAGATGAGCCGCATGCCGATGTGCCTGACCGACCCGCACCGCGCCGACAACCCGATCATCTTCTGCAACCGGGCCTTCGAGCAGCTCACCGGCTACAGCCAGGCGGAGATACTCGGACGGAACTGCCGTTTCCTGCAGGGCGAGAAGACCGACCCGGCGGTGACGCGGGAGATCGCGCGCGGCCTCGCCGCCGGGGAGGAGATCCATCTGGAGCTGATCAACTACCGCAAGGACGGATCGAGCTTCTGGAACGCGCTGTTCATCAGCCCGGTCACCGATGCCGACGGCACGCTGGTCTATCATTTCGCCAGCCAGCTCGACGTGACCCGGCGTCGCGAGGCGGAGGCGGCGATCCAGCAATCGGCGCGGCTGGACACGATCGGCTCGATGGCATCGAGCCTGGCACACGAGCTGAACAACCTGATGACCATCGTGCTGGCCAATCTCGAGCGGGTGGAGACCGAGGCGGACCCGACGCGACGCCAGCGGCAGGTCAGGCGGGCGGTCTGGGGTGCCGAGCGGGCAGCGAAGCTGACCGACCAGATGCTGTCGTTCGCCCGCAGGCAGTTCCACGACGATCAGACCGTCGACATCAACGAGACGCTGAGCAACTGCGACGCGATCCTGGACCAGATGGCCGGCTCGAACACGCGGGTCCGGCTGGAGCTGGCCGACGAGCCGCTGCTGGCCTCGGTCGATGCCAGCCAGCTCGAGATGGCGCTGCTCAACCTGGTGCGCAACGCCGCCGACGCGGTGCAGGCGGGCAGCGAGATCATGATCCAGACCCGCTCGCGCCTGCTCGACAGCACGACCAGCACGCCGGCGGTGGAGATCGCCATCATCGACCATGGCGTCGGCATGACGCCGGAGGTCGCGCAGCGCGCGATGGAGCCGTTCTTCACCACCAAGCCGCTCGGCAAGGGCACCGGGCTCGGCCTGTCGATGGTCAAGGGCTTCGTCGAGCAGTCCGGCGGCAAGCTGGAGATGGAGACGCTGCCCGGTCAGGGCACCACGATCCGGCTGGTGTTTCCCGCACTCTGACGCCAGCGGCGGGGTCGCTGTCGCGTTGGAGCGTGCTAGGCTCGCGCCCGCCACAGCCACGAACCGCATCTCGCGGGCGACAGGGGACATCATGGCTCACACGCTCTCAGCAACCGGCATCGGCGCGCCCGAAGGCCCGGTCTGCCTTCCCGACGGCACGATGTACGTCACCGAGATGTCGGCGGCGACGCTCTGCATCACCCGGCTCGACCGCGAGGGCCGGCGCAGCGTGATCAAGCGGACCGGCGGCCGGCCCAACGGGCTGGCGATCGACGGCGAGGGCCTGCTCTGGATCGCCGAGGCGGGGCACCGGGCGGTGCTGTGCATCGCGCCGGACGGGCGCGAGATCCTGCGCATCGACGGCGACGAGGTCGGCGGCTTCCTGTTCCCGAACGATCTGGCCTTCGGCCCGGACGGGCATCTCTACCTCACCGATTCCGGCCTGGCGGTCGAGGATTTCCTCGACGGCCAGACGCTGGTCGACGGGTTCCGGCAGCTCGCCTGGGACGGGCGGGTGTTCGAGATCGATCCGAAGGCCGGCAAGGTGCTGCGCACCATCGACCGCGGCATGCCGTTCACCAACGGGATCGCGTTCGATGCCGACGACGTGCTGTACGCCAACGCGTCGCTGTCCGGGGACGTCATCCGCTACGACATCTTCGGGGCCGGCGACGCGCGGCCGGCCCGGTTCGGCAACGTGCTGCAGCCCGACGCGCAGGGCGGCTTCTTCGGGCCGGACGGGATGAAGTTCGGCGCCGACGGCCGGCTGTACTGCACCGTCTACGGCCAGCAGAACGTCACCGTGCTCGACCGGACCGGCGCCGTCGCCGAGCGGCTGCCGCTGGACGGGCCCTGCCCGACCAACTGCGCGTTCGCGCTGGACGGCAACACCCTGTTCGTCACCGAGGTCGGCAAGGGCCAGGTGGAGGCGCTCCCGGTCGCATGCGCGGGCCTGGCGCTGCATCGCCCGGTGCTGGGTCTGGCGTGAGCGGCCAATGCGCGGGGAGGCGAGGATGAGCGAGCGCGACCACGCCAAGCGGATCAGCGTCGCCTATTTCCAGGCCTTCATCGATGGCGACATGGGCTGGTGGCGCGAGAACGTCGCCCCGGACTTCAGGCGCCACGATCCTGGGCTCGCCTATGCCGTGATCGGCCCCGAGGGCCTGCAGCACCATCACGACGTGCTGCTGGCCGGGGTGCCGGACCTGAACCTGCCGATCCACGATGTGATGGAGGACGGCGGCAAGGTGCTGGTCCGGCTGCGGTTCCGCGGCACGCACCGCGGCACGCTGTTCGACATCCCGGCCACCGGCAATGCGATCGACATCGAGGTGTTCGACCTGTTCCGCGTCGAGAACGGCAAGCTGGCCGAACACTGGGCGATGGTCGACACGCTCGGCCTGCTCAGGCAGCTCGGCGTCACCACGATCTGACGCCGGCGTCGCGTCGCGTCGTGCCCGCTGCTCAGGCGGCGATGGCCTCGAGTTCGAGGCCGGGCGGGATCCGGCGCAGCAGCAGCGTCAGCCAGGTGCCGAACGAGAACAGGGTGGCGATGCCGAACCAGGTGACGGCGGGATTGCCGAACGCCGACACGAAGCTCCAGAGCAGGCTGCCGATCGTGAAGCCTAGCACACCCATCGCCGAGAGGAAGCCGACAGCGGTGCCACGGATGCGGGTGGGAAAGCTCTCGCCCTGGTAGGCGTAGCCGGCGCCGGACCAGGTGCCGTTCGTCGCCTGGTAGAGCAGGAAATAGACGATCGCGGTGGTGGACGGCGCGGTGGTGAAATAGAACAGCACCGTGAGCGGGGCGATGGCGATCGCCGAGACGATCAGCACCTCGCGCCTGCCATAGCGTTCGCCGAGGATGCCGCCCAGCACGTAGAACAGGAAGCCGATCCCGCCCGAGACCAGCAGCAGGGTGCTGGCCCCGGTGCTGGAATAGCCCTTGTACGTCGTCAGCCAGTAGGTGATGTAGAAGTTGGTCGCGACATAGCTGATGCCGTAGAAGATCCACGATGCCGACAGCAGCACGAGCTGACGCCGCACCGGTCCGCCCTCCAGAAACAGTTCGCGCAGCCTGATCCGTTCGGCGCTCTGCGGATGCCGCGCCCGCTCATCCTCGAACCGTCCGGACTCGCGGATGAAGATCCGGCCGAGGATCACCGCCAGCACCGGCAGGATGCCGAACAGGAACACCAGGCGCCAGCCGAGATGGCCGAACGCCAGATACACCCCGGACGCCAGGAACACGCCGAGCGGCCAGCCGCCCTGCACCACCGAATACAGCAGGCCGCGGCCGCGCGCCGGCACCTGTTCGTTGACGATCGTGATCGAGACGGCGAGTTCAGAATAGGCGAGGCCCGACGCCAGTGCGCGCACCGCCACCAGCGACCAGAACCCGGTCACGAAGGCGGTCAGGCCGGTGAAGATCGCGGTTCCACCCAGACAGATCATCCACACCCTGCGGCGGCCGAAGCGGTCCATCGCGTAGCCGGCGAACAGCGTGATGACGAACTGCGCGCCGAACACGAAGAAACCGAGGATGCCGAGCTGCACTTCCGAGACGTGCAGATCGCGCGCGATCGCCGGCAGCGCCAGCACCAGCAGGTTGAGATCGTAGGAAGCGAGCGCCCATCCGGCGAGTGCGACGATCACCAGATAGGTGACGTAGCGCGACCCGTCCGGCCTCACGAGAGCAGCTCCAGTTTGGCGATCGCCGGCGGCTGCCGCAGCAGCGGCTCCAGCGCCGCCAGGGTGTCGGCGATCCGCCGCGTCGCGGCGTGCGCCTCGAACGCGGCATGGTCGCGCCAGCCATCGACGATCACGAACAGGTCCGGATCGTCGCTGTCGCGACAGAGATCGTAGAACAGGCACCCATCCTCGGCGCGGCTCGGCGCGACGAAGCCGCGCAGCAGCGGCTCGACCTGCCCGGCGCAGCCGGGCCTGGCGTGGAAATGGGCGACGATGTAGCGGCTGGCCATGGGATACGTCCTTGTCCCGCGTGCGCCGGCGCGCGGCGCGGTTCGTCTGCAGACGGGCTCAGATCAGGAACACGCCTTTTCCCGACGTCTGCTTGTCGAACAGCTGGTAGGCCCTGGCGCCGTCCTCGAGGCGCCATTCCTCGGTGAAGAGCGTCTCGACCGGCAGGGCGCGATCGGCGACGAAGCGGGCGCAGTCGGCCAGGCCCATGATGGAGAACACCCAGCTCCCCAGGATGGTGCGCTGCTTGCGCAGCATGTCGGCGCTGACCTCGAGCTGCATGTCGTGGCCTTCGCCGACCACGCACATGCGGCCCCATTCGCGTGTCGAGCGGAGCGCGGTCATGCGCCCGGCATTGCTGCCGGAGGTGTCCATGGCCAGTTCCGCGCCGCGTCCGCCGGTGAGCGCCAGGATCGCCTCGATCGGATCGCCCTGCTTCGGGTTGACCACGTGCGCGGCGCCGAACTGCGTCGCGCGCGCCAGCCGGTGGGCCTCGATGTCCAGCGCGATCACGCGCGCGCCCATCGCGCTGGCCAGCAGGGTGGCGGAGAGGCCGACCGGCCCCTGACCGACGATCACCAGGGTATCGTCGCCGGACACGTCGAGGCGCTTGAGGGCGCTGAAGGCGGTGCCGGTGCCGCAGGCGACGGCGGCGCCGGTCTTGAACGAGAGCGCGTCCGGCAGGCGCACGAGGTTGCTGGCGGCGGCTTTCAGATAGGGCGCGTGGCCGCCATTGGCGGTGATGCCGTAGATCGCCTCCAGGCCGTTGTCGCACATCTGCGGCCAGCCGGAGCGGCAGGTCCTGCAGCAGTCGCAGCCGTGCGCGTGATGCACCATGACGCGGTCGCCGACGCTGGCCTGCCGCGGATCGACGCCGGCGCCGACCGCCTCGACGATGCCGCAGGGCTCGTGGCCGGCGACCACCGGGCCGGCGAGCTTGATGCCGATGCCTGGATCCTCGCCCTTGGGGGTGCGGTAGAATTTGAGGTCGCTGCCGCACATCCCGGACGCCTTGATGGCGACCACCACCTCGCCCGGTCCTGGGGTCGGGTCGGGGAACTCCATGAGTTCGACCTCGCGACCGCCGGTGAACACCAGACCCTTCATCGTCCGTCTCCTTGCCTGAGATCTCCGCGCCAGGGTTCGACCCCGGTCTGCTCTCTGGTCAACCAGGTATACCATAACGCGGTTGGTGGGAAGTGGCTGCGCGCTGGTATGCTGACGCCGTGAACGGATGGAAGGCGGACAAGGTGGCCGAAGCCAGCAAGCGGACGGAGGCGCCGCGTGGGGGGCGCATCAAGCGGCGGCGTCTCTACGAGGACGTGGTCGAGCGGCTGGAGACCCTGATCCATGACGGCGTCTACGCGCCCGGCTCCGAGCTGCCCTCCGAGCGGGTGCTGATGAAGGAGTTCGGCACCGGCCGGCCGGCGATCAGGGAGGCGCTGTTCGCCCTGCAGAAGATGGGCCTGCTGGTGCTAAGCCCCGGCGAGCGGCCGCGGGTGCAGGAGCCCGACGGCGCGGTGGTGCTCGAATCGATGCGCGGCGCGGTCGGGCGGCTGATGGGTCAGCCGGGCGGGCTGCGGCAGTTCCAGCGGGCCCGGGTGTTCTTCGAGGCCGGGATCGTGCGCGAGATCGCCGCCCACGCGACCGAACGCGACCTCGACGCGCTGCGTGCGGCGCTGGACGCCAACCGCGCCTCGCTCGGCAGCCCGCGACGCTTCGAGGAGACCGACGTCGCGTTCCATCTCTGCCTGGCGCGCATGGCGCACAACCCGCTGTTCATCGTCATCCACGACGCGATGTTCGACTGGCTCTACAGCCAGCGTACCGTGACGCTGGGCTTTCCCGGCCAGACCGCGTTCGCGTTCGCCGCGCACGAGCGCATCACCGAGGCGGTGCTGGCGCGCGATCCGGACCGCGCCGAGGCGGCGATGCGCGAGCATCTCGAGCACGGCCACAAGCTGTACTGGACGATCATGCAGCAGGCCGGGATGGCGGAAAGCGGCGGCCAGGGCCGCGAGGCGGTCGATCTGGCGATGAGCGGCGGCGCCGCCCGCCCGCCGGAGGCCGGGCAAGCATAGGCCTTGCGACAGTTTTGGTATCAGAGGTATACCACCGTCAGGAGCGCCGGCTGGCGGTCCACCCGCCATAACAGAAGCGGAAACGGGAATGACCATCCAGGCCAAGCAAGCCGTCTACGGCGCCATCTATCCAAGCCTGCGCGACCGCGTCGTGCTGATCAGCGGCGGCGGCAGCGGCATCGGCGAGGAGATCGTCCTGCATTTCCTGCAGCAGGGCTCGAAGGTCGCCTTCATCGACAATGCCGAGACGGCGACCCGCGCCCTGCTCGACCGGCTCGCCGCCGAAGGCCACCACCCGCACTGGGAGAATGTCGACCTCACCGACGTCGATGCGTTGCGCGCCGCGATCGCCCGCATCCGCGACGCGCTGGGGCCGATCGAGATCCTGATCAACAACGCCGCCAACGACCAGCGCGTGAAGGTCGAGGACGTCACCAGCGAATACTGGGACGACCGCATGGCGGTGAACCTCAAGCACCAGTTCTTCTGCGCGCAGGCGGTGCTCGGCGACATGATCGCGGCCGGCGGCGGCGCGATCGTCAATATCGGCTCGTTCGCCTACGACGCGGGCTTCGCCGACGTCGTGCCCTATCTCAGCGCCAAGGCCGGCGTGATCGGCCTGACCCGCGGCCTGGCGTTCGACTACGGCAAGCACAACATCCGGGTGAACTGCGTGATGCCGGGCTGGATCATGACCCAGCGCGCGCTCGACAACTGGGTCGGCGAGGAAGGCCGCGCCGAGCAGAACCGGCGCCAGTGCCTGAAGCGCGGCCTGGAGCCGCGCGAGGTCGCCAAGGTCGTCCTGTTCTACGCCTCCGACGAGGCCAGCGCCTGCACCAGACAGAGCTACTTGGTCGATGGCGGATGGGTATGAGCGAGGCCCGCTTCACCGCGCGCTACACGATCGAGACCGCGTTCGGGCTCGAGGACACCGCCGCGGCGATGGCCGGCGAGCAATCCACCGGCACCTTCCTCAAGCTCGCCAACGACGACGACCCGCGCGTCCGGCGTCAGGCCGCCTCGGTGGTGCGCGTGGTCCAGACCGGCGAGGCGGCGGCGCCGTCGCTGCCGGGCGCCGCGGCGCCGAAGGGCGGCACCCCGGTCTGGCGGCGCGGCGAGGTGGAGCTGTCCTGGCCGCTGGACACGATCGGGCCGTCCCTGCCGAACCTGCTGGCGACGGTGGCCGGCAACCTGTTCGAGCTGCGCCAGCTCTCCGCGATCCGGCTGCGCGACCTGTCGCTGCCGCGCGGCTTCCTCGACCGCTATCCCGGCCCGGCGTTCGGCGTCGAGGGCACCAGGCGGCTCGCCGGCGTGCAGCGGGTGCCGCTGATCGGCACCATCGTCAAGCCGTCGGTGGGGCTCGATGCGGAGCAGACGGCGCAGATCGTGGCCCAGCTCGTCGATGGCGGCATCGACTTCATCAAGGATGACGAGCTGCAGTCGGACGGCGCGTACTGCCCGTTCGAGCAGCGGGTCGCGGCGGTGATGCGGGTGGTGAACGACCGTGCGCAGCGCAACGGCCGCAAGGCGATGGTCGCCTTCAACCTGACCGGCGAGATCGACGAGATGCAGCGTCGCCACGATGTCGTCGCCAGGCATGGCGGCACCTGCGTGATGGTCAGCCTGAACAGCGTCGGCCTGTCCGGCCTGACGGCGCTGCGGCGCATCGCCTCGCTGCCGATCCACGCGCACCGCAACGGCTGGGGCCTGTTCTACCGCTCGCCGCATATCGGCATCGACTACCGGGCTTGGTCGATGCTGTGGCGGATCGCCGGCGTCGACCACATGCATGTCAACGGCCTGCGCAACAAGTTCTCCGAGAGCGACGACTCCTCGATCGAGTCGGCGCGCTGCCTGCTGGAGCCGCTGTTCGCCGACCGCGCCGCGATCGCGATGCCGGTATTCTCCTCCGGGCAATGGGCCGGGCAGGCCGGCGAGACCTTCGCGCGCCTCGGCAGCGCCGACCTGATCTATGCCTGCGGCGGCGGCATCGCCGGCCATCCGGACGGCATCGCCGCCGGGGTAGAGAGCGTGCGCGCCGCCTGGGAAGCCGCCGTCGAGGGCGAGCCCGTCGCCCGGCGCGCCGAGCGGACCCCGGCGCTGGCGACGGCGCTGTCGTTCTTCGGCGGCATGCGGTCGTGAGCGAGGCGGCGGCGACACCCCTGCCGCGGCGGCTGCTCGCCTTCTACGGCGACGATTTCACCGGCTCGACCGACGCGCTGGACGTGACCGCGAAGGCCGGGCTGTCGTCGGTGCTGTTCCTGCGCACGCCGGACGCGGCGCTGCTGGAGCGGTTCGCCGGCGTGCGCGTGGTCGGCATCGCCGGGATCGCCCGCAGCCAGACGCCGGCCTGGATGCGGGCGGAGCTGCCGGCGGTGTTCGATGCGCTGCGCGCCACCGGCGCCGCCTTCGTGCACTACAAGGTCTGCTCGACCTTCGACAGCGCGCCGGAGGTCGGCAATATCGGCGAGGCCATGCGCATCGGGCTCGCGCATTTCCCGGCGCGCCCGGTGCCGATCGTGGTCGGCGCGCCGGCGCTGCGACGCTACGTGGCGTTCGGCAACCTGTTCGCCGGCATCGGCGACGAGCGCTACCGGATCGACCGCCATCCGGTGATGGCGCGCCACCCCGTCACGCCGATGCACGAGGCCGATCTGCGCCGCCACCTGGCGCTGCAGGCGGCGCTGTCGATCGGGCTGATGGATCTGCCGGCGCTGCAGGCCGAAGACGTTCGCGCGACCTGGGACGCGATGCGCGGGCAGGACCACGACGCGGTGCTGTTCGACACCGTGGACGAGGCCAGCCTGCGTCAGGTCGGGCTGCTGCTGCACGCGATGATCGGCGCGGCGCCCTTGTTCGCGATCGGCTCGTCGGGCTTCGAGTATGCGCTGGTCTCGGCCTGGCGCGCGCTGCACCTGCTCGACGCCGCGCCGCCGCCATCGCCGATCGCCCCGGTGGAGCGGCTGTTCGCGATCTCCGGCTCCTGCTCGCCGGTGACCGCGGCGCAGATCGCCCGCGCGACGCAAGTGGACGGCTTTGCCGACCTGCGCGCCGATCCGCTGGCCCTGCTCGGCGGCGGCGCGGCAATGGAGGCGATCGTCTCTGGCGCGCTCGCGCTGCTGGCGGAGGGGCGCGACGTGCTGCTGCACACCGGCGGCGGCCCGGAGGCGATGGTATCGCCGCCACCCGGCGACGAGCGCGGCGCCTTCAACGACCGGCTGGGCGAGGCGCTCGGCCACCTGCTGCGCGACGTGCTGGCCAGGTCCGGGGTGCGTCGCGCGGTGGTGGCGGGCGGCGACACGTCGAGCCATGCGACCCGGCAGCTCGGCCTGCATGCGCTGACGGTCGCGGCGCCGCTGGTGCCGGGCTGTCCGCTCTGCATCGGCCACGCCGACGATCCGGCCCTGGCCGGGCTCGAGATCGCGCTGAAGGGCGGGCAGATGGGCCAGGAAGACTTCTTTCGCCGCGCCAAGACCGGCGTCGGCGCGCAACCCTGAACGATTGGATGACAGCGATGGCACGCATAGCCCTGATCGGCGCCGGCGGGAAAATGGGCGGCCGGATCACCGACAATCTGTTGAAGACCGATCACGAGGTCAGCTACGTCGAGGTCAGCGAGCGCGGGATCGCCGCGCTGCGCGAACGCGGCATCGCCACCCAGGACGCGACCCAGGCGCTGTCGACCGCCGAGGCGGTGATCCTGGCGGTGCCCGACAACCGGATCGGTCCGGTGGCGGCCGGCCTCGGTGACGCGATCCGGCCCGGCACGGTGCTGATCGTGCTCGACGCCGCGGCACCGTATGCCGGCGACATGCCAAAGCGCGACGACATCACCATGTTCGTCACCCATCCCTGCCACCCGCCGATCTTCAACGACGAGGTCACGCCGGAGGCCAGGGGGGATTATTTCGGCGGCATCGCCGCCAAGCAGCATATCGTCTGCGCGCTGATGCAGGGCCCGGAGGCGCATTACGCGCTCGGCGAGACGATCGCGCGCGCCATCTACGCCCCGGTGATGCGGTCGCACCGCGTCACCGTCGAGCAGATGGCGATCCTGGAGCCGGTGCTGTCGGAGACCGTCACCGCCACCTGCCTGACGATGATCCGCGAGGCGGTGGACGAGGCGGTGACGCGCGGCGTGCCGGAACAGGCAGCGCTCGACTTCGTGCTCGGCCACATGAATGTCGAGATCGCCATCATCTTCCAGCAACTGGCGAACGGCACCTTCTCCGACGGCGCCAAGCTCGCAATCGAGAAGGCCAAACCGGTGCTGTTCCGCCCGGACTGGAAGAGCGTGTTCGAGCCGGAGGCGATCCGCCAGTCCGTGCTCGACATCACCAGGCATTGAGGGGAGAGACGCGATGCTGAAGCAGGCCGTGGTCGAGAAGCGCGGGCGCCGGATCCTGATCATGGATTCGATCACCAAGGTGACGCGGGAGGACCAAGGCGCGTTCGTCGTCGCCGCCTCGCATGGCGGCGCCAGCTCGGGCGAGTTCGCGCTCGAGGTGCCGCTGGCGCTGGTGGTGCTCAACGATGCCGGGATCGGCAAGGACGAGGCGGGCATCGCCGCGCTGCCGATGCTGGAGGCGCGCGGCGTCGCCGCGGCCACGGTCGGCCACGACACCGCCCGGATCGGCGATGCGCGCGACATGTGGGAGAGCGGCATCGTCTCCCGCGTGAACCGCCAGGCGGCGGCGCTGGGCCTGTCGGTCGGCGAGAGCCTGCACGCCCGGCTGCCGGTGCTGCTGGAGGGTTGACGTCCGGGCGCGCCTGTCGGACGGCTCAGCCTGCCTCGACCCGCTCCGCCCGGCCGCTCTGCGCCGACCGGCGCGCGGCGAGCGCTACTGCCAGCGACCGCAACCCGTCCTCGCCGGTGACCGCCGGACGCCCCTCGCCGCGCATCGCCGCGTGGAAGGCGCGCACGCCGCGCACGTAGTAGTCCTCCTGCTCGAACTGCAGCGGCCGCTCGCCGTCCTTGTCGCGCAGCACCACGACGCCGCCCGGCTTCTGCGCCATGTTGTCGCGGGCGATCAGCGACGCCTCGGTGCCGTGGATCTCGCAGGAGGTCTGCTGGGCGCGGGTGGTGAAGCTGTCATGCACTTGGGCCAGGAAGCCGGAGCGGAACCGGATCAGGCTCATCGCGGCATCCTCGATGCCCTCGATCGCCAGCCCGCCATTCTGGGCGAACGTCATGATCGTCTCCGGCTCGTCTTCGGTCAGGAAGCGCAGCAGGTCGGTGTCGTGCACGATCAGGTCGAGCAGCGCGCCGGCGCCGGCGCCCTTGGTGTGCAGGCGCCAGCCGAGCATCTGGATCGGCAGGGTGCCGGCATGCACGACGCGCGCCGCCAGCAGCCGGCCGAGCGCGCCCGACGCGATCACGTCGCGCATCGCCCGGTGCGCGGCGGAATTGCGGAGATGATGGTTGGTCGCCATCACCACGCCGGCGCGGCGGCACGCCTCGACCATCTCGGCGGCATCGGCGTAGCTGGTCGCCAGCGGCTTCTCGCACAGCACGTGCCTGCCGGCACGGGCCGCCGCCAGGCATTCCGGATGGTGCCGCTCGTTGGTGGTGGAGATGTAGACCGCATCGACATCGGCCAGCACCTCGTCGAGCGCGGTGGTGGCGCGCGGAATGCCGAACGCGTCGGCGAAGGCGCGGCCGCGCGCCGCGTCGGCGCTCATCACGCTCTCGATCCGGCCGCCATTCTGCCGGATCGCGTTGATCATCCATTCGCGGGCGATGGTGGTGGCGCCGATCAGCGCCCAGCGTGGTTCGGTGACGGTCATGGGGCTGCTCCTGTGTCGATGGGGGCGGTGGTCTCGATGATGGCGTGCATGATCCGCTCGCTGAGCGCCGCGTAGTCACCGCTGTTCGGCAGCGAGAGCACGATCCGCTTGCTGGCCATGACCAGGATCTCGTCCGACAGGCGGACGATCTCGGCTAGGTCGGAGGAGATCAGCAGCACCGCCTTGCCGCGCGCCGCCAGCGCCTCGATCACGCCATACATCTCGTCCTTGGTGCGGACGTCGACGCCGATCGAGGGCTCGTCGACCAGCAGCACGTCGACGTCGGCGGCGATCCACTTCGCCAGGCTGATCTTCTGCTGGTTGCCGCCGCTGAGTTCGCCGACCGGCTGGTCGAGCGACGACAGGCGCACGCCGAGCGGCCCGAGCACCGGCGCCACCGCCCGCCGCTCGCGCTCGGGCGAGACCAGGCCGAACCGGTCGCGCAGCCGGTCCCAGACCGCGATGGCGACATTGTGCCGGATCGGGTGCGACAGGATCAGCCCCTCGCCCTTGCGGTCCTCGCTGAGATAGCCGATCCGGTGCGCGTGCAGCGCCTGGCGCGGGCTGGCGGGCAGCGGCACGGCGCGGCCGCCGATGCGCAGCTCGCCGGCGACGATCCGGTCGAGGCCCAGGATGGCGCGGGCGAGCTCGGTGCGGCCGGCGCCGACCAGGCCGTAGAGGCCGACGATCCGGCCGCCGCGCAGCGCCAGATCGATCCGCTGGTGGCCGAACCGGGTGCAGACGCCGTGCAGCGACAGTCGCGGCGCTGCGTCGGCCGCCTCGGCGACCGCCGCCGTCGCCGTCGCCGGGCGCCGCTCGCCGAGCGTGATCGACCGCCCGACCATCGCCGTCACCACCTCGCGCGTCGTCAGGTCGTCGCGCGCAACGTCGGCGATCACCGTGCGCCCGTCGCGGATCACCGTGATCCGGTCGCACAGCGCGAACACCTCGTCGAGCTTGTGGCTGACGAACAGCAGGGCGCTGCCGCCATCGCGTATCTCGCGCAGCCGCTCGAACAGCCGCGTCGCATCACGCTCGGTGATCGAGGCGGTGGGCTCGTCGAGCAGCAGCACCCGTGCCCGGAGCGCCAGCGCCCGCGCGATCTCCAGCAGCTGGCCCTGCGCCGGGGTCAGCGTCCCGGCCGGCCGGTCCGCCGGCAGCGACAGGCCGACGCGGTCCAGCCAGACCTGCGCATCCCGTCGCAGCCGGGCGCGGTCCAGGAACCCGGCGCGACGCGGCGGCGCATGCAGGAACAGGTTCTCCGCCACCGAGAAATGCGGCAGCAGGTTGCGTTCCTGGAACACCGCGCCGACCCCGGCATCGATCGCATCCTGGGTGGAGCGGAACCGCCGCTCGATGCCGTCGATCCGCACCTGGCCGGCATCGGCGGCGTGCACGCCGGTGATCACCTTGATCAGGGTCGACTTGCCGGCGCCGTTCTCGCCGATCAGCGCATGGATGCTGCCGGCGCCGACCGACAGGTCGACGCCGTCCAGCGCCGCGGTGCCGCCGAACGACTTGGCGATCGCCACCGCCTGCAGCGCGCTCATCGGCCGCGCCCGCCGACGACGCGGCCGGACGGGGCCAGGCGGCGCAGATGCGCCAGCAGCCGGCGCGGGTCGGAGCGGCCGAGCAGCACCGCGGCGAACACCAGCAGGCCCTCCACCAGGGTGACCCAGTACGGACCGATATTGAGCAGGATCAGCCCGTCATTGATGGTGGCCAGGATCAGGGCTGCCACCAGGATGCCGAACACCGACACCACGCCGCCGGTGAGCAGGGTGCCGCCGATGATCGGGATGGTGAAGGACTGGATCAGCCAGCCGCTGCCGACCGTCGGATTGGCTTCGTGGAGCTGCGCGGTGGCGACGATCCCCGCCAGTCCCGCCAGCAGGCCGGACAACCCGTTCGCCCACAGCACCGCCTCGCGGCGCGACAGGCCGGACAGCGCGGCCGCTTCCGGATTGTCGCCGACCGCCAGCATCAGCCGGCCGGCCCGGCGCCAGCCATACAGCACGCCGAGGCTGGCGGCCGCCGCCAGGGCGACGACGATCGCCAGCGGCAGCGGCCCGACCCGGCCGGTGCCGAGCGCGTCGAGCACGGCGGAAAGGCCGGTATAGGGGGTGGTCTCTGTGATCGCGAGCGACAGGCCGGCGAACGCGCCGCCGGTGGCCAGGGTGACGATGAAGCCGCTGACCCCGGTGGCGATCACCAGCGCGCCGTTCAGCAGGCCGGCGCAGAGCGCCACCAGCATCGCCAGCAGCAGCGCCGGCAGCAGCGGCCAGCCGGCGGTGTGCAGCAGGAAGCCGAGCACGATGCCGGTGAACTCGCCGATCCCGCCGACCGCGAGGCTGAAATCGCCGACGCCGAGCATGGAGAGCTGGCTGTAGCCGATCAGCGCCAGCAGGGTGGCGCTCGACAGGATCACATACAGGTTGAAGGCGGTCAGGAAACGGTCGCTGAGCGCGGCGAAGCCGATCGCGGCCAGGATCGCCACGCCCAGCAGCGGAATCCAGGGGCGCCGCGGCGCCAGGGCACGATCAGCCGGCATGCGACCTCCCGTCGCGTCGCCCGCCGAGGCGGTCGGCGAACACCGCCAGCAGCAGCACGATCGCCTGCGCGAACTGCTGCCAGTAGGCGTTCACCCCCAGCGACACCAGGCCGGAATTGACGCTGACGATGAACAAGGCGGCGACCAGCGCCCCGCCGAGCGCCACCCGGCCGCCGCGCAGCGGCGATCCGCCCAGGATCGGCACGATGAAGGCCAGCAGCAGCCAGTCGGTGCCGAGCGACGGCAGCGCCGACGCCACCCGCGCCATCTCCATGATCGCCGCCACCGCCGACAGCAAGCCGGACAAGGCGAAGCCCGTCACCAGGATGCGCCCGGTCGGCACCCCGGCCAGTTCGGCGGCGCGCGGGTTGGCGCCCACCGAGAGCATCCGCCAGCCGAGCGCGGTGCGCCGGTAGAGCAGCCACAGCAGCGCGAACAGGATCGCCGCCGGCGGGACCAGCCAGGACAGGGCCGGCGCCAGGAACGGTGCGGCGCCGAAATCGGTCAGCGACGCCGGCAGGGTGCTCACCGCGGCGCCCCCGGACAGGATCAGCACCACCCCGCTCAGCACCGACGCCATCGCCAGGGTGACGATGAAGCTGCCGAGACTGGTGGCCAGCTCGATGACGCCGATCAGCGCCCCGACCGCAGCACCCAGGCACAGGCCGAGCGGCACCGCGACCCATACCGGCAGGTCGGCGACACCGGCCATCCAGCCGGTCGCCATCACCACCACGACGCCGATCGCGCCGACGGCGATGTTCATCTGCCCGATCGCCACCACCACGAGCTGCGCGGCGCCGATCACCGCGGTCTCCGCCGCCAGCTGCGACAGGGCGAACAGGTTGTAGCCGCTGAGGAAGCCCTCGCCGAACGCGGCATAGACGACCCAGCTGGCCGCGGTGAGCAGCAGCAGCCCGGCGGCCTGCGGAAGGGCGGCGCGCCGCAGCCCGCCGGTCCGCGCGGACGACGCCGCGATCACCGGCACCGACGCCGCCATCCGGGGCGAGGTCCAGTGTCAGGTCCAGTGCGGGGGCGGCTCAATGGCACGCGAGCACGGCCGTATCGAGCACCGAAATCAGCCGCTTGGTATCGTCCGGCAGCGACGCCGGACCGGGATAGCGGGCCACGTTGTCCTTGCTGACCATCTGTACGCCGGCCGTCAATTGCCTGGCCGTCTGCAGCGACTTGTCGAACGGGGCGTCGGGCCGGACGGTGCAGTGGTCGTGCGCCATGCGATACAGCGCATAGGCCGCGGCATAGGCCATGCCGTAGGTGTTCTGGAACAGCGTGCCGGTGATGATACCGTTGCGCACCGCCTCCATCACCTGCGGCGAGGCATCGGCGCCGATGAACTTGATATGGCGGAACTGGGGATTGTCGGTCAGCGCCACCGCCATCGCGATCGACGGGTTGTACGACGTCGACATCGCCCCGGCGAGCGTGTTGCCGCGCGCCGCCAGCAGCGCGTTCACCGCCGGCGGCGAGAGCTGCGGTGTGTCGATGTCGGCGACGACCTGCGCCAGCGTCACCTTGCCGTTGGTCGCCGCCACCGCATCCTTCACCGCCTGGATGCGAAGCTGCGTGTTGGGATCGGTCAGCTGGCTGGCCAGCAGGGCGATGTCGCCGCTACCGCCGATCGCGGCGATCAACGCCTCTGCCTGGACGCGGGCGGCCTTGTAGATGTCGGGCGAGATGCAGAACGCGGCACTGCCGGGATCGTAGGTGCAGCCGTTGACGTTGATGGTGGCGATGCCGCGGCGCAGCAGCTTGCCTTCCTCGGCATTGGTGCCGTGCGTGTCGCCGGGAAACACCGCGAAGCCGGCATAGCCGCGCGCCGCCAGCGAGTCGAGGAGCGCATTCTCCTGCGTCAGGTTGAAGGCGTCCGTCGGCGGGACCGCGAAGGTGCCGGCGAACCCGTACGCCTTGCCGGCATCGGCGACCGCCGCGCGCCAGGAATCGAAATAGGCGTTCGGTCCCGGAACGACGAGGCCGATCCGCAGATCGGCCGCGATCGCCGGCGCGCCGATCGCCATCGACGACAGGGCGGCGAACACACCGACCCGTTGCAGGACGCGTCGCATAAGCTGCTTGGACATGTCGATCTCCCTCGCGGCTCTCTGGCCGCTTGCGTACTGTGTCTCAGGTAAGCGTGACCGGCCGGCTATTGTGCGCCGACACGCGGCCCGTAGAACTGCGTCGCCTGGAACTGGCCGACCGTCTTGCCGTCGACCAGCTGCGCATCGACGTACTGGGTGGCCGGGATGTCCGATCCGGTCTTGTTCATCAGCGCGATGGCGTTGCGGACCGCGGTCTGGCCCATCTCGTACGGACGCTGCGCCATGGTCGCCTGGGTCAGCCCGGCGGCGATCGCCTTGAACATGGTCGGGAAACCGTCGATGCCGACGACCACCAGCCCGGAGCGGCCTTCCTGCTTGGCGGCCTTGGCGGCACCCATCGCCATCGCGTCGCTCTCGCCGAACACGCCCTTGATGTCGCCATGCGCGGTCAGGATGTTCTGCGCCGCCTTGTAGGCCTCGGTCTCGTCCCAGTTCGCGGTCTGCTGCGCGACGACATGCACATCGGGGTGCTGCGCCAGCGCCTCCTGACAGCCCTGCGAGCGCTGCAGCTGCGCGGTGGCGCCGAGCACGCCGGTCAGGATCGCGATGTTTCCCTTGTCGCCGATCTGGTCGAACATCCAGCTGCAGACGTCGCGCGCGGCCTTGACGCTGTCGGTGGCGATGTAGGTGGAGAGCTTGGCGGTGCCGCCCTCCGGACGCTCGTCGACGGCGATCACCGGCACGCCGGCCTGGTTGGCGGATCGCACCCCGGCTTCCGCCGAGGTCGCGTCCTGCGGAATGAAGATCAGCGCGCCGGGCTGCTGCACCAGCAGGTTCTGGATCTGGTTGATCTGCTGCCGTGAATTGTTGGAGGCGGAGGCGATCCGCAATTCGTAGCCCGCCTGCTTGGCCGCCTCGCGCATGCCGTCGACGGCGGCGATGTAGAACAGCGATTTCTGGTCGGCGACGGACACGGCGATCGCCGGCTTGTCCGCGGCCACCGCCATGCCGGTCGGGCAGAGCAGACCGGCCATCGCGGCGGCGTTGAGCGCGGCCACCGTCGTCGTCGCCATCAGGGCGCGCCCGAGATTTCCCATCATGTTGCGTATCTCCCTTGTCCTGTTTTGTGTTTTTCGTTGTCGCATCAGCGTCGCGTGCCGCGGTCGGTCAGCACTGCCAGGATGATGGCAGCACCGATGACGACGGGTTGCAGGTTCGACGACACGTTGATCAGCGCCATGCCGTTCTGCAGCACGCCGATGATCAGCAGGCCGATGAAGGTGTTGAGCATGCTGCCCGAGCCGCCGGAGAGGCTGGCGCCGCCGATCACCACCACGGCGATGACGCTGAGCAGGTCGCTGACGCCGGCGGTGGGCTGCGCGGAATCCAGCCGCGAACCGACGATCAGGCCGGACAGCGCGGCGAGGAAACCGGCCAGCACGTACACGCCGACCTTGATCCGCTGCACCGGCAGCCCGGACAGGCGCGCCACCTCCTCGTTGCCGCCCAGCGCATACAGCGCGCGGCCGCCGGGACGGAAGCGCAGCCAGAACGCCGCGATCAGGTAGACGGCGATCAGGATCAGCGTCTCCAGCGGCACGCCCAGCACCGGGGTCGCGGTGAGCGCGGTGTAGTAGGCGGGAAAGCCGGTGATCGGGCTGCCGTCGGTGATGTAGAGCGCGATCCCGGAGCAGGCCGACATGGTCGCCAGGGTGGCGACGAACGGCTGGATCCTGGCGTAGGTCGCGAGCACGCCGTTGATCAGCCCGACCAGCGCGCCGACCAGCAGGCCGGCGGCCATGTCCAGCAGGAACGGCAGGTGCATGTCGCGGAACAGCCAGGCGGTCACCATCAGGCTGACCGCGACCACCGCGCCGACCGACAGATCGATGCCGCCGGTGATGATCACCAGCGCCGCGCCGACCGCCATGATCCCGAGTTCGGCGATCTGGCTGAAGATGTTGAGCAGGTTGCGGGAGGTCAGGAAGTAGGGAGACAGGAACGAGAACACCGCGGAGATGACGATGAGGCCGATCAGCGGCCCGGGCAGGCGGCGATACGCACGCGCGGCCTGGCTGCGCCAGCCTTCCGCGTCCGGCCGGGGCCCTGGCGAGACGGTCGTCGGGGCATTCGAGGGGTCGCCGTTCATGGGCAGGTCCGACATGGCATGAGGGTTTCGCGTTCCACGGTCAGGCGCCGACCGCGAGCGACATGACGCGCTCCGGCGTCGCCGCCTCGCGCGACAGGATCCCGCGCTGTCGCCCCTGCGCCATCACCAGCACGCGATGCGACAGGCCCAGCACCTCCTCGAGTTCGGACGACACCACGATCACGGCGATGCCGTCGGCGGCCAGGGCGCGCAGGATCTCGTAGATCGCCATCTTGGCGCCGACATCGACGCCGCGCGTCGGTTCGTCGACGATGAACACGGTCGGCTGCTCGACCAGCCATTTGGCGAGCAGCACCTTCTGCTGGTTGCCGCCGGACATCGAACCGACCGGCAGATCGAGCCGGCCGCGAATGTCGAACCGGGCGCGCTGCCTGGCGCCGATATCGGCCAGCACGCCTCTGGTGATCAGGCCGTGGCGCACCAGCTTGCGCTCCCAGGGCAGGGTGATGTTCTCGGCCGCGGTGCGCTCGAGATTGAGGCCCAGCGTCTTGCGGTCCTCCGGCACCATGAAGATGCCGTTCAGCATCGCCTCGGCGGGGGTGGTGTGGCTGACCTTCCGTCCGCAGACGCGTATCTCGCCGCGATCGTAGCGGTCGGCCCCGGCGATCGCCCGGACGACCTCGGTACGGCCGGCGCCGACCAGGCCGGCAAAGCCCAGGATCTCGCCTTCCCTGAGATCGAAGCTGATGTCGGAGAAGCGGCCGGAGCAGCCGAGCCGGTCGAGACCGAGCACGATGCGGTCGCGGCGCGGCGGCGGCGCGTGGTGGGCGAAGGTGAAGGCGCGTCCCACCATCGCATTGATCATGTCCTGCTTGGCGATATCGGCATGATCCCAGTGCATCACCCGTTTGCCGTCGCGCAGGCACAGCACCTGGTCGGCGATCTCCTGGACCTCGTCCAGCCGGTGCGACACGTAGATGATGCCGGTGCCGCCCGCCTTCAGCGACCTGATCTGCTCGAGGATGCGCTCCGATTCCGCGCCGCCCACCGAGGCGGTGGGCTCGTCGAAGATCACGTAGCGCGGCTTGCGGATGATCGCCTTGGCGATCTCGATCCCCTGCTGCACCGCCGTCGACAGGCCGCCGACCTTGCGCCGCGGGTCCACCATGACGCCCAGCGCATCCAGCACCGTGCGGGATTCGGCGACGATCCGGGCCTGGTCGATGCGCCCTGCCAGCAGCGGCAGCCGGCCGAGGAAGATGTTCTCGGCGACGGTGAGTTCGGGCAGCAGCCGGATCTCCTGGTGGATCAGGGCGACGCCGCGCTGGATCGCCTCGGATGGCGAATGCGGCGCATAGGCGACGCCGTCGATCAGCATCTCCCCCTCGTCTGGTCGGACCACACCGGCGATGATCGCGTTCAGGGTCGACTTGCCGGCGCCGTTCTCGCCGATCAGGCCGAGCACGCTGCCCGGCGCCAGCGCCAGATCGACGCCGCCGAGCGCCCGGGCGCCGCCATAGCGCTTGCCGAGACCGCGGCACTGCAGCCCGGAGCCGGCCTGCGCCGGTGTCATCGCGATCCGCACGCCGCGCCGGGCAGCACAGCCGGCGTCGAACACCTATCGCTCTGGAGCAGCACCCGCATTGCCGACATGTGGCATCCCCCCCTCCCCGCGGCGCGTCTTGGCGGCACCGTCAGGTTGGTAGGACAAGTATACCAGTTGCGGCGCTTTGCCTAGCGCCCGTCTGGGCCGGAAACCCGGTGCGGACGCCGTCGATTGGGCATGGGGTGCCGACGAGGCCGGAGCCCCGGATGTCGCCGGGATGGGGTTGGGGAATGGTCTTGGCGCGCGCCGGCCAGGCGGCGCCGCGCCGCGTCAGGGGGCTGGCAGCCCCGGCGCGGCTGTTGCGGTCTCGCCCGCCAGCCGGCGTCGGACCAGCGCGGTCAGGCCGCCGCTGCCCAGGATATCGAGCACCTCGCTGCCGAACGGCTGCGCGGTCCAGCAGTGTGCGGCCTGGTGGATCGCGTTCCCGGCCAGGCTGATCGAGGCCGGCTCGCCGGCGAGCAGCCCGCCTGCCGCCTCGGGGCAGATCAGCACCGGCAGACCGAGATTGATGGCGTTGCGAAAGAAGATGCGTGCGGCGCTGACCACCACGATGGCGCGGATGCCGACGGCAAGCAGCGCGACCACCGCATGCTCGCGCGACGAGCCGCTGCCGAAATTGCGCCCTGCCGCCAGGATGTCCCCCGGCGCGACGCGGCTACGGAACGCCGGATCGAGCGCCTCCAGGCAGTGCGCGCCGAGTGCCGCCGGATCGCGGAGCGCCAGGTAGCGGCCGGGCAGGATCGCGTCGGTATCGACGTCGTCGCCGAGGCGATGCACGGTGCCGGTCAGGGTCGCGATCATGTCCGGTCCCATCTGCCGGCGGCGACGTCGCCCGGCGGGACGATCTCGCCGGCGATCGCCGCGGCGGCGGCGACCCAGGCATTGGCCAGGAACACCTGCGACTCCGGATCGCCCATGCGGCCGCGGAAATTGCGGTTGGTGGTGGCGATCGCCGTCTCGCCGGCGGCCAGGATGCCCATGTGGCCGCCGAAGCAGGCGCCGCAGGTGGGCGTCGAGATCGCAGCCCCGGCGGCGGCGATGCTCTCCAGCAGACCCTCGGCCATCGCCTCGCGCCAGATGCGCTGGGTGGCGGGCACCACGATCATGCGCACATGCGCGGCGATGCTCCGGCCGCGCAGCATGTCGGCCACCTGGCGGAGGTCGGTCATGGTGCCGTTGGCGCAGTTGCCGACATAGACCTGGTCGACCCGCTGGCCGAGCAGCGCGTCGAGCGACACGCCGGCGCCGGGCGATGGCGGACAGGCGACCACCGGCTGCAGCGCCGACAGATCGAGCGTCACGCTGTCGCGATAGACCGCGCCGGGATCGGGCAGCACCGGCGCGTCCGGCGCGCGGTTGCGATGGCGCATGTGCGCGCACGACACCGCGTCGCCTTCGACGGCGCAGGTGTCGGCGCCGGCCTCGACCGCCATGTTGGCGATCGCCATGCGCTCGTCCATCGACAGCGCGGCCAGGCCCGGGCCGCCGAACTCCAGCGAGGCGTCGGCGGCGCCGTCGACGCCGATCCGCTGGATCAGCGACAGGATCACGTCCTTGCCGGTCACGTAGCGCCCGGGCCGGCCGCACAGCGTCACCCGGATGCTCTCCGGCACCCGCATCCACAGCCTGCCGGTGGCGAGGGCGGCGGCGAGGTCGGTCGAGCCGAAGCCGATGCCCAGCGCGTTGAACGCGCCGGCGGTGCAGGTGTGGCTGTCGGCGCCGAACACGATGCCGCCGTGACCGACCAGGCCGAGTTCGTCGAGCAGGGTGTGCTCGATGCCGCCGCGTCCCGGCTCGTAGAAATGGCGCAACCCGTGGGTGCGGGCGAAGCGGCGCAGCCGGTCGATCGCGCGGGCGCTGTCGATGTCCTTGGCGGGCGCGAAATGATCGGCGATCAGCACCACATGGTCCGGATCGGCCGGACGGCTGGCGCCCATGGCGTCGAACTGCTCGAACGCCATCGGACCGGACACGTCGTTCAGCATCAGCACGTCCGGGGTGACGGTGACGATGTCGCCGGCACGGGCCCTGCCGCCTTCGGCATGCGCCGCCAGGATCTTCTCTGTGATCGTCGACGGCGCCATGGGATCCTGGCCTCTGCACGCGATGGGGGCCGATCTGAGCAGGCCGGCGGCGGCGCGGCCAGCCGGACCGGCCGCACGTGCATATTTAGGCAGGCGGCGCGCCGTCCGTGGGGGCCGCGCGCGCCAGCAGCCGCCGCGCCTGCGCCAGCACCGGCGCATCGACCATCCGGCCGTCGACCTTGACCGCGCCGCCCGCCCCAGCGGCCAGCACCCGGCGCGCCCAGGCCAGCTCCGCGGCGTCCGGCGCGAAGCCCAGCCGGGCCGGCCCGATCTGGCGCGGGTGGATGCAGAGCTTGCCGCCGAAGCCGAGCTTCCTGGCCTGGCGGGCCTCGTCCTCGATGAGGGCCGCGTCGTCGATCGCGGTGGTGACGCCGTCCAGCGGCGCCGCGAGCCCGGCCAGCCGGGATTCCAGCACCAGCGTCGAGCGGGCGAACAGCAGCGGCGCGCGCTCGTGCGCGATGCCGAGATCGGCGCAGAAATCCACCGAGCCGAACGCCAGACCGGCCACGCCCTCCGCCTGCGCGATCGCCCGGCATTCTGCCAGGCCGCGCGCGGTCTCGATCAGGGCGACCACCGGCAGCGGCACCACGCGCCGCACCGCCTCGATGTCGGCGGCACGCTCGGCCTTGGGCAGCATCAGGGCGGCGAGCGGCAGGCCGGCCAGCGCCAGCAGATCGGCATCGTGCCATGGCGTGCCACACCCGTTGATCCGCACCATGAGGTCGATGCCGCCCGGCAGCACCGCGGCACCCCGCAGCGCCGCGCGGGCGCGCGCCTTGTCGGCGGCGGCCACCGCATCCTCGAGATCGACGATCACCGCATCGGCGCCGGACGCAGCCGCCTTGGCGTAGCGCTCCGGGCGGTCGCCGGGCACGAACAGCGGCGTCGCCCAGCCGCTCACCAGACCGCCTCCGCTTCCATGGTGACGCGGCCATCCTGCGTCTCCACCCACAGCGACAGGCCGGATGCGGTCGGGTGCGCGCAGAGCGAGAACGGGCTGGTATCGAACAGCGGCTGCAGGCCGCGGAACGAGAAGCCGGCCGGCGGCGCGCCATGGACCGTCTCCGCGAACCCGATCAGCCAGGTCGCCTGCAGCGGGCCGTGCACCACCAGGTCGGGATAGGATTCCACGTCGCGCGCATAGGGCCGGTCGTAATGGATGCGATGCGCGTTGCCGGTCAGCGCCGAGTAGCGGAACAGCAGCACCGGGTCGGCCCGCATCGGCTGCCGGACGCTGGCGCTGGGCGGCGCCGCCCGGGCCCTGGCGGCGCCGTCGGCGCGCGAGGGGCCGCGATAGACGATGTCCTGCTGCTCCTGCAGCGCGATGCCGCGCGGGGTCAGGAAGCTGTGCGCGACGGTGACGAAGCACAGCGTGCCGCTCTGCCCCTGCCTGATCCGCACATCGGCGATGTGCGAGCGGCGCTCGACCGTGTCGCCGACCCGCAGCCGGTCGCTGACGGCGAGCCGGCCGCCGGCCCACATGCGGCGCGCCAGCGGCACCGGCGGCAGGAAGCCGCCGGGCGGGGGATGGCCATCCGCGCCCAGGAGCGCGGTCGGCACGCACGGCCGCGCCAGGCACCAGTGCAGGCCGAGCGGCGCCGGGTCGCCGGGCCGGGGTGCTGGCCGGTCGCGATCCAGCGTCGCGTCGAACTGCCGCAGCAGACGCGGGGTCAGGATCTCGGAGTCGGTCTCGGTGCGGCCGATCCAGGCACGCAGCGGCTCGAGCGCCAGCGTGTCAGTCATGCCCGGTCTCGGCCGGCAGGCCGGCCAGCACGTCTGCCGGCAGGCCGGCCAGCACGGCGGCGGTGTCGGCGCCGAGGGCCGGCACCGGACGGTAGTGCCGGGTCGCGCCGGCCACCCGCACCGCCGGCGCCGGACAGGCGAGCGGGCCGGCCGCGGTCTCGACGGCGATGCGCCGCAGATGCGGATGCACCGCCAGGTCGGCCATGTCGTTCAGGCTGGCGAAGGCGATGTCGGCCTCGGCCAGCCCGGCCAGCAGCCGTTCGGCCGGCTGGCCGGCGACGTGCGCCGCGACCAGCCGGTCGGTCTCGGCGCGGTTGGCGACGCGGGCGACGTTGCTGCTAAAGCGCGGGTCGCGCGGCAGGTCCGGCCGCTCCAGCACCGTGGCGCAGAACGCCGACCATTCCCGCTCGCTCTGGACCGAGATCAGGATGCGCCGTCCGTCGGCGCTGGCGAACACGCCATAGGGGGCGATCGAGGGGTGCGCCAGGCCGAGACGCGCGGGCGGGCGGCCGGCCTCGGCATTGAGCAGCGGCACGGCGAGCCAGTCGGCGATCACGTCGAACATGGCGATGCGCAGCTCGGCGCCGCGTCCGGTGCGGCCGCGGGCGATCAGCGCCTCGAGGATCGCGGCATGGGCGGTGGCGCCGGTGGCGATGTCGACCACAGAGATGCCGACCCGGGCGGGCTCGTCCGGACCGCCGGTCACCGAGGCCAGGCCGGATTCCGCCTGGATCAGCAGGTCGTAGGCCTTGCGGTCGGCAAGCGGGCCGCTCTCGCCATAGCCGGAGATCGCGCAGCAGATCAGCCTCGGATGCGCGGCGCACAGGCTGGCCGCGCCGAGCCCCATCCGCTCCATCGCCCCCGGCCTGAGATTCTGCACCAGGATGTCGGCGCCGGCGATCAGGGCGCGCAGCTGCCGCCGTCCCGCCGGCTGCGCGAGATCGAGCACCACCGACTGCTTGCCACGGTTCAGCCAGACGAAATAGCTCGATCCGCCCGGCGTGGCCTGGTCGTACAAGCGGGCAAAATCGCCCTCGGGACGCTCGATCTTGATCACCGTGGCGCCGGCATCGGCGAGCCGGACGGTGCAGAACGGCGCCGCCACCGCCTGTTCGACCGCGATCACGGTCAGGCCGGCCAGCGGCGCCCGCATCAATACGACCTCGGCAGGCCGAGCACGTGCTCGGCGAGGTGGCTGAGGATCAGGTTGGTCGAGATCGGCGCGACCTGGTAGAGCCGGGTCTCGCGGAACTTGCGCTCGACATCGTATTCCTCGGCGAACCCGAAGCCGCCATGCGTCTGCAGGCAGGCTTCCGCCGCCTCCCACGCGGCCTCGGCGGCGAGCATCTTGGCCATGTTCGCCTCCGGGCCGCAGGGCTCTCCCGCCTCGAACAGCGACGCCGCCTGCGCCACCATCAGCTCGGCGGCGCGCAGGCGGGCATAGGCCCTGGCGATCGGGAACTGCACGCCCTGGTTCTGGCCGATCGGCCGGCCGAACACGACGCGGTCGCGGCCATAGGCGACCGACTTGCCGGTGAACCATTTCGCGTCACCGATGCATTCGGCGGCGATCAGGATCCGCTCGGCATTCATGCCGGACAGGATGTAGCCAAAGCCGCGCCCCTCCTCGCCGATTAGCGCATCGGCCGGGATCCGCAGATTGTCGAAGAACACTTCGGTGGTGGCGTGGTTCATCATGGTGCGGATCGGGCGGATGGTCATGCCGTTGCCGATCGCCGCCTGCATGTCGACCAGGAACACCGACAGCCCGTCGCTCTGCCTGCCGCCCTCGGCCGGCGGCGAGGTGCGGGCCAGCAGCAGCATCAGGTCGGAATGCTCGGCGCGCGAGGTCCAGATCTTCTGGCCGTTGACGACGTAGTGCTCGCCGTCGCGCACCGCGCGGGTCTTGAGCGAGGCGGTGTCGGTGCCGCTGCCCGGCTCGGTGACGCCGAACGCCTGCAGACGCAGCGCGCCGCTGGCGATCCTCGGCAGGAAGGCCTGTTTCTGCGCGGCGCTGCCGTGACGCAGCAGCGTGCCCATCATGTACATCTGCGCGTGGCAGGCGCCGCCATTGCCGCCGGAGATCTGGATCTCCTCCAGGATCGCCGCCGCCGCCGACAAGGGCAGGCCGGACCCGCCATATTCCTCCGGGATCAGCGCCGCCAGCCAGCCGCCCTCGCCGAGCGCCTTGACGAAGCGGTCCGGATAGGCGGCCTCGCGGTCGAGCGCGCGCCAGTATGCGCCCGGGAAGCCGGCGCAGAGCTTGCGCACCTCGGCGCGGATCGCTGCATACGGGTCGGCCGGCCGGTCCTGCTGCGGATCGTAGCTCTTCTTCACGCCGGCGCACTCCTAAGAATGCGCGCAGCGTCGGCCGGCGCGCCGGCATTTCAAAAGACCGATTCCGTCTATAAGCCAGTCGGCATCGTTATGGGCCGGGTGCGGGATGGACCTCCGCCAGCTTCGCTACTTCATCGCCATCGTCGAGTGCGGCGCGTTCTCCCGCGCCGCCCTGCGGCTCAATGTCGCGCAGCCGGCCCTGAGCCAGCATGTCAGGGCGATGGAGGCGGCGTTCGGCGTGCGGCTGCTGGAGCGCTCCGCCAGGGGCGTCACCCCCACCGAGGCCGGGCTGCGGCTGCTGGGCGAGGCCCGCGCCATCGAGCAGCGCGTGGCCGGGCTGCGCGACCATGTGCGCGACGTGCTGAGCCTGCCGGAGGGCGACGTGCGTCTGGCGATGCCTGGCACGATCGGCGAGCAGCTGGCGGTGCCGCTGATCGAGGCGGCGCGCATCCGGTTCCCCGGCGTCAGGCTGCGGCTCGCCGAGGCAATGAGCGGGCATGTGCTGGACATGCTGCTGTCCGGGCGGGCGGAGATCGCCCTGCTCTACGGGCTGACGCCGCCGCCCGGGCTGGTGATGCACCGGGCCTTCACCGAGGAGATCAAGCTGCTGGCGGCGCATCCGGGGCCGCGGCAGCCGCGCGGCGCCTCGATCGGGCTGGCGCGGGCGCTCGACCTGCCTTTGATCGTGCCGGGGCCGGGGCACGGGCTGCGCGACCTGCTCGACCGCTCCGCCGGCACCATCCAGCGCCGCCTGACGCCAAGGATCGAGGTTGATTCCTACCACCAGATCAAGCAGCTGGTGGCAAGCGGGCTAGGTTTCGGGCTGCTGCCGGCGGTGGCGCTGAAGCAGGAGCTAGCGGCGGGCAGCATGCGCGCCTGGTCGGTGACCGAGCCGGCGCTGGAGCGTCACATCCAGCTCGCGCACCGTTCCGGCCAGCCGCTGTCGCGCGCCGCCGAGGCGGTGGCGGGCCTCGCCTGGAGCCTGCTCGCCGGCATGGTGCGCGACCGCGACTGGATCGCCAGCTGGACCGGGCCGGAGACGATCGCGCCCGGCGGCGCGGCGGCTACTGCAGCCCGAGCGAGCCCGGATTGACCAGCCGCCCTGGATCGACGGCGTCCTTGACCCGCTCCAGCAGCGCCCGGGTCGGCGGCGCCAGGTTGGGCGCGTAGGGATAGGATTTGCCGATCTGCAGGTTGCAGCAGCCATGGCCGGCGAACATCTGCTTGAGTTCGGCGCGCAACGTCGCCACCAGCGCATTGCGTTCGTCGGAATGCGCGTATTTCGGCAGTTTCTCGAACACCGACGGCTCGATCATGCGGGCATGATACAGGCTCGCCGCGTCCTCCCAGTAGATCAGCGCCTCGATCAGCACCCCGGTGCGCTGCACCGCCGCGGTGATCATGCCGAACTCGACTCCCAGCCGTTCCATGGTCGCGCGATGCGCGGCGAACAGCGCATAGACGTCCGTGGTGACCGCCTCGGCGCGGGAATGCGGCGCCAGCCCGTGCACCGGAATGTAGCGGCGGCCGAGCGCGTTCATGGTGCCGTTGCCGGTGGCGTAGGCGTTGCCGCGCGCGGCGCGCGGGAACGAGGCGGCGATCTCGCGGCCGAGCCTGAGGCCGATGCGGCGCACCTGGCGCACCTGCTCGTCGGCGACCACGGCGCTGTCGGCGCTGATCGTGACATGCATCGCGTACTCGACATCCTCGAACCGCTTGCGGCCGGCGAGCGCGATCCGCGCCGCGTTGCCGAGCCCGTTCAGCAGGGAGTCGCCGGCCCTGACCACGCCGCGCAGATAGCGGAGGTCGGCGGAGACGGATTCCTGCTTCAGCCGGGCGCCGAAGATCGTCGCGTCCAGGCCCAGGCATTCCGAGGCCAGCCCGGCGCGCGCCACCCGCGCCATCGCCGTCAGCATCGCCAGATGGGTGTCGAAGGCGAACGACAGGAAGCGCGTCTGCGACGGCAGCGGCATCAGCTGCAGGGTGGCGGCGAGCTTGAGCCCGAACGCGCCGGTATCGCCCAGGAACATCCCGGTCAGGTCCGGCCCCCAGTTGCGGAAGAACGGCGAGGGCTGGCTGGACTGCGCGCCGGAGCCGGTGGTGACGATGTCGCCGTCGGCCAGCAGCACCTGCAGCCCGAGCACCGAGCTGGCGCTGGTGCCGTAGCTGGCGGTGCCCCAGTAGATCGAGTTCTGCGACAAGGCGCCGCCGACCGTGGACTGGCCGCCGGAGATCGGCCCGAAATAGGGGGTGCGCAGGCCGAGCGGCTGCAGCGCCTCGAACAGCTGCTTCCAGGTGCAGCCGACCTCGACGGTGACGTACATGTCCTCGGCGTTGATCGCGAGGATCCGGTTCAGCCGGCTCAGATCGACGGTCACGGTGCGCGGCCGGATCGCCTGGTAGCCGCCGGTATAGGACAGGCCGCCGCCGCGCGGCACCACCGCGAACCCGGCCTCGGTGCAGAGCCGGATCGCGTCGGCCAGCGACCCGCGCTCCTGGGCGATCACCACGCAGGCCGGGGTGACGCCGGCGGAGAACATGTCCTGGCCGTAGAAGGCGCGGTCCTCGTCGCCGGTCAGCACATGCTCGGTGCCGAGCCGCTGCTGCAGCAGCGCGATCAGCGCCGCGGCGCCCGGGATCTCGGCGCCTGCCTCCTGGGCCGCCTCGGTCTGGACTGCGTCCTGCGCCATGAGGCTCAACTCCATTTCGGACTGATCGCGTCGCTGTCGAAGAAATCCGGGAACAGCCGGCGCAGCGTGTCCCACCCTTCCGGGTTCAGCCGGTGCCGTGGGCCGCGGGCCTTGATGACGCTGCCGGCGACCACGGTGGTGCCGGCGCTGTCGCCGAACCCCATCCAGCCGGGGATGGAGTCGAGCGTGAACAGGTAGGTGCCGGTCGAGGGCACCGAGGCGGCGCCGGACTCGAGGTCGGCGGCGTCGGCGAAGAAGGTCAGGGTGGTCTCGGCGCGCGACCGCCGCTCCGACATGGTGCCGTCCGGCAGCGGGAAGCCGCGCGACTTGTACTCGTTCTGGGTCAGGCGCACCCTATCGCCCTGGCGGGTGATGACGGCGTCGAGCCGGTCGATCCTGGCATGCGCCTGGTCGAGCGACAGGACCAGCCCGTCCGCGGTCTGGCGCACCGTGTAGCAGGACGGTCCTTCCACGAAGGTGGTGGCGGCATCGACCAGCCTGCCGGTGAGCGGGTTGCGCCACTGACCGACCAGGCCGCCGCCGACCGGATCGCGGAAATAGCCGACCTCGCGGTAGTGCACCCGCACCTCCTCCGCCGAGACGGTCTCCGGGCGATAGACCATGATCGTCACCGGATTGAGCGAGGTGATCGGCTTCTCGCCGGCGATCTCGACCTGGACATTGCCGAAATACCACCAGACCACCGGCTCGTCGGCGGTGGAGGCGAAGATCTGCCGGAAGCGGTGCAGGTCGTTCATGCGTCCGGACCGGGGCGGATGAAATCGACGATGGCGGCGGCCGCCAGTCCCGGCTGCTCGATCACCAGGTAGTGCCCGCAATCGGGCAGCACCTCGAGCCGGTTGTCCGGGATCATGTCGCGCATCTGGTGGAAGCCGACGCCGCTCTGCGACAGCCTGAACGGGGTCATGTTGTCCTCCGCGCCGGCCAGCAGCAGCGTCGGCGCCCGCACCTGCGGGGCGAAGCCGGACAGGTCGGTGCGCTCTATGGTCTCGGTGCCGGCGATGAAGGCCTCCGGCGTGTTCCTGGCGAAGGCCGCGCGCATCGCCGCGAGCTGCGCCTCGGCCTCCGGGCGATCATAGAAGCCGCGCGCGAAGCCCGCCACCGAGGTGACGTCGGCGACCGCCTCCATGCCGCTGTCGCGCGCCACCCGCTTCCAGGTGTGGCGCATCATGCGCGCCGCCTTGTCGTAGCGCGCCAGGAAGCAGCTCAGCACCAGATGGTCGACCGCGTCCGGATGCCGGGCCGCCAGCACCAGCCCGATCATCGCGCCGAACGAGGTGCCGTGCAGATGCACCCGGCCGAGACCGAGCGCCTGGATCAGCGCATGCACCTGGTCGGCGATGCCCGGCATGTCGGTCGGGCTGGTCTCGCCCGGACGGCTCTCGCCGTAGCCCGGCAGGTCGAACTCGATCACGCTGAAATGCGGCCGCATCAGCGGGGTGAGCTGCTCGAAATTCTTGTGTCCGAACGCCGAGCCGTGGATCTGCAGCAACGGTGGGCCGCTGCCGGCGATGCTGTACCAGATCGTCTCGCCGCCCGGCAGCCTGATGGTGCTCATCGATGGGGTTCCGTCTGGAGGGCGGGCGGGGCGAGGCGCGCGGCGGCAAGCAGGGCGGAGATGTCGGCCGCCTGCGGCAGGCCCCAGGCGGCGTCGAGCAGCGACGCGATCGCGTCCGGCGGCAGCAGCGGCGACGCCGACCGCCGCAGCAGATCCGACAGTTCGGCGTCGCTGAGCCGGTTGCCGGGGGTGCCGAGGAATGCCGGGACGATGCAATATTCGCTGCTGCCGTCGGTGAACTCCACCCGCAGCGAGGCGCCGTCGAAGGTCCGGTGCGCCGGGTCCGGCTCCAGCGCGACGCGCTCGCGCAGCGCCAGGATCGCCGGGTCGGTGTAGGCGGCCTGCTGCATCTCGGCCAGGGTGAAGCGGCCGCGCACCCAGGCGGCGGCGGCGCAGAAGCGCAGGTCGAACCTGGCCTCGAGTTCGCTCGACGGCAGGCCGAACCGGTCGCGGCGCTCGTCGGCGATCCTGACCACGATCGCCTCGACGCCGAACACCATGCGATCGATCCGCCGCCCGTCGGCGCGCGAAAGGATGTCCAGCACGCATTCGATCGGCGCGTGGGTGATGGTCTCGGTGGGGACGGTCTTGTAGGTGTTGCCGAAGATCCGCCAGTCCGCGTCGGCCGGCGCTTCCAGGCTGGCCAGCACGGTCTCGATCTTCGCCGCCGGCTCGTCGGAATGGCTGGCCAGCATGCCCTTGTCGCCCTCGAAGGCGGTGCGCGGCGCGGTGATGCCCAGCGCCGCCAGCCGGGCGGCGGTCAGCCCGTTGCGGGCCACCAGGCCCATGATGGTCGGCAAGGTGTCGCTGCCGACCGACTCGTAGGTGCCGAACGCGGTGCACATCGCCAGCCCCAGCGCGGCGCGCAGCTGCGCGTCGTCTAGCCCGTAGAGCAGGCCGCAGGCGGCCGCGCCGCCGATCGCGCCCACCAGCCCGCCCGGCACGAAGCCGCGATAATAGCCGGTCGGCATCAGGATGGTGGCGCAGGCCAGCTCGACCTCGATGCCGAGCGCCAGCGCCTGCTGCATCGCCCGGCCGCTGGCGCCGGTCTCCTCGGCGGCGGCGAGCACCGCCGGCAGCACCCCGGAGGTCGCGTGCATGAAGGTGGGGATGTAGGTGTCGTTGAAATCCAGCACCTCGAACAAGGCGCCGTTGATCACCGCGGCCTGCTCCGGCGTGGCGCGGTCGCCGAACCAGAGGATCGCGGCGCTGCGTTCGCCGTAGCCGTCGGCGATCGCCCATTCGTGCAGCGTGTGGATCGCCGGATGGGTGGTGGCGCTGACCGAGGCCTTGAGCTGGTTGATCAGCAGCCGCAGCGCCTCGTGCAGCACCGGCGGCGGCACGCCGCGCGCCGCTTGCGCGCGCATGAAGGCGACCAGCCGCTCCGAGACGCTGGCCGGCAGGGCGGCCGCACTCATGTCTGCAGCCCCTCCTGGGCGTGGTCGCCATACATGAAGCGCAGCAGCGCCAGGCCCTTGGCGTGGCCGGCGTCGATGCCCTCGATCGCCTCCCAGGCCGGATAGCCGCGCAGCCCGACCAGGGTCGGCCGGCCCTCGTAGTTGAAGCAGTAGGCGACATCGACCGGGTAGCAATGGATCTCGGCGACGCTGTCCGCCAGCCGCTCCTGGTCCGCCGGGTCGAGCAGGGTGGCGCCGACCGAGGCGTCCTGCAGCACCAGGTCGATCCAGGCCTGGTACTGGCGCTCGACCGGATGGGTCTTGATCGGGTAGCCGCCGCGCTTCTCCGCCTCCATGTCCGGCGCGTCGAGCAGCGACAGCCGCAGCCGCCGCACCCCGTCCAGCCCGGCCCAGCGCGCGGCGAGACGGCGCAGCGCGGCGCGGAAATCGGCCTCGCCGGTACGGCTGCGGAAGAACAGCGCATGGCGCGGCAGCGACGGCGGCCCCTGCGGCGCGGCGACGGTGGTGTCGAGCAGGGTGCGCGCATCGCCGCCGGTGGATTTGTAGGTGGTGCTCTGGTCGACGATCTTCTCGATGTCCTGCAGCAGCAGGGTCCTGGCCTCGCCCTCCGGCGAGGTGCCGAAGCGGGCCAGCGCCGCCTCGTCGCGGTAGCGCACGTCGGACAGCCATTGCAGCTGGGCGTCGTCCGGCGCCGCCAGGCCGATGCCCGGCACCGCCGGCAGCAGCCCGGGCGCGACCGGGGCGAACTGGAAATGCCGGTAGTCCCAGATGCCGGCGCGCCTGGCGATCGCCGGCGAGTGCACGTCGCGCCAGTAGCGGCGCACCGCGTCCAGCCGCAGCCCCGGCTTGCGCCAGCCGCAGGTGATCCGGCAGATGCCGGCCTGGTTCTCGATGTCGGCCAACCCGTCCACTGCGCGCTCCGTCCTGCTCGATCGGGAGCCGAGCAATGCGGGCCGGCCCACGTTGCAGCAACCAGGACGCCGCGCCATGTCCTATTGATGCAATCGCAAGGCCGCGTCTGGGAGGAGGCCGCGCGAAGCGGCTACAAGGGCGTCTCGGTCCAACCCAAGGCACGATGGGAACGTCTCAGCATGGCTCTTGCGCCTCTTCCCGGCCAGCTCAGCCGCAAGCGCGTCGCCAAGGGGCCGCGGCGGCCGCAATATCTGGAGAGCCCGGACCTGGATCGGGTGATGATGATGCTGACCGCCCTGGTCGGCGAGGTCTCGACGCTGCGCGACCGCCTGGACACGCACGAGGCGCTGGCAGAGGCTGGCACGGTTGCGACCCATGCGGCGGTCGAAGGCTTCACCCTGACCACGGAACGGCAGGCGATCCGCGAGGCCAGGCGCGAGGCGATGCTCAAGCGGGTCTACCGGGTGGTGATGGAGGAGGTCGACGCGATCCGCGAGGACGCCAACGACCGCGAGATCGCCAAGGTTCTCGCCGAGCAAGCCCCCGTCACCGGCAACGCGGCCTGAAGGACAAGGAACGTCTCGATGTTTCAGTATCAGCATGCGGCCCTCCCCGTTGCCGACCATGACGAGTTCGGCCGCCAGGAATTCGCCGCCACCATGCGGCGCTTCTTCACCACCCAGCTCTGGCCGGCCAATACCGAGCTGTATCGTGAGGCCAAGCTGCCGGAATTCGAGCAACGGGTCGGCCGGGCGCCGCAATCGCGCCAGGAGATCGTCTCGCTGATGGAGGAGACGTTCTTCTACCGCGCGAGCTGCCTGCTCGGCCGCACCACCCAGGAGATCATGTGGGACACGGTGTCGGAATCGATCGCGCGGCAGAGCGACGCGCTCAAGCAGGTGGCGGCGCAGCCGGCGAAGCTAGGCTCGCTCCGGGTGAACCCGGAGATGAGGATGCCGGACTACATCGAGGCGGTGGACATCCATGCCATGCCCGGCAACTTCCAGACCGAACTCAGCGACGGCGACGTGACCGCGGGGGCGCTCTACGACCGCGGCGTCTATGTGTTCGCGTTCGGCGGCCTCGGCGAGCGCAATGACGGGCTGGGCCAGGCCACCGCGCGCTTCACCAGGGAGCGGTTCCCGGCGCTGGCGCCGAAGCGGATCCTCGATCTCGGCTGCGGCCCCGGCTTCACCACCCTGCCGTGGAAGGAGATCTACCCGGACGCCGAGATCTACGGCATCGATGTCGGCGCGCCGACCGTGCGCTACGCCCATGCCCGCGCCGAGGCGCTCGGCGTGGCGGCGCATTTCTCGCAGCAGGATGCGTCGGCGACCGACTTCCCGGACGGGTTCTTCGATATCGTCAGTTCGATGCTGCTGATCCATGAGTGCCCGTTCGAGGTGAACCGGGCGATGTTCCGCGAGGCGCACCGCATCCTGGCGCCGGGCGGCATCATGCTGCATGACGGCTACGTGCCGAGCCAGGAGCCCTGGGCGCAGTTCATCAACAGCTGGTTCACCTACAACGCCAACGAGCCGTTCTCCGTCGGCATGCGCAAGCTCGACTACAAGCGCGACTTCACCGAGGCCGGCTTCCCGGAGGAGAACTTCTTCACCGGCACCCGCGAGGCGGTCTATCTCAAGGGCCAGTTGCCGCCCGTCACCTTCGCCGGCGCGCGCAAGGCCTGACCGACGGCCGGCGGGCGAGCCGGGCGATGGCCACGCGGCATTTCGCGACGCTCGACGGCAGGAGCGTGTTCTATAGGCGGCACGGCGACGGGCCGCCGGCGCTGCTGATCCATTCCTCGCCGGCCAGTTCGGAGTTCCTGCTGCCGGTGATGCAGGGGCTCGAACGGGATTTCACCTGCTTCGCCCCGGACTCGCCCGGTTTCGGCGATTCCCAGCCGCTGGCGCTGGAGGCGATCGGCATTGCCGACATCGCCGACGCCGTCGCCGCCTTCGTCGTCGCGCTGGGGCTGGGGCCGCTGCCGGTGTTCGGCACCCATACCGGCGCCTGCGTGGCGCTCGAACTCGCCTATCGCCATCCTGAGCTGGTGACCGGGCTGGTGCTGGACGGGCTGCCGCTGTTCACCGAGGCGGAATGCGCCGACCTGCTGCCTGGCTACCTGATGGCGGTGGAGCCGTCCGAGCTGGGCGGGCATTTCAGCGCGATCTGGACCAGGCTGCGCGACCAGTTCATCTGGTTTCCCTGGACCCGGCGCCACCCGTCCCGGCACATGACCGGCACCATCGAGGGCGGCGCGCCGGTGCAGCGCTGGATGATGATGCTGCTGCGCGCCGGCAACGCCTACCGCGCGCCGTACGAGGCGGCCTGGCGCTACGCGCCGCACGGGCTGCGGGCGCTCGCCGGGCTGGTCCCGCCGGCGCTGTGCTTCGCCACCGGCAACGACATGCTCTACCCGCATCTCGACCGCTTCCCGGCGCTGCGCGACGACCAGCCCGTGCGTCGCCTGCCGTCGAACGACCCAGCGGCGTACATGGCGGCGATCCGCGACGGGCTGCTCGGCTTCGCCGCCGCGCGGCCGGCGCCCGCGGTGCCGGCGGTCAGGCTGGAGGCGTCGGGCCTGCGGCGGCTGATGGTCGGGCCGGCCGGCGCTCAGTGCCTGGTGCGCGTCGCCCACATCGCCGGCACCCGGCCGCTGCTGCTGCTACACGACCTGTTCCGCACCTCCTGGGCGCACGAGCCGGCGCTGCGCGCCGCCGGCCGCACCATCGTCGCCCCCGACCTGCCTGGATGCGGCGATTCCGATCCGCTGGCCGGACCGCCCACCGTCGCCGGCTTCGCCGCCGCGCTGCTCGGCCTGCTGGACGCGCTGGGCATCGAGGGGTTCGACATCGAGGCCCATGGCTGGAGTGCGGCGATCGCGCTGGCGCTGGCGGCGCGGGCGGGGCCCAGGGCTGGCGTGCTGCGGCTGCGCGGCGCGATACCGGCGACCGGCGTCGACCCGGACCTGCTGGCGCCGCCGCTGGCGATCGAGCCGCAGGGCACGCACTGGTACAAGGCCTGGGCGATGCTGCGCGACGGCGAGGTGTATGCGCCCTGGTATGCGACCCGGCAGGCGGCGCTGCGGCGCACCGAGGGCGTGTTCGATGCCGACACGCTGCATCGCTGGACCGTGGAGCTGATGAAGCAGCCGGAGCACTACCGCGACCTGCTGCTGGCCGCGGTCGCGGTCGATCTGCCGGCGGCGATCGCCCGCCACGCGGGCACGCTGCTGCGCGATTGAGCGCAGGGCCGGCGCGGCCTGCGGCATCGCCTTACGGCCGGCTTTGCATCATCATGCAAAAATGCGCCGCATGCTGGCGACGCCTGTCTTTTTATTGACTTAATCCCCGTGACGACAGGCTTGTGGTCCGAACCTTGCAGACATGCCGGACTGCGATAGCCGGACGACAACCAGGGAGGCGATACCGATGGACGTCTCGATCAGCAAATCCGTGGGCCGCGCGTTCGAGGTGATCGAGCTGTTCCGCGAGATCCGCAAGCCGGCCACCGCCACCGAGATCAGGCGACGGCTCGACTACCCGCATTCCAGCACCGTCGCGGTCCTGCACAATCTCGCCGATCTCGGCTATCTCAGCTACGACCCTGCCACCCGTCTGTATTTCCCGAGCCAGAAGCTCAGCTCGCTGGCCGCCTGGGTGCAGCCGGTGCTGAAGGGCTCGGGGCGGCTGCGCGAGCTGGCGTCGGCGATCGCCGACCTGACCGGCCAGACCACGGCGATCTCCTGTCGCAACTCGCTGTTCCTGAACATCGTCCATGCCAGGAAGGGCTCGCATACCAGCGCCAGGGAGGTCTCGCCCGGCATCGGCGTCTCGCTGTGCCGGTCGATCCCTGGCCTGGCGATCCTGAGCCTGATGCCGGATGCCGAAGTGCTCAAGCTGATCGAGCAGACCAACCGCTGGGCGCAACACGCGAAGGCGAACCAGGCGCCGCCGGCGCAGCAGGTGCTCGAGCAGGTCCAGGAGGTGCGCGCCAGCGGCGTGTCGATCGGCTACAACTGGTCGATCGCCGGCAGGGGCGCGATCGCCTATCCGCTGATCTCGCCGCTGGACGGCATGCCGCTGGCGCTCTCCGTCACCGGCGACACCCAGCGCATCAAGACCAACGTCACCCGCTACCGCCAGATCATCGAGCACTATCTGGCGCAGCACGCCAATGGCGGCGCGACGCCATGGACCCGCTTCGTGCCGCCGCAGGACGAGGAAGTCCGCTTCCTGCGCAAGCGCAATCCGCCACGCCGGCCAAAGACGCTGCCGGCGGCGCTGCAGGCCGGCCTGCACTGACCATACCGGCGCTCCGTTAGCGCCGCCTCGGCTTTTGAATACCGCGACGGCGGGGCTCGCACTTCGCCGCGCGGTGGCGCGCGACAGTGCCGGTGGGCCACGATCCATCGATCGCGGCACGAATATGCAATCGTTGCGTCCGCCGATGTTTCTTTTTGCCTCGATGGAACCGCTTCGGCAGGCTCGCTTCGACAGAGCCGCGGCCCCGACCGGCCAGAGCCCGGCGCCATCACCGCATCCATCGACCAGGGACACAAAACGAATGTCAAGCAATCGCCCGCCTGTCCCCCGCCCGGGAGTCATGGCCCACTGCCTGACGATTTCGGCGGCGCTGCTGTGCGGGACCGCGATCGTCTCGCCGTCGCGCGCCCAGTCGGTGCCCGGCAGCACCAGTGCCGCGACCAACCCGAACAACAGCGCCGGCTCGCCCGCTTCCGCGACCAGGGACAGCGGCACGAGCGCGGTCAACTCGCCGGTCGAGGTGGTCACCGTCACGGCGCGGAAGAAAGCCGAGAAGCTGCAGAACGTTCCGCTGGCGATCACCGCGCTGTCGAGCCAGCAGCTGAAGGCGGCGAGCGCCACCAGCCTGCAGGACATCTCGTTCCTGACCCCCGGCCTGACCTACAACAGCAACGGCCAGGAGGCGAACGCCTCGCCGGTGATCCGCGGCCTCAGCGACACCAGCGGCGGCGAGGCGACATCGCAGAACGTCTCGATCTTTCTCGACGGCATCTATATCGCCAACCCGTCGGCGATCGACCTGTCGCTCGGCGGCCTGGACCGGGTCGAGATCGTCAAAGGCCCGGTCAGCGGACTCTACGGACGCAACGCCTTCACCGGCGCGGTGAACTACGTCACCGCCAGGCCGAGCAACGTCGTGCACACCGACGAGGCGCTGACGCTGGGCAGCGACGGCCGTCACATCGTCGAACTCAGCACCTCGGGCCCGATCGTCAAGAACATCCTCACCGGGCGCATCGCCTATACCTACGACCATCTCGACGGCACCTATACCGATCCGGTATCGGGCGTCGATTCCAACGGTCATAACCGCAACGACGTGCTGGGCAGCCTGCTGTTCACGCCGGACGAGCATATCAGCATCGCCCCGGTGGCGTATTACGGCTACGACAGTTTCAACGCGCCGACCGTGGTCAGCTACAAGCAGAACTGCGCGATCGGCACGTCGAACAATTATTGCGGGGATCTGGGGCAGAACCAGCTCGGCCCGTTCGTCCCGACATCGGACGGCGCCAACACCACCGGCCTGACGCGCCGGGTGCAGCATGTGCATGTCGACACCAAGCTCAGCTACGATTTCGGCACGTTCGACGTGCTGGCCGGGTTCAACAAGATCCATACCCAGAGCGCCAACGAGTTCACCGGCAGCGAGTTCGGCCTGCCCTACGATCTGTACGCGGCCGGCAACAACAACACGTTTGCCGGCGCCAAGCCGCTGGCGAACGGCCCGATCAATGCGAAGAGCTTCTTCGGCGACGTCGCCAACGAGAGCGATTCCAGCGTCGAGGTCCGCTACGACACGCCGCAGCGCTATCCGCTGCGTCTGGGCGTCGGCGGCTACTACTATTACCACGTCGCCACCAACGCCAACACCTTCGGCATCGTCGGCAACCAGATCCCGGCCGGCGAGGTTCTGAACTCGGTGTCGCAGCCTTACGTCACCAGCCAGGGCCAGAGCGGCAAGCTGCTGAACGCCTCCGAGCAGGGCACAAGGGACTTCTCCGGCGTCATCACCGGCGAATACGACATCCTGCACAACCTGACCCTGTCGACGGCGGTGCGCGACACCGACGAGGAACAGAAGCAGCGCACCGCGACCCTGTTCCAGAAGAAGGATTTCCACAACGTCACCTCGAACGAGGCGCTCACCTATCGGCCGACCCAGAAACTGACCTTCTACGTCAGCGCCGCCAACGGCGCGAAATCCGGCGGCTTCAACGGCGGCGCCACCAATGTCGCCGACAGCACCTTCGCCCCGGAAACCGACTGGGACTACGAGGCCGGCGCCAAGACGACGCTGCTGAACGGCAGGCTGGTGCTGAATGCGGACGTGTTCCACACCGACCTGACCAACCTGCAGGTGCTGGGCCCGCCGAGCGCGGCGCAGGCGATCGCGCTGGTGGTCAAGAATTTCGGCGACGTGTCGACCACCGGCTTCGAGATCTCCGAGGATCTGGCGATCGGCAACGGGCTGAAGATCTCCAGCGGCTTCGCCTACACCGATCCCCGCTTCGGCTCCGGCAGCAACGATTTCAGCGACGGCGCGTCCTGCGCGCTGATCCCGTCCTGCGCGTCGACCCGCCTGGTCACCGTCAACGGACGGCAGGCGGTGAACCTGAAGGGCCTGTCGCCGCCGTTCTCGAGCAAGGAGACCTTCAACGTCACCGTCGAGTATCGTCGGCCGCTGCCGGTGCTGCGCGACGTGGACTACTTCCTGCGCGCCGACTACCGGCTCAATTCCAAGCAGTACAGCACCGTGGCCGACTTCGCCTATTTCGGCACCCAGAACGTGCTGAACCTGCATGCCGGCCTGGCCTCGAAGCACTGGACGCTGACCGGCTACGTGCTGAACCTGACCAACGACCAGACGCCGGAGACCAGCCAGTTCAACGGCTCGCTGAACGGCTTCGATCCGCCGACCTTCGCCGTCGACTACGTGCCGGTCTCGGTGCTGCCGGAAGGCCGGACCTACGCGTTCCGGCTGGCCTACCATTTCTAGCCAGGGTGCCGGGCTCCGCCCGGCGCCCGCCAGGGGACGGTCGTCCCCTGGACCCCTGCCTGACTCCCGACGGGTGGATTTCCAGTTTGACACGACGGGACGTCAGAACTCTGAGGTAGAGTTCTGGATCGCAGGATAGCCGGTAATGGACGAGCAACGTCCAGCTTTGACGCCAGCCGGCTGGCCGAGGCGATCCGCTACGCGCCCGGCCGGTGGAAAGCACGGACCCGGTTCCTCGATGACGGCCGCATCGACCTCGACACCAACCAAGTGGAGCGGGCGATCCGGCCGATCGCGCTCGGTCGCAAGAACTCCTTGTTCGCAGGCAGCGAG